>NZ_QGGF01000568.1 GCF_003857015.1 Micromonospora globispora | reverse complement strand
GGGTCGTCGGTCAGCGTGCGGGTGACCGCCCGGGCCGACCCGCCGGCCCGGCCGGGTTGCGACCCGGTGGCGTGCCGGACGGCGCCGGACGGGCCCACCCCTCGTCGAACTGAGAGCAGGTTTCCGTGAGTCGGGCCCAGCGTTCGTCTTTTCCTGCGGATCGACGGGGGGTGGGCCCGTCCGGCGCCGTCCGGCACGCCACCGGGTCGCAACCCGGCCGGGCCGGCGGGTCGGCCCGGGCGGTCACCCGCACGCTGACCGACGACCCGCTGGGCGGCACGGTACGCCGTACCGTGCTGCCCAGCGGGTTGCGGGTGCTCACCGAGGCGATCCCGGCGATGCGCAGCGTCTCGTTCGGCATCTGGGTGGCGGTCGGCTCGCGCGACGAGACCGGCCCGCAGGGCGGCGCCGCGCACTTCCTGGAGCATCTGCTCTTCAAGGGCACCCGCAAGCGCACCGCGCTGGACATCTCCTCGGAGATCGAGGCGGTGGGGGGCGAGACGAACGCCTTCACCACGAAGGAATACACCACCTACTACGCCCGGGTGCTGGACGAGGACCTGCCGCTGGCCATCGACGTGATGTGCGACCTCGTCGCCGACTCGGTGCTGGAGGCGGCCGACGTCGAGACCGAGCGCGCCGTCATCCTCGAAGAGATCGCCATGCACGACGACGAGCCGGGTGACGAGGTGCACGACCTCTTCGCCCGCGCCGTCTACGGTGACCACCCGCTCGGCCGGCTGATCTCCGGCACCGAGGAGACGGTCACCCCGATGACCCGGCGGCAGATCCAGAGCTTCTACCGCCGTCGCTACACCGCGCCGGAGATCGTCATCGCCGCCGCCGGCAACCTCGACCACGCCGCCGTGGTCAAGCTGGTCCGCCAGGCGCTGCGCGGCACCCCGCTGGACGCCGAGCCGGCCGCGCCGGCACCGCGCCGTCCGGAAACCCCGGCGGTACGCACCAAGCCGGCCGCCACCCTGGTCGAGCCGAAGGAGACCGAGCAGGCGCACGTCATCCTCGGCTGCCCCGGCATCGACCGAACCGACGAGCGGCGCTTCGCCCTCGGGGTGCTCAACAACGTCCTCGGCGGCGGCATGTCGAGCCGGCTGTTCCAGGAGATCCGCGAGCGGCGCGGCCTGGCCTACTCGGTCTACTCCTACGCCAGCCAGTACGCCGACAGCGGCCTCTTCGCCGTCTACGCCGGCTGCGCCCCGGGCAAGGTGGACGAGGTGCTGGAGCTGACCCGGGCCGAGCTGGCCCGGGTGGCCGCCGACGGGATCACCGAGGACGAGCTGGCCCGTGGCAAGGGCATGTCGAAGGGCTCCTTCGTGCTCGGCTTGGAGGACACCGGCTCCCGGATGAGCCGGCTGGCCAAGGGTGAGCTGCTCTACGGCGACCTGATGCCGGTGGACGAGCTGCTCGCCCGGGTCGACGCGGTGACCCTGGAGGACGTCAACGCGCTGGCCGCCGACCTGCTCGGCCGCCCGATGTCGCTGGCGGTCGTCGGCCCCTTCGGTGAGAACGACTTCTCCGCCTGACCCGTGAAACTGTGCGCTTCCAAGGGGCGGGCGGGGACGCGCTGTGGGACGGTCGGCGTGACCTCGTCCCGATTGGGATAGGTTGTGGCCCGTGACTGACGAGCAGGAGAAGAACCCGGCCGAGCCCATCCGGGTCGGCGTGCTGGGTGCCCGGGGCCGGATGGGCGCGGAGGTGTGCAAGGCGGTCGACGCGGCCGCCGACATGGACCTCGTCGCGATGGTCGACCAGGGCGACTGGCTGTTCAACGCCTCCGACGCCGGGGCCGAGGTGGTCGTCGACTTCACCACCCCCGATGTCGTCATGGACAACCTGCACTGGTGCATCGACCAGGGCATCAACGCCGTGGTGGGCACCACCGGCTTCACCGAGCAGCGGCTGGAGCGGGTGCGGAGCTGGTTGGAGCGGAAGCCCGGCGTCGGCGTGGTGATCGCCCCGAACTTCGGCATCGGGGCGGTGCTGATGATGCAGTTCGCCGCCCGGGCGGCCCGGCACTTCGAGTCGGTCGAGATCATCGAGCAGCACCACCCGCGCAAGCTGGACGCGCCCAGCGGCACGGCGACCCACACCGCGCGGCTGATTGCGGAGGCCCGCGTCGCGGCCGGGCTGGGCCCGTCGCCGGACGCCACCAAGGACGAGGTGCCGGGTGCGCGCGGCGCCGAGATCGACGGGGTGCGGGTCCACGCGGTCCGGGCCACCGGGTTGGTCGCCCACCAGGAGGTGCTCTTCGGCACCACCGGGGAGACGCTGACGATCCGGCACGACTCGTACGACCGGGCCTCCTTCATGCCCGGCGTGCTGCTGGCCGTGCGCGCGGTGCGCAACCGTCCCGGCCTGACCGTCGGCCTGGACGCCCTGCTCGACTGAGCGATCGGCGGCCCTGGCCCCCTTTCACCTGCGCCCGCATGGAGACGGCGGCAGGTCCGCAACGGCGATCAAGCCCGGTGCCCGGCCGTGGGTGCACGCTGTACCCATGACCAACACGGATGGGCTCACCGGCCTCCTCGACTGGCTGCAGGTCGGCTTGGACGACCCGGAGACCAGCGCGACGGAGCTCGCTGCCCGCGCCCATCTGTCGCGTTTCCACTTCGACCGGCTGATCGCGGCCGCGACCGGTGAACCGCCGGGCGCCCTGCGGCGCCGACTGCTGTTGGAGCGGGCGGCCCACCGGCTCACCACCAGCGACCGCACCGTCCTCGACATCGCTGTCGAGGCCGGGTACGGCTCGCACGAGGCGTTCACCCGCGCCTTCCTGCGCGCCTACGGCGTGACGCCGACGGGCGTCCGGCGTCGCAGGCCGCTCACCTTTCGGGAGCTGGAGTTGCCCTGCCCCAGCGGCGTCCACTTCCAACCGCCCGGCGGGCTGCGGCTGCCGGCGACGCACGAGGAGACTCCGATGAACGTCCTGCAGCACCTGGTCGACCACCATGTCGACACGCTCACCGCCATCATCGACCGTGCCGCCACCCTCGACGACGAGGTCCTCGACCGGCCCGTCACGGTCTCGGTCGAGACCATCGACGATCGGCCGACCCTCCGCTCGTTGATCAACGCGATGGTCACGCAGGAGGAGCACTGGCTCTCGGCGCTGCGTGGCGGCGCCTGGCCCGACGAGAGCGACCGGTCCATCAGCGGACTGGCGGCCCGGCACGAGAGCGCCGGGCGCGACTACCGGGCCTTCGTCGCCCACACGCTGGCCGCCGGGACCCTCGCCGACACGTTCGTCGACACCACCTGTGCCCCGCCGACCACCCACACCCTCGGCGGCACCATCGGCCACGTGATCACCTTCGCTGCGGTCCGCCGTACCCTCGCCATCGGCGCCCTGCACACCGCCGGCATCACCGACCTCGGTGCCGGCGACCCGCGCCCCTTCCTGGACGCGAAGGCGGGAGCCACCACCGGCTGACCGACCCGTGCCACCGAGCGATCTCCTCGCCGGCGCGGCCGGGGAGCCGGGCGGGACGATCCCGACCGAAACGGGTCGCCCGGCCGCGGGCGGCAGCCTAGGCTCGCTTGGTGATCGATTCTGGGCTCAGCGACCGGGCCGGTCGTCACGTCACGCTCCGCCCCGTGAACGACGACAACTGGCGGGCCGTGGCGGATGTCGCGCCCCGCGACGACCAGCGCCGCTGGGTGCCCGCCCTGGCGGCCCGCTACCTGGTGCTGAGCACGCGCTCCAAGGTCTGGACCTCGCTCGCCGTGGTCGCCGACGAGACGGTGGTCGGGCACATCATGTGGGGCGTGGACGTGGACGGCTCCCGGTGGATCGGCGGCATGATGGTCGACGCCGCCGAGCAGGACCGGGGCGTCGGGCGGGCCGCCGTCCGTACGCTCGCCGACTGGTTGGCGTCGCAGGACGGCGGCAGTGTGGTGCGGCTGTCGTACCACCCGGACAACACCGCCGCCGCCGCCCTCTACACCTCGATCGGCTTCGTGCCCACCGGCGCCATGGAGGACGACGAGATCGTCGCCGAACTCTCCCCGACCTCTCCCGCCTGACCCCGCGTGATCATGAAGTTGTCGCCACGACACGCCGACATCGACGGTCATAACTTCATGATCAACGGGCGGCGGCGACGGGGTCAGGTGAGGCGGGATTCGAGGGCGTCGAGGGCGGCGGGGACGGAGTCGACGACGGTGAGCAGGTCGAGGCCGGCGGGCTTGAGGAAGTGCCGGTCGGCGAGGCTGTGCAGCCAGTCGACCAGCGGACGGTAGAAGCCTTCGGCATCGACCAGCACCATCGGCTTGGCGTGTATGGCGAGCGTGGCGGTGGTCCACACCTCGAAGAGCTCGTCCAGGGTGCCGAGCCCGCCCGGCAGGGTGAGGAAGGCGTCCGACTTCTCGATCATCAACGTCTTGCGGCTGGCCATCCCGTCGGTGACCAGCAGCTCGTCGGAGGCCAGGTCGGCGACCTCCAGGTCGACCAGGGCCTGCGGGATCACGCCGAGGGTGGGTCCGCCGGCGGATCGAGCGCCGTCCGCCACCGCGCCCATCATCCCGACGCAACCACCGCCGCTGACCAGTGTGTGACCCCGCCGGGCGAGCTCCGCCCCGGTCTCCGCCGCCAGGTCCAGCCAGCGTTGGTCGAGGGTACGGGAGGACGCGCAGAACACGCAGATCGCCGCCACGGTCAGCCCTTTCCGCCCTCGTCGGCGGCGGCCCGCTGATCCGCCTCGGTACGCGCCACCGCCTCCTCGCGGATCGCCTCCTGCTCGGCGGAGAGCACCGCCTCGGCCTCCACGATGTGCCGGACCGCGTCGTTGACGTCGTCGGTGAGGCAGATCAGCTCCAGGTCCACCGGGCCGATCTTCCCCTCGGCGGCCATGGTGTCCCGCAGCCAGTCGATCAGGCCGCCCCAGTAGTCGACGCCCATCAGCACCACCGGAAAGCGGGTGACCTTGCCGGTCTGCACCAGGGTGAGCGCCTCGAACAGCTCGTCCATGGTGCCGAAGCCGCCGGGCAGCACCACGAACGCCTGGGCGTACTTGACGAACATCGTCTTGCGGGCGAAGAAGTACCGGAAGTCGATGGCCAGGTCAACCCAGTCGTTGAGGCCCTGCTCGAACGGCAGCTCGATGCCGAGCCCGACGGAGAGCCCGCCCGCCTCGCTGGCGCCCCGGTTGGCCGCCTCCATCACGCCCGGGCCGCCGCCGGTGATCACCGCGTACCCGGCCCGGGCCAGGGCGGCGCCCAACTGCTCGGCCATTCGGCACTCCGGGCTGTCCGGCTTGCTGCGGGCCGAACCGAAGACGCTGACCGCGGGCGGCAGGTCGGCCAGGGTGTCGAAGCCCTCGACGAACTCCGACAGGATCCGCAGCGCCCGCCAGGCGTCCTTGGTCTTCCAGTCGCCGCGCCCGCGCGAATCCAGCAACCGCTGGTCGGCGGTGCTGGTGGGGATGGCGCCGCGGCGGAGCGTGACAGCGCCCCGGTGCCGCTCCCGTCCCGGGTCGCGGCCGGGCTGCTGGCGCCCGTGGCTCTCGCTCATGGGAGCCACCGTAGTGGAGCCGGGGCCACGGGGTGTGCGGCCGGGCGAGCCGGCGAATTTTGTTCGCGATCTTGGGCAACTAATTCCGTCGCCCGTACGTCTTACTATTCACCTACGGGGTATGCCCCGGCGCGCGCCTTCGGGGGAGGAGCAAGCGTGATCAGCAACAACGAGAGGGTCCGGATCCGCCGGCAGATGCAGCGACGGATCCGCGACGTGGTGGCGGAGCGCCGCCGCGCCCGCCAGCTGGAGGCCCACACCACCGACCTCACCGGCGAGCCCACCGAGACGGAGGCGTCCCTCGCGACGACCGGCTGACCGGGCCACCGGGTGACCTGTCAGGAGGTCTGCGTCCACCGACGCAGACCTCCTGACCGCATTCGGGCCGATCAGGCGGACGCCAGCCAGCGGTGCAGCGTCGCCGCTCCGTCCCGGATCTTGGTGAGCTCCACGTGCTCGTCCTTGTGGTGGGCCAGGTTGGGGTCGCCCGGGCCGAAGTTCAGCGCCGGGATGCCCATCGCCGCGAACCGGGCCACGTCCGTCCAGCCCAGCTTGCCGATCGGCGCGGCGCCGACCGCGGCCAGGAACTCCTGCGCCGGGGGCGCGTCCAGCCCGGGCGGGGCGCCGGCCGCCGCATCGGTCACCTCGAGGTCGAAGCCGGCGAAGACCTCCCGCAGGTGCGCCTCCGCCGCCGCCGGGTCGCGGTCCGGGGCGTACCGGTAGTTGATCTCGATGTCGCAGCGGTCGGGGATGACGTTGCCGGCCACCCCGCCGGTGATCCGGACCGCGTTCAGCCCCTCGCGGTAGTCGCAACCGTCGATGGTGACCCGCCGCGCCTCGTACGCCGTCAGGCGGCGCAGCACCTCGCCGGCGCCGTGGATGGCGTTCACCCCGTGCCAGGACCGCGCCGCGTGGGCCCGCTCGCCATGGGTGGTGACGACCGCCCGCATGGTGCCCTGGCAGCCGGCCTCGACGATCCCGTACGTCGGCTCGAGCAGCACCGCGAAGTCCGCCTCCAGCCACTCCGGGTGCGCTGCGGCGACCAGGGTGAGCCCGTTGTACTTCGACTCGATCTCCTCGGCCTCGTAGAAGAAGTACGTCACGTCGTAGCGCGGGTCGGGCAGGGTCACCGCGAGGTGCAGCGCGAACGCCACCCCGGACTTCATGTCGGAGGTGCCGCAGCCATACATCAGGTCGCCGCGCATGGTCGACGGGAAGTTGTTGTTCAGCGGGACCGTGTCCAGGTGGCCGGCGAGCACCACCCGCTGCTCCCGCCCCAGGTCGGTACGCGCCATCACCGTGTTGCCGTGCCGGAACGTGGTCAGGTGCGGCACGCGCCGCAGCACCTGCTCCACGCAGTCGGCGATCGCCTTCTCGTTGAGGGAGACGGACTCTATGTCGACCAGGGCACGGGTCAGCGCCACCGGATCAGCCAAGACCTCGGGGGTCAGCGGGTTCTCCATGGTTGGCACGGTACCGTCACAATCGTGACGACCGCACAGTCTGCCTGGGGCATCGGCCTGGCCACCGTTACCGCTGACGATCAGGTGCTGGACACCTGGTACCCGACCGGCAAGCTGGGACTCGGCGAGCTGCCGCTGGTCCCCGGCGAGGAGCAGGCCGACGTGCTCGACCTGCCGCCGGGCGCGATCGGCGAGCGGGCGCTGCCGGGTCTGCGGACGGTCGAGGTGACCACCGTGATCGGCTCGCTGGACGACCCGATCAAGGACGCGTCCGACGCGTACCTCCGGTTGCACCTGCTCTCCCACCGCCTGGTGCGGCCCAACGAGCTCAACCTCGACGGGATCTTCGGCAAGCTGGCCAACGTCGCCTGGACCTCGGCCGGGCCGTGCCCGCCGGAGCGGGTGGACGAGCTGCGGGTGATCGAGCGGGCCGCCGGCCGCCACCTGGCCGTCTACGGGGTGGACAAGTTCCCCCGGATGACCGACTACGTGGTCCCGTCCGGCGTGCGGATCGCCGACGCGGACCGGGTGCGGCTCGGGGCGCACCTGGCTGCCGGCACCACCGTCATGCACGAGGGCTTCGTGAACTTCAACGCCGGCACGCTGGGCACGTCGATGGTCGAGGGGCGGATCGTGCAGGGCGTGCTGGTCGGCGACGGCTCCGACATCGGCGGCGGCGCCTCGATCATGGGCACCCTTTCCGGCGGCGGCACCGAGAAGGTCAGCATCGGCGAGCGGAGCCTGATCGGCGCGAACGCCGGCGTGGGCATCTCGCTCGGCGACGACTGCGTGGTCGAGGCGGGCTGCTACGTCACCGCCGCCTCGAAGATCACCCTGCCGGACGGCCGGGTGGTCAAGGCCCGCGAGCTCTCCGGCGTGGACGGCCTGCTGTTCTGGCGCAACTCGGTCACCGGTGCGCTGGAGGCGAAGACGCGTACCGGCCGGGGCATCGAGCTGAACGCCGCCCTGCACGCCAACGACTGACGCCGGCGCGCACGATGGGCGCGATGCGGGACCGGATGCTCGCCGGCGAGCCGTACATCGCCGACGACCCGGAGATCGTCGCCGACCTGGACCGGGCCGCCCGGCTGACCGAGCGCTTCAACCGCAGCGCGGCCGACGATCCGGAGGGGCGGCTCGCCGCGCTGCGGGAGCTGCTCGGCTCGGTCGGCGAGGACACCTGGGTCCGGCCGCCGTTCCATTGCGACTACGGCTGGCAGACCCACCTGGGCCCGCGCTGCTTCGTCAACGTCAACGCGGTCTTCCTGGACGTCGCCCGGATCACCATCGGCGCGGACGTCCAGATCGGACCGAACGTCCAGCTCCTCGCCGCCACCCACCCCGTCGAGGCGGAGCCCCGGCGGGCCAAGTGGGAGGCGGCGAAGCCGATCACCATCGGGGACAACGTCTGGCTCGGCGGCGGGGTGATCGTGCTGGCCGGGGTGACGATCGGCGACAACACCGTGGTCGGTGCCGGCGCGGTGGTGACCAGGGACCTGCCGGCGAACGTGGTCGCCGTCGGCAACCCGGCGCGGGTGGTACGGGAACTCGCCTGAACAGGGTGGACAACTCCATCGGCGAGTAGCAATATCGATGCCTTCAGGAGCACTCTTAGTAGTGACTCCGTAACTGGGAGGCACCAAATGGCCGGCCGGGTCCTCGAACTTCGCGTGCACGGGGTGTCCAACACCCCCCCGGCCCAGACCCTCGGCCTGACACCCGAACCCGGGGACGACGACCCCGAGCCGTGGCTGGTCGCCGGCGACGAGGTGACCGGCTTCTACCGCCCCACCGACCCCGAACCGGACGACCCGATCGTCGTCGAGGCGTACAGCTGGGGACAGCTGACCTCGGGCGCGCGGACCGCCCGGGACGTCGAACGCGCCCTCTGGACGCTGCTCCTGCCGTTCACCCTGGCCAACGTCGCCCTGCACGCCCGTCCCGGCATCCCGCCCGACCCCGACCGGGAGCGCTGGGGCAGCCGGTCCGGAATCACCGCCTGGCTGATCCGGCTGTTCTGCCTCAGCCTGACCGGGACGCTGGTCCTCGCCGCCACCGGCATCGGCGTCGACCTGATCGGGTGGCAGTGCGTGGACGACGACTGCCTGGGGCGGATCCCCGGCCCATGGGAGTTCCTCGGCCACGGCTGGTGGCACGAGGCCGGCCACGCGCTCGCCGTCGGGCTGCTCGTACCCCTCGGCCTGCTGGCCGGGCTCGGCCTGCTCGCCTGGCGCACCTACCAGTACGAGGCGGAGATGCCGGCCGAGCCCGGCGGGCCGGCAACCGACCCCACGCCCGGCCTCGACGACCCGCCGGACGAGCAGACCTGCTGCCCGCCGCCCACCGAGATCCTCACCAACCCGCTCCAGGACCCCACCTTCTGGTGCGGCGAGGGTCAGCTGCGCCGGGCCGCCGTCCTGCACCTCTGCACCGGGGCGGTCACCGCCGCCGGGGTGGCGCTCGGCGCGGTGCTCGCGGTGGACCCACCGCAGGGACTGCGGGCCGCCCTCGCCTGGCTGACCGTGACCCTGCTCGCCGCCCCCGTGGCGATCGCCGTGGTGGCCCTGGGCCGGCCCTGGCTCACCCGGCGGGCCGGCGACACGCCGCTCGGGCCGTGGAGTTTCGCCGTCGTCGTGCTCACCGGCGCCGGACTGGCCGGGACGATCCTGCTCCTGCTGCTGCCCGACGGACCGGCCGGCACCCCGCTCGTGCAGCTCCGCCCACCGCCCGGCTGCGGCCGCCACCCCGCCATCCCCGGCTGCGGCGCGGACCGCTCACTGCCCGGGTACGACTGGGTCATTGCCTGGTTCGGCACCAGCCAGGTGCTCCTGCTCGTCGCCATCGGCGCGGTCGCCCGCTCCGGTCGGCACGCCCTCGCCGCGCCCCTCGGCGCCGGGATGCTCCTGGCCGGCGGGGTGGCCTGGATCTCCGGCCGGCTGCCCGGCATGCCGTCGGCCCCCGGCGGGCTCAAGGTCTGGATGCTCGCCGTCCCGGTCGCCGCGGTGGCCGGGGCCGGTCTGCTGCTGCCCCGCACCGGGCCGGCGGTGGAGGCCGGACCCCCCGACGACCACACCGACCTGGCCTGGAACGGCCGCGCCCCGGCGCTCATCGCCGGCTTCGGCTGGCTGCTGGCCATCGCCTACTGCTCCGGGCTGTTCTACTGGGTCATCGACCGGCTCAACGACGGTGCCGCGCCGAACCCGGCGGTGCTCCCGCCGGTGCCGGTGATGTGGGCCGGGCTCGCCTTCGCCGTCGCGCTGCTCGCGCTGATCCCCATCGCCGCCCACGCCGGCCTGCTCTTCGGCCAGCTGCGCCGGGAGGAGTACGCCGAGCTGACCGCCGACGGCAGCAGCCTCTCCGCGCACGACCTGCGCCGGTGCCGCGACGTCAGCGTCTTCCGGGCGCTGCACCGGCTGGTCGGCGAGCATGCCATCCGGCTCACCGGCTGGTACGCCGGGGCGGCCGCGGTGCTCGCCGCCCTCGGCTGCGCGGTCGCCCTCTCCCACGTCCGTCCGCATCCGCCGTCGGCCACCGGATGGTGGGGCCCGGTGAAGCTGGTCGCGGATGCGGGCGACTGGCTGCTCGGCTGGCTCCCGGTGGCGATCGCCGCCGTCGGCCTGCTCGTCTACCGCAACGAGACCGTCCGGCGCACCGTCGGAGTGCTCTGGGACGTCGGCACCTTCTGGCCCCGGGCCGCGCACCCGCTCGCCCCGCCCAGCTACGCCGAACGGGCCGTGCCCGAGCTGCAGACCCGCACCGCCGGGCTGCTCGCCCTCGCCGAACACGACCCCCGGCGGGTGGAGGGCATCATCCTCTCCGGACACAGCCAGGGCACGGTGATCTGCGCGGCGGTGATCCTCCAGCTACCAGAGCGGTGGCGCCAACGGATCTGGTTCTTCTCGTACGGCTGCCAGCTCACCCGGCTCTACGGTCGGGTCTTCCCGGCGTACTTCGGGCCGAACCGGCTGCCGACGCTCGCCCGGGCGCTGAGCGGCCCCGCCGCCGACACCCAGTGGACCAACTTCTGGCGGGACACCGATCCGCTCGGCTGGTCGGTTCCGGCCGGGGAAGGTGAGGTGCTGGTCCGCGACCCGGAGGCGCTGCACCCCAGCGGCGGGGAGGTCGCCGACCCGCCGATCCACAACCACAGCGCCTACCCCGACGCCCCCGAGTTCGTGCGGGAACGGGCCCGGGTGGCCCGGCTGCTCCGGCCGAGCGTCCCGTCACCCCGGCGGGCGGTCAGCTAGACGTACCACCAGGTCGGCGTGGATGGCGGTGCCGGCGACCAGCGTGGTGTTGGCCTCGTCGCTGCCCAGCGCCCAGGCCCGGGCCGCCTCCGGTGCCTTCCCGTACGCCTCGTGGCGGGCGGTGAGCCGGCGTATCCGCAGCTCGGCGTCCAGGTCGAGGAACCAGACCTGGTGCAGCAGGGTGCGCACCTCCTCCCACGGATCCTCGCGCAGCAGGAGGTAGTTCCCCTCGGTCACCACCAGCCGGACCTCGGGCGGCACCTCGATCGATCCGGCGATCGGCTCCTCCAGGTCGCGGCGGAACGCCGGCGCCCAGACCGACGTCGGCTCCAGCCGGCGCAGCCGGCGCAACGTCGAGACGAAGCCGTTGGCGTCGAACGTGTCCGGGGCGCCCTTGCGCCCCTCCCGGCCCAACCGGACCAGTGCGGACTGGGCCAGGTGGAAGCCGTCCATCGGCACCAGCCGGGCCAGCGGGCCGACCGCGGCCACGATCCGCTCGGCCAGCGTGGACTTCCCGGCACCCGGCGCACCGGCGATGCCGAGCAGCTGCCGTGGGCCGGAGTCGGCGAGGGCGCGGGCCCGCGCCGCCAGCTCGTCGAAAGGGAGGACCTGCGCCGGTGGCATCAGCCCAGGACCGGCTCGCTGATGGTGAACCGCGCCTCCACCGCCGCCTCAACCGGCTGTGGGCGCGGGTCCAGCTCCAGCTCGGGTGCGGCGCCACCGGCCAGGCCGCCGACCCCACCGCCCGCCCGGGCCAGCAACGGCTCGGCGGCCATCCTGGCGTCGGAGAGCTCCACCAGGGCGGTGACCCGGGCGCCGAGCGCCTCCGCGTACTCCCGGGCGCGGGTCAGCGCGTCGGCGATCGCGGCGTGCCGCGCCTCCCGGTACGCCGGGCTGTCCCGCCGCACCGACCACCACGGGCCGGAGACCTCGACCTGGTCCTGCTCGGCGAGCCGCAGCATCAGCTCGCCGAGGGCGGTGAAGTCGGTGACGGTGACCGTGGTGGAGACGCTGCCGTGGTAGGCGACCACCCGCTCCCCCGACCGTCGGGTCTCCGGCCAGACCCGCAGCTCACCGGTCTCCCGGCGCTCGATGGCCGGCTCCGCCGAGTCGAGCAGCACCCGCACGGCGGCGGCCCGCTCGGCCAGCCGGGTCAGGGCGCTCTCCCGGTCCCGGTCCCGGGCGGTCGCCGTCACCGTGAACCGGGCCAGCTCTGGGGCGACCTCCCGGTACGCCTCGCCGCGTACCGCCACGACCGGTGCGTCCGCCATGCCCCTCACCCTAGTCGGGCGGGGACCGGAAGGTGCCCCGTGTAGGTCACCGCCCCGCCCTGGACGCGGCAGCTCGTCAGGTGGCCGCCGGACGCCCCCAGCTCCCGCAGGTACGCCAGCTCCCCGGCGTGATCGGCGGCGGCCGGGAACTCCCGTTGGTGGGTGGTGAACGCGCGCTCGCCGAGCGCGGCGCGGGCCGACCGTCCCTCGTCGAGCAGGGAGGTGAGCGCCGCGGCGTCACCGGCCCGCAGCGCCTCGGCCAGCTCGTCCAGGACGGCGCGGACCCCCGCCAGCTCGGTCAGCACCCGGTCCCGGTTGCCGAGCAGCATGTTCGCCGTCCGCCGGGGCGGGCCGCCGGCCACGCGGGTGCCGTCGGAAAAGCTGCCGGCGGCGAGGGCCAGCACGGCGTCGCGCAGCGCCGAGCGCTGCGCCGCGCCGGCCAGCGCACCGGCCAGCAGGTGCGGCACGTGCGAGCTGAGCGCCGCCACCGCGTCGTGTTCGGGGGCGGACATGGGCACCACCCGGGCCCGGAAGACGTCGATGACCAGCGCGGCGAGCTGCCGGAACGCGGCCATCCCGTTCGGACCTGGGCAGAGCACCCAGGCTGCGCCGTCGAGCAGCGCCGGTTCGGCGGAGGCGAGGCCCGCCCGGTCGGCGCCCGCCATCGGGTGCCCGGGGACGAACCGGCGCCCGAGCCCCTGCGCGGTGGCGGCCGCGGCGACCTGCGCCTTGGTGCTGCCCACGTCGGTGAGGACGCAACGCTCCTCGGTCGCGGCGGCGACCCGGGTCAGGGTCTCCGAGAGGGTCGGCAACGGACCGCAGAGGAACACCACGTCCCGTCCGGCGACCGCCTCCTCGAGCACGTCCGGACAGAGGATGCCCTGCTCGCGGGCCCGCCGGCGGGTCGCCGGATCCGGGTCCCAGCCGGCCACGTCGAGCCCGGTGTCGCGGAGCCGCAACAGCACCGAGCCGCCGATCAGGCCGGTGCCGACCACCGCAACCCGCACCCGCGCGTCGGCCCTGCCCACCATCGGCCCACCTCGGCGACTGAAGTTCGTACGGGGCCGACCGGCCCCGCCTCGGTCCGGCCGAGGATATCGCCGGGCCGGATCACCCCTGGCCGCCGGTCACCTTCTCCCGCCACTGGGTGAACGGGGCACCCGGGTCGCGGCCGTCGAGGTACGACCAGGGCAGCTCGGTCACCAGGTCCCCGATCGCCCGGAACTGCTCCGCCGCCGCGGCGTGGTCACCGCCCAGCGCGAAGCACATCGCGAAGTTGTTGTGCGGCGCCGGCCAGCCCGGGTACCGCCCGTGCTCGGGGTGGCGCACCGAACGGTCCGCCGCCGAGCGCAGCTCGGCGAGCACCTCGGCCTGCTGCAGGTACTGGTCGTCCTCGCCGTACGGCAGCTTGAGCCACATCTCCAGGTGCGCCATCGAGACGAGGTGCGCCAAACCGCTGGCCGGCGACGCCTCGGCGGCCGTGGTACGGGCGAGGTCGAACATCTCCTCGTGGCTGCCGAACCACTTCGCGCAGCGGTACTGGAGCATCTGCACGTGGGCGTACCGGTGCCAGGGATGCCGGGCGACCACGTCGGCGAAGCGCCGGGCTGCCTCGTCCCGGTCCACCTGCCGACCCCGAGCCGAGGCGACCAGGAAGGCCCGGGCGGTGGTGTCCTCCGGGTCCCGCTCGGCGACCTCGTCCAGGCAGTTCTCCGCGAACGTCAACCGGCGGCGGAACTCGCGGAACTGCTCCTGGCTGGTCCGCGCGGCCCAAGCGCCGCCCCGGGCCTCCCACGCCCAGTGCACCCCGTGCGTCCCCCGGACCAGCAGGGGCAGGGTGGACCGGGGCTCGGCCTCGACCCACTCACCGATCCACTCCTGCACGCCCTGCACCCGGGCCGCCGCGTTCAGGCAGAGGGCGTGGTGGTCCGGGTCGGTGATGGTGAGCAGAACGTCCCGGGCGGTACGCCAGTCCCGCCGGGACAGCGCCTCGTGCAGCGCGTGGGCGGTCGGGTCGCCCATCGCCGGGTCCACCGGCAGCACCGGCCCGCTCTGCTTCGCCTTCCGCCGGAACGGCCACATGTCGCTTCGGTTCCTCTCCCCGTGAACGTCGTCAAGATCGTAGGGGCGGCCCCACGGGGACGGAAGGGGGTTGTCCGCAGGGGATCCACGTCGTACGGTGCCCCGCGCGCCCGCGATCGGACGCGGGCTCTTCGCACGGGGGAAAGGGACCAATCATGTCCGCGACGTACCGGGCGCTCGCCTCGGTGGTCATGTTGATCGGCTTCTACGTCGTCGCACTGCTCCAACTCGCCGCCGTCGTCGCGCTCGGCGTCTGGCTGTTCCAGCACACCAGCGGCGTGGTCACCGGCAAGCTGCTGCTGCCGCTGGTCGTCGCGCTCGGCGCGGTGGCCGTCGGGCTCTGGCGCGCGATCCGTACCAGGAACGAGCCGGCGTCCGGCCTGATCCTCGGCGAGCGGGAGGCGCCGCAGCTCTGGGCCATCGTCCGCGAGCTGGCGGCCGCGGTCGGCACCCGGGCGCCGGACGAGATCCGGCTGGTGCCGGAGGTGAACGCGGCGGTCGGCGAACAGAGCCGGCTGCTCGGCCTGATCGGCGGCCGGCGCACCCTCTACATCGGGCTGCCGCTGCTGCAGGGCATGCGGGTCGACCAGCTCCGCTCGGTGCTCGCGCACGAGCTGGGCCACTACTCGGGCAGCCACACCCGGCTGGGCGGGGTCGCCTACCGGGGCCGCCTGGCCATCGAGGAGACCGTCGATCAGATCAGCCCGCACAACCCCATCGGGTGGGTCTTCAAGGCGTACTCCAAGCTCTACCTGATGGTCGACAACGCCGCCTCCCGCCGACAGGAGCTGGAGGCGGACCGGGCGTCGGTGCAGCTCGCCGGCCACGACGCCGCGACCTCGGCGCTGCGCATGCTGCCCGCCCTCGACGCCGCCTGGTCGTTCTACATGGGCCGCTACGTCGAGCCCGGCTGGTCCGCCGACCTGGCGCCGGACGACCTCTTCGGCGGCTTCGCCCAGCTGCTGCACGCCCGGCGGGACGAGATCGACGAGCTCCGGGAGAACGCCCCGGACCGGCCGCCGTCCCGCTGGGACACCCACCCGCCGGTGCACGTCCGGGTCGCCGCCATGGGTCAGCTCCCGGCCGTGCAGGTGGCGCCGGACGACCGGCCGGCCTGGATCATGCTCGCCGACGTCGCTGGCGCGGGCCGGCAGTTGCAGGGCATCGTGGTCAACCACGGCTCCCGGCGGATCGTGCCGTGGGCCGAGTTCACCGCCGAGTGGGTGGCCACCTCGGTGCAGCAGCAGGCGGACCGGATCTACCGGGCGGCCGGCCGGTTCACCGGGGCGCCGGAGCCGGGCCTGCCGACGGTGCTGGAGCTGGTCCGCAACGGGCGGCTGGGCGAGTTCGCGGAGCAGTTCTTCAGTGGCGCCACCCGGAAGGAGGCGGCGGTCGCCTTCGCCGGGCCGATGGAGACGCTGCTCGACAACGCCGCGGTCCGCTCGGGGCGGGCCCGCTGGCAGCTCTCCTGGTCCGGCCCGGCGCGGCTGGTCGGCCGGTCCGGCGAGCCGTGGGACCTGGCCGAGATCGCCAAGCTTGCGGTCTCCCCCGAGACCCTGGACGAGGCGCTGGTCCGCCTGGCCGAGCTGGGCGTGGACGCCACCCGCGCCACGGTGGTGCAGCGCCGGGCCTCCGCGCGTAACGCGGACCTGATCGGCGCGCTGGCCAACATCAAGATCGACGGCCGGGAGCACGACGTGCTCGTGCTGGACAACGGGCTGATCCTGATCCCCGACCCGGGCAAGTCCAGCGAGGGCGAGAACCGGCTCAAGGCGCTGCTCGGCGCGGCGCCGGTCGGCGAGCTGGCCACCCGCCACCCGTACCTGCCGTACGAGGAGATCCGCTCGGTGACGGTGACGAAGCGGGTACCGCTGAAGGCCGAGCTGACCCTGCACGACGGCCGCGTGGTGCAGGTGCAGGAGTTGATGGCCAGCGAGCTGCTGGAGAAGCACAGCCGGGACACCCTGCTCCGGGTGTTCCAGCGGATCAACGACTGACGACCGGTCGGCCGGCCCCCGGTGGGGCCGGCCGATCGCCGGTCACTGCTCCGCGAGGCGCGCGGCGACCGCCGAGATGTGCTCGTCGGACTCGGTCAGCGCCACCCGGACGTGGCGGGAGCCGGCAGGGCCGTAGAAGACCCCGGCGGCCACCAGGATGCCGCGCCGGGCCAGCCAGTCGACGGTCTCCCAGCAGTCCTCGTCCCGGGTCATCCACAGGTAGAGCCCGGCCTCGGAGTGCTCGATGGTGAAGCCGGCCGCGGCGAACGCCGCCCGGAGCCGCTCCCGGCGGGCCCGGTACCGCTCCCGCTGCGCGTCGGCGTGCGCCTGGTCGTCCAGGGCGGCCACCATCGCGGCCTGCACCGGAGCGGGCACGATCATGCCCGCGTGCTTACGGATCTTGAGCAGCTCGGCCACCAGGGCCGGGTCACCGGCCACGAACCCGGCCCGGTAGCCGGCCAGGTTGGAGCGCTTGGAGAGCGAGTGCACGGCCAGCACCGAGTCGTACGAGCCGCCGCACACCTCGGGCGAGAGCACCGAGACGGGCTCCGCGTCCCAGCCCAGCGGCAGGTAGCACTCGTCGCTGGCGACCACCGCACCCCGCTCGCGGGCCCAGTCGACCACCTTGCGCAGGTGGGTGGCGGGCAGCACCCGGCCGGTCGGGTTGCCGGGCGAGTTGACCCAGACCAGGCGTACCCGGGAGGTGGGGCCGACCGCGGTCAGCGAGTCGGTGCGTACGGTGGTGGCGCCGGCCAGCCGCGCCCCGTCCTCGTACGTCGGGTAGGCGATGGACGGCACCACGACGATGTCACCGGGGCCGATGCCGAGCAGCGTGGGCAGCCAGGCCACCAGCTCCTTGGAGCCGATGGTCGGCAGTACGCCGAGGCCGTTCACGCCGGCGCCGCAGGCCCGGGCGACCCACTCCGCGATGGCCTCCCGCAGCGCGGGGGTACCCGCGGTCAGCGGGTAGCCGGGGGCGTTCGACGCGTCGGCCAGCGCCTGGCGGATCACCGGGGGCACCGGGTCGACCGGCGTACCCATCGAGAGGTTGATCAGACCGTCCGGGTGCGCCGCGGCCTTCGCGGCCGCGGCGTCCAGCGTGTCCCAGGTGAAGTCGGGCAGCCGCGACGAGACCGGCGCGGGCCGGTTCAGTGGCCCTCTTCGCGCGGCGGCTGGGCCGCCACGAACGAGGCGTCCTTCTCCACCTTGCCGATCTTGGAGGCGCCACCGGGCGAGCCCAGGTCCTCGAAGAACTCGTAGTTCGCCCCGGTGTAGTCCTTCCACTGCTCCGGGACGTCGTCCTCGTAGAAGATGGCTTCCACCGGGCAGACCGGCTCACAGGCACCACAGTCGACGCACTCGTCGGGGTGGATGTAGAGCATCCGATTGCCCTCGTAAATGCAGTCGACCGGGCACTCCTCGATGCATGCCTTGTCGAGCACATCCACGCACGGCTCGGCGATGATGTAGGTCACCGGTCTCTCCTCCGCAAGACTCGTCACGATCACCCGCGACGGTAAGAGCCTAGTATCTCGCCGGGGAGGGGGTGCATCGTGCTCCGGCAGCAGGACGTGGGACACCGGATCGTGGTCCGCCGCATTGTGGGGATTCGCGAAGGCCGGCCGCTCTTCTCCGACGCCCTCGGCGAGCTGGTCGAGCTGAGCGAGACGCACATCACTCTGGCCACCGCGCAGGGCCGCCTGCGGGTGCCGGTCGACGAGGTGCACCGCGCCAAACGGGTGCCGCCGGCCCGCCGGCCGACCGCCGCCGCCGTGGTCGCGGTGGAGCTGGCCGCCGA
>NZ_QGGF01000341.1 GCF_003857015.1 Micromonospora globispora | reverse complement strand
GATCCACCCCTCGCCGTCCCAGTACCGTCGGGTCTCAGGGTCGGCGGGGTCCACGTACCACCCGGGCTGCACGCTCACCGCGTCGCCTCACTGCGCTCGCTCACGGAGCAACCTTAACGACGACGGTGCCGGCGAACCTGTCGTGCAGGCATTGCTGCCAGGGCTTGTCCCAGAGCTGCCAGAACCCGTCGACGTAGTTGAAGAAGGGGATCAGCATTCCGGCGACGAACTCGACCAGGTACCGCTTGCCGGCCATGCCGCGGGTCAGGGTGCGGGTCGGGTCGACCGGGACGATCCTGATCTTCATGATCCTCTTGCCGAGCGTCTGGCCGGTCCGGTAGGCGTACTCGACGTGGTAGAGCCAGTAGAAGATCAGCAGCAGCACGATCAACCCGGCCTCGGCGAGCAGCAGCGGAACGATGAAGTCGCCCATCAGCTGCGCCGGGTCGGGCTGCCGCACGCTGCCGTCCGGGTTGACGGTCATCATGTCGGTGACCGTGCGGTACCAGATCCACAGGAAGACCGGCAGGAAGAGCACCACCGACAGCAGGCTGGCCAGAGCGGTGTCGATCATCCAGGCCAGCAGCCGGTCGCCGAAGCCGGCGAGTGGCTGCCCATTGGGTGCGACCGGCGGGGGAGCCAGGCCGGGGTGGGGTGCCCAGCCGGGCGGTGGGCCCGGGTAGGCCGCGATCCCGGCGTACGGGGGCGGGGCGTACTGCGCCGGCGGGGCGTACCCCGAAACGGGGCCGGAGGGCGGCGTGAAGCCGCCGCCCGCGGGCGGAGGCCCGGCGGGCGGCGGCGTCGACAACGGGGGAGGCTGCGTCACGCTCGACAGTGTTACAGGTTGCCGCGCTTCTCCTGCTCCCGCTCGATGGCCTCGAACAGGGCCTTGAAGTTGCCCTTGCCGAAGCCCAGCGAGCCGTGCCGCTCGATCAGCTCGAAGAAGACGGTGGGACGGTCCTGCACCGGCTTGGTGAAGATCTGCAGCAGGTAGCCGTCCTCGTCCCGGTCGACCAGGATCTTGCGGGCCTTCAGCTCCTCGATCGGCACCCGCACCTGGCCGATCCGGGCGCGCAGCTCCGGGTCGTCGTAGTACGAGTCCGGGGTGTCCAGGAACTCGACGCCGGCGGCGCGCATCGCGTCGACGCTGGCCAGGATGTCGTTGGTGGCGACGGCGATGTGCTGCGCGCCCGGGCCCTGGTAGAACTCCAGGTACTCGTCGATCTGCGACTTCTTGCGCGCGATGGCCGGCTCGTTGAGCGGGAACTTCACCTTGCGGGTGCCGCTCGCGACGACCTTGCTCATCAGCGCCGAGTAGTCGGTCGCGATGTCGTCGCCGATGAACTCGGCCATGTTGGTGAAGCCCATGACGCGCTTGTAGAACTCCACCCACTCGTCCATCCGGCCGAGCTCGACGTTGCCGACCACGTGGTCGATCGCCTGGAAGAAGCGCTTCGGCTGGATGCCGGCGTCGATCATCGGCTGCCGGTCCACGATTGGGCCACGGGCCACGAAGCCGGGCAGGAACGGGCCGCTGTAACGGGACCGGTCGATCAGGGTGTGCCGGGTGTCGCCGTACGCGGCGATGGCGGCCACCCGGACGGTGCCGTGCTCGTCGCTGAGGTCGTGCGGCTCCTCGAGGCCCGTCGCGCCCTGGGCGACGGCGTGCGCGTACGCGGCGTCCACGTCCGGCACCTCCATCGCGATGTCGGAGACACCGTCGCTGTGCTTGGCGACGTGGTCGGCGCCGGGGGCGTCCGGGCGCACCGCGCCGGTCAGCACGAACCGGGCCGAGCCGCTGGTCAGCACGTACTGGGCGTGGTCCCGGTAGCCCTGCTCCGGGCCCCGGTACGCCACGCAGGTCATGCCGAACGCGGTGGAGTAGTAGTGCGCCGCCTGCTTCGCGTTGCCGACCAGGAAGTGCACGTGGTCCAGGCCCTTGACCGGGAAAGGGTCCCGGCTGATGTCGTGGTCGACGGCGCCGACGAGGGCGTCGACGTCGACTTCCTCGGATGACTGGGGTCGGTCGATCGCCTGGGTCATGGTGGCCTCCCTTGCGTACCGGCCGGCCTCGTGGGCCGCCGTTGGTGTGCTGATGTGGCGAGGATCGCTTCAGCGCCGCCGGTTGGGCAACCCTCCGCCGAAATGCTGGTCAGGTTGTGCATTCGGTAGGGTGTCTACCCGTGAACGCTGGTCAGGATGTACAGCTCGACGAACTGGACGCGCGGTTGATCGAACTGCTCGCCGAGGAGCCGCGGATCGGGGTGCTCGAATGCTCCCGGCGGCTCGGGGTGGCCCGGGGCACCGTCCAGGCCCGGCTGGACAAGCTGGTCGAGCGGCGCGTGATCACCGGCCTCGGGCCGGACATCTCACCCGCCGCGATCGGCTTCGGGGTGACCAGCTTCGTCACCCTGGAGATCAGCCAGCGGCACGGCCACGACCCGGTCACCGCGCACCTCGCCGCCATCCCCGAGGTGCTGGAGGCACACACCATCACCGGCTCCAGCGACCTGCTCTGCCGGATCGTCGCCCGCTCGAACACCGACCTCCAGCGGGTGATCGACCAGATCGTCTCCTCGGAGGGCATCACCCGCGCCTCCACGATCATCGCCCTGGCCGAGCAGATCCCGTACCGCGTGCTGCCGCTGGTCCGCTCCGCGGTGCGCTGACCGATTTCGACGACGGCAAAGAAAGCCCGGCGACACGGGCGCGCGGGCACTCGGGAGGCCGGTGATCGTCGCTACCGTGTCCGACGTGGCCAAGGGGAGCGGGCTGGGTGTTCGTGGATGGCTGCTGCTCGGCCTCATCACCGTGGTCATCCTCGCCTCGACCGGGGTGTGGAACCCGTTCCCGACCGTGTGGGACTGGGTGGACCGGAGCGAGCCGATCTCCGAGCCGGACGTGGTCTGGCAGCAGCGGGTCGGCGGCACCCCGAAGAGCGTCACCATCGCCGGCGACACCGTCATCGTCGAGCAGCGGACCCGGGTGGAGGCGCGCAGCCTGGCCACCGGCACGCAGCTCTGGGAGCGCAAGGCGGACTGGGCGGCGGTGGCCGGGGGCGACCGGGACCCGGTCGTCGCCGTGGGCAAGCTCCTGGTCAAGGGGTACGAGCTGCTCGACCCGCGCACCGGCGCGGTACGCCGCCGCGACGACGACGCGGTGGCGGTGTGGACGTACCGCAACGCGGTCCTCGACGTCAGCTGCGCCGCGCCCACCGACTGTGTGCTGACCGCCTGGGATCCGCGCGGCACCCGGCCACTCTGGACGGCCTTCCTGCCCGGCGTGCACAGCGGTCTGCTCGCCGACAACCCGGACCTGCTCGGCAGCCGGCGGCTCACCGCGCCTCGGATCGACGCCGGGGCGGCCGGCCCGGAGGCGGTGCCGCCGCTGCTCGGCTTCCCGGTCGACGGGCGGGTGCACGTGGTGGACACCGCCACCGGCCGGGTGCTGCAGAACGTGCAGCCCGGCCGGGAGGAGCGGCTGGCCGTGATCGGCGGTCGGCTGCTCCGGATCACCGCCACCTCCCGCGACGGCACCTGCTACTTCACCATCGTCGGCCAGGACCCGGCCACCGGCCAGCAGGTGTGGCGGCGCACCGGGGTGAACCTGCGGACCGCCCAGTACGCCGGCTGCGTGCAGCGGGAGGATCCGGAGGGTGCCCGGAACGTGATGATCGGGGTCGCCCCGGACGGCCGTGAGGCGGTGCTCGACGGGTACGACGGTCGGCTGCTGCACGTCGGCGCCGAAGGGGAGAAGGTGATCGCGGTCGACGACCGGTACGCGCTGGTGCGTACCGCCGACAAGCGGTCCGTCGTCGCCCGGGAGCTCTCCACCGACCGGGTGCTGTGGACCCGGGCCGCCGGCGGCAAGAGCGGCGGGGCGCTCACCCCGTACGCCGCGCTGATCGCCGAGGAGAAGCCGTCCCGGCTGATCGCCCTGGACCCGGGTACCGGCGGGGAGCTGGTGGTGCTGCGGACCTCCGCGAGCGCCCTGGCGGTCGGCCCGGACGGGATGATCATCGGGGAGGGCCGGGAGATCGGGTACGTCCGCTGGGGCGCTTCCGTCGCGCCGCCTCCGGACGAGGGCCCCCTCCCCGGGCCGGCGCCGACCGGCACCTACCAGGTCCCCTCCGACGAGGGGAGCTGCGGGCCGAAGCGGGAACTCTGCTACCAGGAGGACGGCGGGTGAGAGCGGCGTCCCAGGACGCCCCCGGCGGGTGTCACCGATCGACGCCTCTGCCCTAGGCTTTTCCGTCATGAGCAGTGCCGCCGCGTTCTCGTACGTCCCCTTGCTGCCGACCGGTCCCGACCAGACGGAGTATCGCCTGATCACCGACGAGGGCGTCGACGTCGTCGACGGCCCGGGTGGCCGTCGCTTTCTCACCGTCGAGCCCTCCGCGCTGACCGCGCTGACCGCCGAGGCGATGCACGACATCGCCCACTACCTGCGGCCGGCGCACCTGGCCCAGCTCCGCTCGATCATCGACGACCCGGCGGCCTCGCCGAACGACCGATTCGTCGCCCTGGACCTGCTGCGCAACGCCAACATCGCGGCCGGCGGCGTGCTGCCGATGTGCCAGGACACCGGCACCGCGATCGTGATGGGCAAGCGCGGCCGGCACGTGCTCACCGACGGCAGCGACGCCGAGGCCATTTCGCGCGGCGTCTACCAGGCGTACACCCGGCTCAACCTGCGCTACTCGCAGCTCGCCCCGCTGACCATGTGGGAGGAGCGGAACACCGGCAGCAACCTGCCCGCCCAGGTGGAGATCTACGCCGAGGACCCGGACGGGCACCCGGACGCGTACAAGTTCCTCTTCATGGCCAAGGGCGGCGGCTCGGCCAACAAGTCGTACCTCTACCAGGAGACCAAGGCGCTGCTGAACCCGACGCGGATGATGCAGTTCCTGGAGGAGAAGCTGCGGCTAATCGGCACCGCGGCCTGCCCGCCGTACCACCTGGCCATCGTCATCGGCGGCACCTCCGCCGAGTACGCCCTGAAGACCGCGAAGTACGCCTCCGCGAAGTACCTGGACGCCCTGCCCACCTCCGGCTCGATGAGCGCGCACGGCTTCCGTGACCTGGAGCTGGAGGCGGAGGTGCTGGAGCTGACCCGCAACTTCGGCATCGGCGCGCAGTTCGGCGGGCGCTACTTCTGCCACGACGTGCGGGTCGTCCGGCTGCCCCGGCACGGCGCCTCCTGCCCGGTGGCCATCGCCGTATCCTGCTCCGCCGACCGGCAGGCGGTCGCCAAGATCACCCCGTCCGGAGTCTGGCTGGAGCGGCTGGAGACCGACCCGGCGCGCTTCCTGCCGGACGTCACCGAGGCGCAGCTCGACTCGTCCGAGGTGGTCCGGGTCGACCTCAACCGGCCGATGGACGAGATCCGCGCCGAACTCGCCAAGTACCCGGTGAAGACCCGGCTGTCGCTGTCCGGGCCGCTGGTGGTGGCCCGGGACATCGCGCACGCCAAGATCGCCGAGCGGCTGGACGCGGGTGAGCCGATGCCGCAGTACCTGCGCGACCACGCCGTCTACTACGCCGGCCCGGCCAAGACCCCCGAGGGGTACGCCTCCGGCTCCTTCGGCCCGACCACGGCCGGCCGGATGGACGCGTACGTGGAGAAGTTCCAGGCGGCCGGCGGGTCGATGGTCATGCTGGCCAAGGGGAACCGGTCCGCCCAGGTGACCCGTTCCTGCCAGCAGCACGGCGGCTTCTACCTCGGCTCGATCGGCGGCCCGGCCGCCCGGCTCGCCCAGGACTGCATCAAGCACGTCGAGGTCCTCGAGTACCCGGAGCTGGGCATGGAGGCGGTCTGGAAGATCGAGGTGGAGAACTTCCCGGCCTTCATCGTGGTCGACGACAAGGGCAACGACTTCTTCGCCGAGGTGACCAAGCCGGTGCTCACCGTCGGCCGTCGCTGACCCCGGACGTACGCGAAAGGGGCGCCGGGCGAATCCGCCCGGCGCCCCTTCCCGTGTCTCCCGGTCAGCTCGGGTTGGCCACGTAGAAGTAGTAGTAGTCCTCCCCGGACGTGATGCCCGAAGCGGTCCGGCTGGACACGAAGAGGTAGTTGCCGCCCTCGTAGGGGGTGAGGGTGATCGTGGCGGTGCCGTCCGCGCCGGCCGGCACGGTCTGCTCCTCGTCGCCGTATCGGTAGACGAACTCGGTGGTGCCCGGCATGTGGGCGGTCAGGGTGAACTGCCCTGGGATCCCAGGGCCGCCGCCCGTCCCGCCGCCGCCGGCAGGGTAGTCCTCGCTGGCCACCGTCGGGGCCAGCTTGCCGAGGATGAAGGAGTACTCGGTCTCGTCGGAGACGATGTCGCCCATCTTCTCGCGCACGGTGAGCCGCACCCACCCGCTGGAGTCCACCGGGTACGACCCCGGCGTCCAGCTGATGGTCGCGGTGCCGTCGACCCCCGCCGCCACGGTCTGCGGGCCGTCACCGAAGTCGTAGACGTACTCGCTGACGCCCTCCCGGGCCGGGTGGAAGGTGAACTGCCCGGTCGCCGCCGGGCCGCCGCTCTCCTGGTACATCGGGTAGTCGGCCGAGCTGACCTCCGGGGCGTGCGAGACGGCGACGAAGTAGGCGGAGGTGGTCTCCGACTCGACGCCGTCGGCGGTCCGGCTGAACACCTCCATCCACTGGAGGCCGCCCCAGGTCGGGGTGAACGTGACGCTGGCGGTGCCGTCCTTCCGCGCGGCCACGGTGTGCTGCTCGCCGCCGTTGACCGACCAGACGTACTCGGTCACCCCGGCCATGCCCGGGGCGAAGGTGAACGTGCCGGGGGTGCCGACGAGGGCGCCGTCCGTGGCGTCCGTCGGGTACTCCGGGGAGGTGACGGTCGGCTTGGTGGCCAGGTAGAAGTAGTAGATTGCCTCGCCGCTGGGCAGGCCGTCCGCGGTCCGGCTGGTCACGGTGACCTTGTTGGAGCCGGCCTGACGCGGCGTGATCGTCACCTTAGCGGTGCCGTCGGCGGCGGCCGACACGGTCGCCGGCTCCCCGTCGTTGAGCCGCCAGGTGTACTCGACCACGTTCTCCATGCCCGGCGAGAACGTCAGTTCCCGGGGCTCGCCGATCGCGCCGGTCGGGTTCGCGTCGGTGATCCGCGGTGCGGTCTGCTGGACGTAGAAGTAGTACTCGACGGTCTGGGAACGGTTGCCGGTGCGGTCCACGCTGTACACCCAGAGCCGGTGCGGGCCGGCGCTCTTCGGGGTGTAGGTGGCGGTCGCCGACCCGCCGAGGCCGTCGGCATCGACCTGGCCGGAGCCGTCGTAGCCCCAGTAGTGGTAGCTCTTGACGTCGTCCGAGCCGTTGGCGGAGAAGGTGAACTTGCCCGGGATGTTCGGCCCGAACGCGGTCGGCTGGTACGGCGCGGCCGGGTAGTCGGTCGAGGTGACCGTGGGAGCCGCCGGCCGCTGGGTGTCGACGGTGAACCGGCACTCCGGCGACCAGTCCGAGGTGTCGCCGTACTGGTCGGTGGCGCGGACGCTGAACGCGTACGTGCCGCCGTGCACCATTACCCCGTCGGGCACGGTGTACCGGAACCAGTAGCCCGAGGACATCGTGTAGGGGTACTCGAACTCGGTCCGCTCGGCGGGCCGGTCCGCTGGCCACCAGGCGAAGGTCGCCTTCACCTGGTCGCCGCCGCCGGTCTCGTTGACGTCCGGGTCGGTCAGCAGGGCCTGGAGCTCCGGCCGGGTCGTGCCGATGAACAGGTCGTCCCGGCAGGCGACGCCGCCGGCGCTGAGCTTGGTCGGGACGTTCGGCGCGCTGTTGTGTTCCAGCGAGACGCCGAGGGTCTTCACCCGCCGGCCCCAGTGGACGCCGTCCTCGTGCTCACCGATGCGGAGCATGAGGGTGAGCTTGTCCTGCCGCTCGCTGACCGCCTTGCGGACCGCGTCGGTGATCGCGGTCGACAGGTACGTCGACGGGCAGGGCGCGTCGGGGAGGCTGATGTCGGCGAGCTTCTCGATGGTGTTGGGAGCCGTCTTCCAGGTGGGCGCCGCGGCCGGGTTCTCGGTCCGCCAGAGCTGGAGTTCCCGCGGCTTGTCGCAGTCGTTCACGGACCGCTCGCCGGTCACCGCGCGGGCGCTGATGATCCGCTGTCCGTGGTAGCGGGTGAGGTCGAAGGTGAAGTAGGCCCGGGACGTGTGCTTGTCGCCGGACGTCGTCTCCCAGGTACCGACCGGGAGGGTGCCGTCCTCCGCCGTGAAGGAGCGGGTGGGTTGGGCGTTGTCCGTCCAGGCCACCTCGACCGGCTGAACGTAGTTGAGCAGGGCCGACGCCGGCTGGCCGGTGAACGTCACGGCGCCCGTGGTGGTGAGCAGGGCGGCGAGGCCTGCGGTGAGGAACCGGCGCCGTACGCGCCGACGACGTGCCGTGGGCACGCCGGTGGAACCCCCGTTGTCGTGCAAGGTTGAGCCTCCGAAGGGAGTGACAGGATTTCCATGATCTTAAGTACGTGATGGCGTCGTGTGCGCCCGACTTTCGGCCGATGAAGGTGGGCTGACGCGCCAGCGGGTGGTCGGCGGCACGGGGAAGGGGACGCCCCGGCGCCCTCTTCCCCGCCTGCCGTTCATCGACATCGGTGCGCCCGCCCGGGGTTTCGCCCGGTCGGGCGCACCGCCCCCGTCGGATGCCGTCACCGACAACCCGGCACGAGTGTCGACGCTGCCGCTGTCGATCCGCTATCAGATCGCTATCGCCGGCCCGAGGGCGATCCCCGAGCACGGGGTTACGCTGCAGTAAGTTGCACAAAAGGCGTACGGGGGTGCGGATGCGGTTCGGGATCCTGGGATCCCTGCGGGTCGGCGGTGGTGAATCCACCGTCACCGCGGGTCGGGACCGGATCGTGCTCGCCACGCTCCTGCTGCGTGCCGGCCGGGTGGTGCCCATCGAGGAGCTGGTCGACGCGGTCTGGGAGGAGAATCCGCCGGCCACCGCGCGCGCCCAGCTCCAGATCTGCGTGTCGCGGCTGCGACAGCGCCTCGCCCTGCTCGGGCTGCCGCCGGAGATCATTGTCACCGACCCGGTGGGCTACGGCATCCGGGTCGCCCCGGCCGACCTGGACGCCGAGGTCTTCGCGCGGGCGGTCGACGCCGGCCGGGCCGCGGTCGACGCCGGCCAGCCGACCGAGGCGCGCCGCCATTACCGGGCCGCGCTGGCCCTCTGGCGGGGCCCGGCGCTCAGTGGCATCCGCAGCCGGAGCGTGCGGCGCCGGGCGCAGAGCCTCGATGAGCAGCGCCTCGCCGCGCTGGAGGAGTGTGTCGACGTCGAGCTGCGGCTCCGGCGGGCCGCCGACCTCATCGACGAGCTCACCGAAGCCGTCGAACGGGACCCGCTGCGGGAGCGGCTGCGCGGCCAGCTGATGCTCGCCCTCTCGGCCGTCGGCCGGCAGGCGGACGCGCTCGCCGTCTACCGCGAGGGCCGCCGCATTTATGCCGACGAGCTGGGCATCGAGCCCGGCACGGCGTTGCAGGAGCTGCACCAGCGGGTGCTCGCCGGCGACCTGGCGCTGACCGGACCGGCTGAGCGGACGTACAACCCGATCCGGGCGCTGCCTCGGGCGATCAGCGACTTCACCGGCCGGCAGGAGACCGTGGCCCGGCTGGTCAAGGAGATCGAGGAGGAGGGGGCCCGGGTCCAGCTCGTCGACGGCATGGCCGGCAGCGGCAAGACCACGCTGGCGGTGCACCTCGCGACCGCCCTCGGTGGCCGCTACCCGGACGCGCAGCTCTTCATCGACCTGCACGGGCACAGCGCACGCACCCCGCTGACCCCGGCCGCGGCGGTGGCCACCCTGCTCCGCCAGCTCGGCGTGCCGGCCGAGCGGGTGCCGCTCGACCCGGACGACCGGCTGGCCATGTGGCGCACCGAGCTGGCCCACCGGCGCGCCCTGGTGGTGCTCGACAACGCGGCGGACGCCGCACAGGTCACTCCGCTACTGCCCAACGGGCCGGGCTGCCTGGTCCTGATCACCAGCCGGCGGCGGCTGGTGGGCCTGGACGAGGGCCGCCCCTCGTCCCTGCCCGTCCTGGACCCCGACGAGGCGATCGAGCTGCTCGGCCGGGTCGCCGGCGCCGCCCGGGTGGCCGCCGAGCCGGAGGCCGCAGCCGAGGTGGCGCGGCTCTGCGGGTATCTGCCGCTGGCGATCCGGCTGGCCGGAGCCCGGTTGGCGCACCGGCCCCGCTGGCGGATCGCCGACCTCGCGGAACGGCTGACCTCCGGCCGGGACCGGCTGGCGGAACTCAGCGCGGGGGAGCGCTCGGTCGGGCAGGCGTTCGCCCTCTCGTACGCCCAGGTGTCGCCGGCGGCGCAGCGGCTGTTCCGGCTGCTGGGGCTGCATCCCGGTGGCCGGGTGGACAACCGGGTGGCCGCGGTGCTCGCCGACCTGCCCCTGACCGAGGCGCAGGACCTGCTGGACGAGCTGGTCGACGCGAACCTGATCGAGGAAGGTGAGCCGGGCCGGTACCGGCTGCACGACCTGATCGGGGAGTATGCCCGGACGCTCGCGGCCGAGCAGCAGGCCGGCGAGGGGCGTCCGGCCCTCGAACGGCTCCTCGACTACCACCTGCAGGTTGCCGCAGCCATCGCCCGCTCGCTGCAGATGGCCGGGTCCCCCACCCTGTTCCCGCTGCCGCCGCCGAGTCGTCCGGACCTGGTCGCCTCCGCCGTCGGCCTGGGCCGGGCCTGGTTCGACGAGAACCGGGCCGCACTGACCGCCCTGGTCCGGGTGGCCGAGACCGAGGGTTTCCTCCGGCACTGCTGGCAGCTCGCCCGGGCCTGCTGGGAGGCCAACTTCGACGGCGGCCACCTCGACGAGCTGATCGAGACGCACACCGTCGGCCTCCGGGCCGCGGAGACGCTCGGCGACGACGAGGCGGTGGCGATGACGTTGAACTACCTCGCCTCGGGTTACTACCGGCAGGCCCGTTTCGCGGAGGCGATCGGCCAGATGGAGGTGGCGCTCACCCTCTACCGCAGGCTGGGGCGGTGGCGCGAGGTTCGCAACATCCTGGGCAACCTGGCATCGGCCTATACGACGCACGGCGACTACCGGCGGGCGTTCGAGCGGTTCGAGGCGTCGGCGGCGCTCGCCCGCAAGGAGAACGAGACGGGGCCGATGGCGAACCTGCTGAACAACCTGACGATCGCCCTCACCTGGTCGGGGCGGTACGAGGAGGCGTTGCGGACCGCCCGCAACCACCTGCTGCTGGCCCGGGAGACCGGCGAGCCCCGGCACCTGGGAAACGCCCTCGGCCACGTCGGAATGGTCCGGCACCGGATGGGCCACCCGGGCCCGGCCCGCCGGCTGCTGGCCGCGGCGCTCCGGCTCAAGCGCCGGGCCGGCAATCGGTTCGGGGAGGGCGAGGTGCTGAACGAGATCGGCGAGCTGGACCGCGAGTCGGGCCGGCCCGACCTGGCCGCGGCCCGGCACCGCGCCGCGCTGGTCGCGATGAGCGACGCCCGGGACCTGATCGGGCAGTGTGCCTCGCGGAACCTGCTGGCGCGGGCGATCCTCGAGCAGGGCGACGTCGCGAGCGCACTCGACCTGCACCGGCGGGTGCTTGCCGACGCCACCCGACTGGGCGCCCGCCACGAGCAGGCCCGCGCGCTCGACGGCATGGCCCGCTGCCTGCGCGGCACCGACCCGCGCCAGGCCCGCACGTACGCCAGCCGGGCGCTGGCCCTGTACCGCCAGGTCGACTCCCCGGACCAGGCGAGCACGGCGGAGCTGCTGGCCGAGCTGGACTGAGCGATCATCTGCGAGTCGGCGGCAGGCGCGGCAGGATGGTACGCGTGACGACTCCAGAGGCGACCGGCTACCGGATCGAACGCGACTCGATGGGCGAGGTCGAGGTGCCCGCCGAGGCGCTGTGGCGGGCGCAGACCCAGCGCGCGGTGCAGAACTTCCCGATTTCCGGGCGGGGCATCGAACCGGCCCAGATCAAGGCCCTGGCCCAGATCAAGGGCGCGGCGGCGCAGGTCAACGCCGAACTGGGCGTGATCGACGCGGACGTGGCCGAGGCGATCGCCACCGCTGCGGCGCACGTCGCCGACGGCGGGTACGACGACCAGTTCCCGGTGGACGTCTTCCAGACCGGTTCGGGCACCTCGTCCAACATGAACACCAACGAGGTGATCGCCACCCTGGCCAGCCGGGAGCTGGGCCGCAACGTCCACCCGAACGACCACGTCAACGCCTCGCAGTCCAGCAACGACGTCTTCCCGTCCTCGATCCACCTGGCCGCCACCCAGGCCGTGGTGGAGGATCTGCTGCCCGCGCTGCGGCACCTGGCCGAGGCGCTGGAGAGCAAGTCCGCCGAGTTCGAGACGGTGGTCAAGGCCGGGCGTACCCACCTGATGGACGCCACGCCGGTGACCCTGGGCCAGGAGTTCGGCGGATACGCCGCCCAGGTCCGCTACGGCGTCGAGCGGCTGGAGGGGTCGCTGCCCCGGCTGGCCGAGTTGCCGCTCGGCGGCACCGCCGTCGGCACCGGCATCAACACCCCGCTGGGCTTCGCCGCGAAGGTGATCGAGAAGCTGCGCACGTCGACCGGGCTGCCGCTGACCGAGGCGCGCAACCACTTCGAGGCGCAGGGCGCCCGGGACGCGCTGGTGGAGACCTCCGGCCAGCTCCGCACCATCGCCGTCGGCCTCTACAAGATGGCCAACGACATCCGGTGGATGGGCTCCGGTCCCCGCGCCGGCCTGCGCGAGCTGCGCATCCCGGACCTGCAGCCCGGCTCGTCGATCATGCCCGGCAAGGTGAACCCGGTGGTCGCCGAGGCGATGCGGCAGGTCTGCGCGCAGGTGATCGGCAACGACGCCACGGTCACCTTCGCCGGCTCTCAGGGCGACTTCGAGCTGAACGTGATGCTCCCGGTGATGGGTCGCAACCTGCTGGAGTCGATCCGGCTGCTGGCCGCGTCGAGCCGGCTCTTCGCCGACCGTCTGCTGGCCGGCCTGGTGGCGGACGCCGAGGTCTGCCTCGCGTACGCCGAGGGCTCGCCGTCGATCGTCACCCCGCTCAACCGCTACCTCGGGTACGACGAGGCCGCCTCGATCGCCAAGGAGGCGCTGGCCAAGCAGACCTCCATCCGCGAGATCGTGATCGCCCGCGGTCACGTGGACTCCGGCAAGCTCTCCGAGCAGCAGCTCGACGAGGCCCTCGACCTGCTCCGGATGACCCACCCCTGACCGTCCTCGGCTTTGACGGCTGGTGTCCGGTGCCGTCAGACGCTCTCGTGAAGTCCTGTGGAGGTGCCCCGCGCACGCTACCGCCCGTGCTCCCGCCGCCGAATCGGGCTCGGGACGGCGGTAGCACGGGCGGGGCAGCTCCACAGGTACTCCTCAAGCACCGTCCGACCGGGGCGGACCGAGGCGACCGGGACCGCCGCGCGGGACCCAACCGAGAAAGCGGTCGAAGAGGTCCCTCGGGTTGCCATCGTTGGCCCGCCAGAATTGGGCGACGGTGAGCCGCCCGGCGTGGCCGACCTGCGAGCCTCGCAGCGGCGTTGCCGTCACAAGAGTCGATCGAGCTGTTGAGGGAGATGGCCGAGTCATGGACCCGACCGGTGCCCGGTGGAGGAAGAGCACCTTCGACCCGTACGCCTGGCGGGCCTTCGTGGCCACGCCGCCGCGCTGACGTGCGGACCGCGCCAGGGCCGGAGCTGCTCGACCGGCTGGACCGGGAGCGGATCGTCTGGCTCTGCACGCTGCGCCGGGACGGCTCCCCGCACCTCACCCCCGTCTGGTACCTGTTCCGGGACGACGGGTGGTGGATCGCCACGACCGAGCGGACCGTGAAGGCCCGGAATGTCGCGGCCGACCCCCGGGTGTCGCTGGCGCTGCCGGACGGGATGGCGCCGGTCGTCGCCGAGGGCACCGCCGTCATCCGGTACGCGCCGTTTCCGCCCGAGGTCGTGGAGGGTCTTCGCCGGCGGTACGACGGCTGGGACATCACCGATTCAGCCGGGCCGGACGGCGACTACGTCCTGCTGCGCGTCACGGTCACCCGCTGGTTGCTGACCGGATAACCCCCGGGTTGTCAGGAGTGGGCGGCCGCCTTGCGGGCCCGGTAGGCGGTGACGGCGGCCCGGTTGCCGCAGCCGGCGTCGCAGAACCGGCGGGAGCGGTTCTTCGACAGGTCGACAAGGACGTTGTCGCAGTCCGGGTGATCGCAGATCCGCAGCCGGCTCAGCTCGCCGGCACGGACGAGATCGGCCACCGCCATCGCGGCCTCGACCGCCATCCGGGTGGCCAGCGGCGCGTCCCGGGGCACGGCGTGCAGGTGGTACGGCTCGTCGTCGTGCCGGATGAGCTGCGGCAGCGCGTTCGACTCGCGGAGCAGCCCGTTGACGATGGTCACCACACCGTCCGTGTCGGCGTGCCAGATCCGGCGCAGGCGGGGGCGGAGTTCCCGTACCGACCGCAGCTCCGCCTCGGTGTGCTCGTGCCGTCCGGTCCAGCCGTGGGCGGTGAAGAACTCATCCAGCGCGGCGACGTCGGGCAGCCCCTCCTGGTCGCCGTCGGCCGTGTTGACCAGCCCCGCGGCGGCGATCAGGCCGCACTCGGTGTCATGGGCGAAAAGCAACTTGACTCCTGTCAGGGTGCCGGACTAGCGTCATGAGCATAACCCCTAATCACTCATGACGGCCGTCGGACCAAGGAGCATGTCGATGCGTGAATGGCCCGGTGTCGGCCTCGGCCTGGCGCTGCTCTCCGCCCTCACCTTCGCCACCTCGGGCACCTTCGCCCGGCCACTGATCAGCGGCGAGTGGTCCGCCGAGGCGGTGGTGGTGGCCCGGGTCGGTATCGCCGCGCTGGTGCTGGCCGTGCCGGCCCTGCTGGCCCTGCGCGGTCGCTGGCACGTACTGCGGCGCAACGCCGGCACCGTCGTCGTGTTCGGACTGCTCGGGGTGGCCCTCGCCCAGGCCTGTTTCTTCAACGCCGTCCGTTACCTGCCGGTCGGGGTCGCGCTGCTGCTGGAGTACCTGGGCATCATCATCGTGGTCGGCTGGATGTGGCTGGTCCACGGGCAGCGGCCCCGCACGCTCACCGTGGTCGGATCGGTGACCGCGCTGTGCGGGCTGGTCTTCGTGCTGGACCTCACCGGCGGCAGCCGCCTCGACCCGGTCGGCGTGCTCTGGGGACTGGGCGCGGGCGTCGGACTGGCCGGCTACTTCGTCATCGCCGGCCGGGTCGACGCCGGCCTCCCCTCGGTGGTGATGGCGAGCGCCGGGATGGCCGTCGGCGCTCTGGTCCTGCTCCTGCTCGGCGTGGTGGGGCTGCTGCCCCTGCGGGCCGGTCTCGCCGATGTCGACTTCGCTGGGCACCGGATGAGCTGGCTCGTGCCGATCGCCGGCCTGTCGCTGATCGCCGCGGTGGTCGCCTACCTCACCGGCATCGCCGGGGCGCGACTCCTGGGCGCCCGGTTGTCGTCCTTCGTCGGGCTCACCGAGGTGATGTTCGCGGTGCTGATCGCCTGGCTGGTGCTGGGTGAGCTGCCGACCGTCGTCCAACTGCTCGGCGGCGCGCTGATCGTGGCCGGCGTCGCCCTGGTCCGCGTCGACGAGCTGCGCGCCGCGCCGGAGCCCGGGCAGCCGGCCGGAACCCCGGCCGAGCCGGTCCTGTCCAGCGAGCGGTGAGCGAGCCCGCTGAGCGGCCCGAAGGGATGCCGGCCGCCGTCGTCTTCGACGCCGACGAGACGCTGCTCGACCTGCGGCCGGCGGTCACCGGCGCGCTGGTGGCCGTACTCGAGGAGATGCGGCGGCGGACCCCGGCGGCGGCCGCGGTCTCCCTTGCGGACCTGGAGTCCGACTGGGGCACGGTGTTCGGCGGGCTCAGCTCCGCGCCGGTGCAGGAGGTCCGGCGGGCTGCGCTGGCTCGGTCGTTGGCCCGGGCCGGGCTCGACGACGAGCTGGACGATTTTGCCGGCATCTTCTTCGACCGCCGGTTCGCGCTGACCCGGCCCTTCCCGGACGCGCTGCCGGCGCTTGCCGCGCTGCGGCGGCGCCACCTGCTGGGCTTCGCCACCAACGGCAACAGCCGCGCGGAACGCTGCGGGCTCGCCGGCGAGTTCGCCTTCGAGCTGTACGCGCACGAGAACGGCCTGCCGAAAAAGCCGGCGCCGGAGTTCTACGCCGCCGTGGTGGCCGCCGCCGGAGTGCCGCCCGAGCGGATCGTGTACGTCGGGGACTCGCCGGAACACGACGTGGTCGGGCCGCAGCGCGCCGGGCTGCGGGCGGTCTGGCTCAACCGGCCGGGACTGCCCCGTCCGACCGGTCTCGCGCCGGACGCCGAGGTGTCCAGCCTGGGCGAACTGCCCGACGCGCTGGCCGCGCTGGAACCGACGAAAACCTGATTCCGGTCCATTCCGGACGCTTGTCTGGCGTGAACTACCTTCGGTGGTATGTGATGGCTGCCACGTCCCTCAACGGAGAGGATCTGATGTGGTGAGCAAACGCTTCACCGTCGGCGGGGTCGCGACCGCGGCCGCGCTGGCACTCACGGTGACCGGCCTGGTTGCGCCGGCCAACGCCGGGACGACCAGCACCCGGACCTTCACCGTGGTGGCGAAGGACGGCGTCTCCGCCAGCACGGCGATCGCCGCGATCAAGGCCGCGGGCGGAACCGTGGTGTCCCGTACGGACAGCGTCGGCATGTTCCGCGTAGCCAGCAACCGTGCCGACTTCGCCAGCCGCGTCGCCGGCACCGGGTCGCTCGTCGGTGCAAGTGAGCGCAAGGCCGTCGGCTACGCCCCGCGAGCCGACCTCGACAAGGTCGAGCGCGAGAACCTGGCGAACGCCCCGAAGAAGGGCACCGTCGAACTGGCGAAGGGCCCCACCGGCCTCGACCCGCTCGACGACAAGCTCTGGGGCCTGTCGATGATCCACGCCGACCGGGCCCGCGCCGTCGAGGACGGCAAGGCCGATGTCAAGGTCGGCATCCTCGACACCGGCGTCGACGCCAGCAACCCGGACATCGCGCCCAACTTCGGCTGGTCGCTGTCGAAGAACTTCGCTCCCGACATGACCGACATCGACGGCGCGTGCGAGGTCGCCAGCTGCCTCGACCCGATCGGCACCGACGACGGCGGCCACGGCACGCACGTCGCGGGCACGGTCGGTGCTGCCGCCAACGGCTTCGGGGTCTCCGGCGTCGCGCCCGGGGTCAAGCTCGTCGAGCTCAAGGGTGGCCAGGACTCCGGCTACTTCTTCCTCGACCCCGTCGTCAACGCGCTGGTCTACGCCGGCGACAAGGGCCTCGACGTGGTCAACATGTCCTTCTACGTCGACCCGTGGCTCTACAACTGCACCAACAACCCGACCGACTCGCCGGAAGCCCGGGCCGAGCAGCGGGCCATCATCACGGCCATGAAGCGGGCGCTGAACTACGCCCACGACCACGGCGTGACGCTCGTCGGTGCCCTCGGCAACAACCACGAGGACCTCGGCAAGCCCCGCGTCGACACCAGCAGCCCGGACTACGGCCCCGCGCCGTACCACCGGCCGATCGACAACGACACCTGCCTCGACCTGCCGGTCGAGGGGCCGCACGTGATCGGCGTGTCGTCGGTCGGCCCGTCGGGCCGCAAGGCCGACTACTCCAACTACGGCACCGAGCAGATCTCGGTCGCCGCGCCGGGCGGTTGGTACCGCGACGGCTACGGGACCGACGCCTACCGCACCGACGCCAACATGATCCTCTCCAGCTACCCGAAGAAGGTGCTGCAGGAGGAGGGCGCGGTCGACAAGGACGGCAACATCCTGCCGGACGCGCAGAGCTACGTCTTCAAGCAGTGCACCGCCGGCGGCGCCTGCGGCTACTACACCTACCTGCAGGGCACCTCGATGGCGTCGCCGCACGCCGCCGGCGTCGCGTCGCTGATCGTCAGCCGGTTCGGCACGTGGCGCCAGGGCGAGTTCGGTCTCGCTCCGGACACGGTGGAGAAGCAGCTCACGACCACGGCCGCCGAGCACGCCTGCCCGCAGCCGCGGATGCAGACGTACCAGCGTGAGGACCGCAGTGGCCAGTTCAACGCCTACTGCGAGGGCGACGAGGAGTTCAACGGCTTCTACGGGTACGGCATCGTCGACGCGTACGCCGCGGTGACCACCCCCATGTGACAGCCGGCAACACCGTGCGGGCCCGGGCGACCACCTGTCGCCCGGGCCTTCGCGTGCCTGACGTCAGCCCAGGGCCGTGGCGATGGCGATGGCGGCGGTGGTGACCTGGGCGCCGACCACCTCGACGTCCAGCGGGGCCAGGGAGACGACCCCGACGCTCGCCTCCAGTCCGGGCACCCCGAGCACCGGCGCGGCCACCCCGTACGCCCCGGACTGCAACTCCCCGCTGGTGCTCACCGGGCCGGCGGCGCCCGCCCGCCCGGCGAGGATGGCCCGCCCCGCCGCACCGAGCTCCAGCGGATGCCGGGACCCGGTCCGGTACGCCACGTGGAACGACGTCCAACTCGGCTCGACCACCGCCAGGGCGACCCCCTCGCCGCCCTCGACCACGGTGAGGTGCGCGGTTGCTCCGGCCTGCTCGGCCAGGCGGCGCAGCGCCGGCAGCGCC
>NZ_QGGF01000351.1 GCF_003857015.1 Micromonospora globispora | reverse complement strand
AGGGATGGCCGGGAGACGCGAAACTCGCCGGCACCGCCGCACAGGTCGACCCACCAGCCGACAACCCTCACCAAGGCGCCGGGTTCTTCAAACTCAACATCACCGAAGTCGTGCTGACCTACGTTGGCACCCCCGCGGACCACCTCGTGATCGAGTCATGGCATCCCGGACGGGGCCACCAACGCCGGACCCGTACCTGACCCCGCCCCAACCGGCACCGACTGTGGGGTTGCAGCCGCCCCAACGGACGCGCCCCGACGCCCGATCATCGGCAGAGTCGCACGTCGCCACGTCACGTGCCGGAGGCCATGTAGGCGGCGAGGATGTAGTTGGGGTGCCGGTCGAGGTTCTTTCGGGCGCGGTCGTAGCGCATGGTCATGTGCGGATCGGCGTGACGGGCGGCGATCTGCACGTCGCGCAGGCTCAGGCCAGCGTCGAGCATGGTGGTGACGAAGGTGTGGCGCAGCATGTGCGGGTGCATCCTCGGCATCCGGATCCCGGCGCT
>NZ_QGGF01000775.1 GCF_003857015.1 Micromonospora globispora | reverse complement strand
GGACGGCGGCCCCGGACGGGGCGGCGCCGGTCGGTTTCGCCGGCGACGCCGTCCTGGTCCGGCAGCCCGGCCAGGCCGGGTTCATCGCCTGGCGCCGGTCGGTCGGTTCGCTGCCCGCCGGGGCCGACCAGAGCGTTCTGAACGTCTACGGCGTGCTGCCCGACGGCCGGGTGGTCGCCCAGGTCTCCGCCGGCTCGCCCCGCCGACCCTGCCTGGCCCTGCTCGACCCGGCGCACGGCCTGGCCCCGGTGCGGACCGGCTGCGGCACCGAGCTCGGCACCGACGGTCGCGGCGGGGTGTCGCCCGACGGGCGGTGGCTGCTGCTGAACGGAACGAAGAAGGACGCCCTCCTGGTCGACCTGGGTGCCCTCGGTCCGGACGTATCGGCCCGGCCCGCCGGACCGAAGGTGACCGACGTGGTGGCCTGGACGCCGACCGGTACGGCCCTGCACGTGGACGGCGCCGGCCGGCTCGTCCGGGTCCGGGCCGAGCAGGTGCTGGCCTGTCTC
>NZ_QGGF01000779.1 GCF_003857015.1 Micromonospora globispora | reverse complement strand
TATGCCGGCCGATGCCGTTGCAGCCCTCGACCGCCCACAGGCGGTCCTTGTGCTTGCGACCGGCGGCGAGCATGGCCTGGTAGCCGTCGCGGTCGGTGCCGAACCGGCCCTGCCCGAGCGCCTTCTCTCGGGCGTTGATGATTTCGATGGTCGCGGAACGCTTATGCGGGTCCACGCCGATGATGACCTGGGCCATCGTGTCCTCCCTCGATCCGACGATGGAACGTCGACGGGAGGGCAGCGCTACCTTGAGCCGGGCAGTCCCCTCTTGAGCCTCTCACCGCCGCGGTGACCGGCGGGACGCACGCCAGATGAGAGCCACACCAAACAGCGGTGGGCAGCCGCGATGAGAGCGACCCCACCGGTCACCTCGACCAAGCCTGACAGTGAGGATCATGGGAGAGCCCTCCCCGGCCGGGTCTGACCCTAAGCCTGGCTGACCTCGGGTCTTGAACCGGATCTGTCGATCTGGCCGGGAAGGGCTGCTCGTGCACTCACCGGACGGGTGTCG
>NZ_QGGF01000313.1 GCF_003857015.1 Micromonospora globispora | reverse complement strand
GTCCACGGCGGACCCGGCGGCGACCACGCCCGCCGCCGGGTCCGCCGTGGACCGGCTCTTCGCGGACCTGACGGCGTGCGGCACGCTGACCTTCGCCCACCGGGTACGCCTGCTGGTCGCGCGCCGGGTCACCACCGCGCCGGAGCTGGCCGCCGCCGAGGCGGCCGTGGCCGCGGTCGACGAGGACCGGGCGGAGCTGCGGCTGTCGGTGAAGGAGCGGGACGACTTCTTCACCACGTTCTTCGTCAGCACCTGGTCGCCGTACGTCACCCGCACCGCCGCCCGCCTCGGGCTGAGCCCGACCGCGGTCACCATGATCTCGGTGCTCTTCGCGGTGGCCGCCGCGGTGCTGTTCGGCGTCGGCGGCCGGCCGGCGCTGGTCGCCGGGGCGGTCCTGCTCTACCTCGGCTTCGTGCTCGACTGCGTGGACGGTCAGGTGGCCCGCTACACCCGGCAGTTCAGCGCCTGGGGCGGCTGGCTGGACACGATGGCCGACCGGGCCAAGGAGTACCTGGTCTACGCCGGGCTCGGCTACGGCGCCACGCACGCCGGGTTCCGGTACGGCTGGGCCCTGGCCATCGCCGCGATGACCCTGCAGACCGTCCGGCACATGACCGACACCTGGTACGGCGTCCTGCACGACGAGGCCGCCCGGCGGCCGCGCCCGACGACCGGGGAGGGCGGGGGCATCGGCGGCAAGCTGAACGCCGCCTCGACCAGGGTGCAGGCGGACACCGGCTCGGTGTCGTACTGGCTGAAGCGGACGGTGGTCTTCCCGATCGGCGAGCGGTGGGCGCTGATCGCGCTGACCGTGGCGCTGTTCAACCCGCTGGTGGCGCTCTGCGCGGTGCTGGTGTGGGGGACGCTGGCGTTCGCGTACACCGGGGCGTTGCGGACCCTGCGCGCCCGGTGGATGCGGGTGCCGGTACTGACCACCGTCGACACCGCACTGCACCGGGACGACGGGCCGCTGGTCCGCTGGCTGCCGCCGGTGCGCCGGCCGGGTCCGCTGCCGCTGGCGGTGTTCGGTGCGCTGGGCGCGGCGGTGCTGCTGGTGGTCGGGCTGCTGCGGGTGCACGCCGACGAGGCGGTGCCGCGCTGGGCAGTGCCGCTGGCCCTGCTGGTGCTGCTCGTCGCCGGGCTGGGGGCGCGGGCGGCGCACGACGGGCCGCTGGACTGGCTGGTGCCGGCCGCGCTGCGGGCGGCGGAGTACCTCTTCGCGATCGCGGTCGGTGTGGTGGGCGAGGTGCCGCCGTGGCTGATCTTCGGGTACGTCTTCGTGCTCACCCTGCACCACTACGACCTCACTGCCCGGCTCGAGAAGCGGCAGTCCGCGCCCCCGCTGCACGCCGCCACGCTGGGCTGGGACGGGCGTTCGGCGCTCCTCGCCCTGGCGTCATTTGCCGGAATCGCGAGTACTGGTCTGCTTACACTCGGTACGTACCTTCTCGTGGCTTTCGCCGTGAGCGTGGTCCTGGCCTGGGTGATCCTGCCGGCGCGCGCCCGGCGGACGCCGGCCCCGGTGGGCGGAGGTGACCGCCTGTCGGGCTGACGGAGGGCCAGCCGGATGACACTGATCAGCTTCGTCGTACCGGCCTTCCGGGTGCAGGGCTACCTGCGCGAGTGTCTCGACTCGATCCTCGGCCAGCCGTTCGGCGACCTGGAGGTGATCGGGGTCGACGACGCCTCGCCCGACGGCAGCGGTGAGATCCTCACCGAGTACGCGGCCCGCGACCCCCGGGTCCACGCCGTCCGGCTGACCGAGAACGTCGGGCTCGGTCCGGCCCGCAACATCGGGCTGGACCGGGCCGTCGGCGAGTACCTCTGGTTCGTCGACGGCGACGACTGGCTCGTCGCCGGCTGCCTGCCGCACGTCGCCGAGCGGCTCCGCGCCACCCGCCCGGACGTGCTGATCGTCGACCACGTCCGGGCGCACTGGAACAACGTGGGCGTCCGCAGTGCGATGGCCGACGTGTTCCCGGAACCGCCCGGCGAGGCGGCGTTCCGGCTGCGGGACCGGCCGGAGACGCTGCGGCTGCTGCACACCGCATGGAACCGGGTGGTCCGCCGGCAGTTCCTGGTCGACCAGGGCTTCCGCTTCGCACCCGGCTGGTACGAGGACGTGTCGTTCAGCTATCCGGTGCTGATGGCCGCTGAGCGGATCGGGGTGCTGGACCGGGTCTGCGTCAACTACCGGCAGCGGCGGAGCGGGGCGATCACCCGGACCCGGGGCGACCGGCACTTCGAGGTCTTCGCCCAGTGGCACCGGGTGTTCCGGCTGATGGACCGGTGGGGGCCGCAGGTCGACGAACTGCGGCCCGCCGTCTTCGAGCGGATGATCTGGCACTACCTGAACGTGCTAGGCAACGGCGCGCGGATCGCCTCCGAGCTGCGGCCCGCCTTCTTCGCCCAGATCCACGCCGACTACACCCGCTTCCGGCCGGCCGGCGAATATCCCGTCCCGCCGGGGGTGGAGGGGGTGAAACACCGGCTGGTGGCGGCCGGGCGGTGGCGTACCTTCAGCGCGTTGCGGACCGCCAACCGGGCGGCCGACGCCTCCCGCCGCTCGGTACGCCGGGCCGGACGCCGGGCGCTGCCGGTCGCCCGGCGTACCGCCGAGGTGACCGGGGAGGCGGTGCTGCACGAGTACTACCGGGCGGAGCTGCGCCGGCCGATCGACCCGGCGCTCGCCCTCTACGCGGCCTACTGGTTCCGCGGCTACGCCTGCAACCCGGCCGCCGTCTACGCCGCCGCCCGCCGGCTCGCGCCCCAGGTGCGCGGGGTGTGGGTGGTCCGGCGGGACCGGGTCGACACGCTCCCGTCCGGCGTGGAGTACGTGGTCGCCGGCAGCCCCGCCTACTACCGGGCGCTGGCCCGGGCCCGCTGGCTGGTCAACAACGTCAACTTCCCCGACTTCGTCCGCAAGCGGCCCGGCTCGATCCATCTGCAGACCCACCACGGCACCCCGGTCAAGGTGATGGGGCTGGACCAGCAGCGGTATCCGATCGGCGCGATGGGGATGGACTTCGCCAAGCTGCTGCGCCGGGTGGACCGCTGGGACTTCAGTGTCACCTCGAACAGCTTCTCGACGCAGATGTGGGAGCGGGCCTATCCGGCCGCGTACGAGACGCTGGAGGTCGGCTACCCGCGCAACGACCGGCTGGTGCTGGCCACCCGGGACGAGGTCCACAAGGTGCGCGCGGAGCTGGGCATCGGCCCGGACGAGCAGGTCGTGCTCTACGCGCCGACCCACCGGGAGCACCTGCCGGGCTGGCAGCCCCCGTTCGACCCGGATCGGCTGCTGGACGTGCTCGGACCATCCGGCCGGCTGCTGATCCGCAGTCACTACTTCGAGGACCGGGACCGGCGCCCGCAAAGGCCGGCGGCGGGACGGCTGCTCGACGTCAGCGCCCACGACCGGGTGGAGGACCTCTACCTCGCGGCCGACGCGCTGATCACCGACTACTCATCGGCGATGTTCGACTACGGCGTCCTGGACCGGCCGATCGTGGTGTACGCGCCGGACTGGGAGGCGTACCGGCTGGCCCGGGGCGTCTACTTCGACCTCCTCGCGGAGCCGCCCGGGGCGGTGGCCCGGGACTTCCCCGCCCTGCTCGACCTGTTCCGCTCCGGCGCCGTCCGGTCGGCGGAGGCCGAGGAGGCCCGGCAACGGTTCCGGGCGCGGTTCTGCGCCCTCGACGACGGTCACGCCGCCGAACGGGTGGTCCGCCGGGTCTTCCTCGACGAGCCGGCCTGACTGGTCGCCCGCGGTGCGGCCAGCCATCGTGACGCACCGATACCGCGTAATAGCTCTGTCACCAATTGAACATGGCACGTTTACCCGATGTGCTTATCCAATGATCCTGGTCACAGTCATTGCCGGGTTCAGCCGACGAGCTGTTGGAGGAGACGGTGAGCACCGTCGCGCTCAAGGATGTCAGCAAGGTGTTCCAGGACGGGACCGTCGCGGTGGACACCGTCAACCTGGACGTCAACGACGGCGAGTTCATGGTGCTGCTCGGCCCGTCGGGCTGCGGCAAGTCCACCGTGCTCCGGATGGTGGCCGGCCTGGAGGACCCGTCCTCCGGCGCGGTCATGCTCGACGGCGAGGTGGCCAACGACCTGCCGCCGAGGGACCGGAAGATCGCCATGGTCTTCCAGGACTTCGCGCTCTATCCCCACCTGACCGTGGGGGACAACATCGCCTTCCCGCTGCGGCTGGCCGGCGTGGAGCCGACCCCGCGCGGCGAGCGGGTCACCGACGTGGCCAGCGCGCTGGGCATCGGTGACGTGCTCGGGCGCAAACCGAGCCAGCTCTCCGGCGGCCAGCGGCAGCGGGTGGCGATGGGCCGGGCGATAGTCCGCCGACCCGGACTGTTCCTGATGGATGAGCCGCTCTCCAACCTGGACAGCGGCCTCCGGGCCGAGCTGCGCGCCGAGATCTCCGGCCTGACCCGCGAGCTGGGCGTCACCACCATCTACGTGACCCACGACCAGGCCGAGGCGCTCACCATGGCCGACCGGGTCGCCATCATGCGCAAGGGCGTGCTCCAGGACGTGGGCACCCCCACCCAGGTGTACGGCCGCCCGGCCACCCTCTACGTCGCGGCGTTCCTCGGCAGCCCCCGGATGAACCTGCTGGAGGCGTCGGTCTACGTGCACCTCGACCGGTACGTGACGCTCAACCTCGGCGAGCAGTCGCTCTACCTGCCCTGGGACGACATTCGCAGCCGGGCGGTGGCGCACTACCACGGCGAGCGGATCGTGGTCGGGATGCGGGCCGAGGCGCTCACCCCGGTCGCTCCGGACACCCCCGGCGACGTGCTCCAGGGCCGCATCCGCCACTTGGAGCACCACGGGCACGAGTCGCTCGCCTTCCTGGACATCGGTGCCACCGCGATCATGGTGGACGAGATGGGCGGGCCGGTGGAGACCGCCGCCGACGGCCAGCGCGGCCTGCGCCGGTTCGGTCAGGTCATGCAGCGGCTCGCCGGTCGGGCGGAGGCGCCGGCCTCGGCACCGGCCGGGCGTGGCAACCGGACCAGCGTGCTCAACGACCCGGGTCGGCACCACCGCCGCCCGGCGGAGTTGGCCGTCCGGCTCGCCCCGTACCCGGCGGTGTCGGCGGGGCACCCGCTGGCCGTCCAGGTACGCATGGACGCCCTGCACTTCTTCGACGAGCGGGGCGACCGGATCGACGTGGGCTGGCGGTGATCGGCATCGGTCTTGCCCGCGAAGTTACTGCCGAGTAGCGTCTGGGTATGTCCATCGACTCTCGCCAGGTAGCGGCCGGCATGCTGGAAGCCGTGCCGTTTGCCCGCACGCTCGGTTTCGAATTCGTCGAGGTCGCGCCCGAGGCCGAGGGCGGGGTGCGGGCCGTCGTCCGGCTGCCCGACACGCCGGCCACCCACAACCACGTCGGCGGCCCGCACGCCGGCGCGATGTTCACCCTCGGGGAGACCGCCTCCGGCGCGGTGGTGCTCGCCGCGTTCGGGCAACTGCTCGACCGGGCGGTGCCGCTGGCCGTCTCCGCGCAGATCGCGTACCGGAAGGTGGCCATGGGTCCGGTGCTCGCCACCGCCCGGCTGGGTCGCCGGCCCGCCGACGTGATCGCCGAGCTGGACGCCGGCAAGCGGCCCGAGTTCCCGGTCGAGGTCGAGATCAGCACCGAGGACGGCACGCCCACCTCCGCCATGACGGTCACCTGGACTCTGCGCCCGAACCGCTGACCGGCGGGGCGAATCGGGTTTGTCCGGGCGGTCCGGTGGATAGATTCAATCCGTGCTGGGCCTACCCGCTCACGTGACCGCCTGTCTCTTCGATCTGGACGGTGTGCTGACGCAGACCGCCAAGGTGCACAACGCCGCCTGGACGGAGACCTTCAACGCGTTCCTGCGGCAACACGCGACGGCCACCGGCGAGGCGTACCGCCCGTTCGATCCCGGACCGGACTACAACCGGTACGTGGACGGGAAGCCGCGGGCCGACGGCGTGCGCTCCTTCCTGACCTCGCGGGGCATCACCCTGCCCGAGGGGTCACCGGACGACCCGCCGGAGGCCGACACGGTCAACGGGGTCGGCAACCGCAAGAACGTCGTCCTGCTGGAGCGGCTGCGCACCGACGGGGTCGACGTCTACCCCGGTTCGTTGGCTTACCTGGAGGCCGCGGCCGCCGCCGGGCTGCGCCGCGCGGTCGTCTCCGCCAGCGCCAACTGCGCGGCCGTGGTGGCCGCCGCCGGGCTGGACCCGCTGCTGGAGGCCCGGGTCGACGGCGTGGTCGCCCGGGAACGCGGGCTGCGCGGCAAGCCCCACCCGGACACCTTCCTGGCCGGGGCGGAACTGCTCGGGGTCCAGCCGGCCCAGGCCGCCGTCTTCGAGGACGCGCTGGCCGGGGTGGCCGCCGGAAGGGCCGGCGGGTTCGGCTACGTGGTCGGCGTCGACCGGGTCGGCCAGGCCGACGAGCTCCGCGCGCACGGCGCCGACATCGTGGTCACCGACCTCGGTGAGCTGATGACGGGGGAGCAGGGCGAATGATCAGGGAGCGGGCCTATCCCGTCGAACCGTGGCACGTCCGGGAGACCCGGCTCGACATGGACGTGCTGGCCCAGTCCGAGTCGGTCTTCGCCCTCTCCAACGGGCACGTCGGGCTGCGCGGCAACCTCGACGAGGGGGAGCCGCACGGCCTCCCCGGCACCTACCTGAACTCCTTCTACGAGCTGCGCCCGCTGCCGTACGCCGAGGCCGGGTTCGGCTTCCCCGAGTCCGGCCAGACCATCGTCAACGTCACCAACGGCAAGCTGATCCGGCTGCTGGTGGACGACGAGCCGCTCGACGTCCGGTACGGCGAGCTCCTCTTCCACGAGCGGATCCTCGACCTGCGGGCCGGCACCCTGCACCGGGAGGTGCACTGGCGCTCGCCGGCCGGGCAGCAGGTCAAGGTCCGCAGCACCCGGCTGGTGTCGTTCACCCAGCGGTCGGTCGCCGCGATCCACTACGAGGTGGAGGCGGTCGACGCGCCGATCCGGCTGATCCTCCAGTCCGAGCTGGTCGCCAACGAGACCCTGCCGGCGCAGAGCCGCGACCCGCGGGTGGCCGCGGTACTGGAGTCGCCGCTGCAGGCCGAGGAGGAGCTGACCACCGACGACGGCGGGCTGCTGATCCACAGCACCAAGGTCAGCGGGCTCCGGGTCGGCGCCGCCATGGCGCACGACGTGCACGGCCCCGAGCGCACGACCATCGAGTCCGAGGGGTACGAGGACTGGGTCCGGACCACCGTCGGCTGCGTGCTCAAGCCCGGCCAGGTGCTGCGGGTGGTCAAGTACCTGACGTACGGCTGGTCCAGCCGGCGGTCCCTGCCGGCGCTGCGCGACCAGGTCGGCGCGGCCCTCGCCGCCGCCCGCCTGGACGGCTGGGACGGGCTGCGCCGGGCGCAGCGGGAGTATCTCGACGAGTTCTGGGACGCCGCCGACGTCCGGGTGGAGGGCGACCCGGAGGTCCAGCAGGCCGTCCGCTTCGGGCTGTTCCACGTGCTCCAGGCCGGTGCCCGCGCCGAGCGGCGGCCGATTTCCGCGAAGGGGCTGACCGGCCCGGGCTACGACGGGCACGCGTTCTGGGACACCGAGATGTTCGTCCTGCCGGTGCTCACCTACACCCAGCCGAGCGCGGCCCGGGACGCGCTGTACTGGCGGCACTCCACCCTGGCCCAGGCGCACGAGCGCGCCCGGACCCTGAACCTGAAGGGCGCCGCCTTCCCGTGGCGGACCATCGATGGCCCCGAGTCGTCGGCGTACTGGCCGGCGGGCACGGCCGCGTTCCACATCGCCGCCGACATCGCCGACGCGCTGCGCCGGTACGTCCTGGTCACCGGGGACGAGGCGCTGGAACAGGAGATCGGCCTGGAGCTGCTGGTGGAGACCGCCCGGCTGTGGCGCTCGCTGGGTCACCACGACCGCAACGGCCAGTTCCACATCGACGGGGTGACCGGCCCGGACGAGTACACCGCGGTGAAGAACGACAACATCTACACCAACCTGATGGCGCAGCGGAACCTGCTCACCGCCGCCGAGTGCGCGATGCAGTACCGGGACCAGGCGGCCGACCTCGGGGTGAGTGAGGAGGAGGCGGCCGCCTGGCGGGACGCCGCGAACGCCATGCACATCCCATACGACGAGGGGCTCGACGTGCACGAGCAGGTGGAGGGCTTCCCCCGGCTGCAGGAGTGGGACTTCGAGCACACCCCGCCGGAGAAGTACCCCTTGCTGCTGCACTACCCGTACTTCGACCTGTACCGGAAGCAGGTGGTCAAGCAGGCCGACCTGGTGCTCGCCATGCACTGGCGGGGCGACGCCTTCACCGGCCCGCAGAAGCTGCGCAACTTCCAGTACTACGAGCGTCGGACCGTGCGGGACTCCTCGCTCTCCGCCTGCACCCAGGCGGTCATGGCGGCCGAGGTGGGCTTCCCCGAGCTGGCCCACCGCTATCTCCGCGAGGCCGCCCTGATGGACCTGCACGACCTGAACGAGAACACCCGCGACGGCGTGCACATGGCCTCACTCGCCGGTGCCTGGATCGCCCTGGTCGCCGGGTTCGGCGGCCTGCGGGACCACGACGGGACGCTGTCCTTCTCGCCCCGGCTCTCCAGCCGGCTCAGCCGCCTGGAGTTCTCCCTCCAGTGGCGGTCCATGCACCTGCGGGTCGACGTGCGGCCGCACCAGACGACGTACCAGCTCCGGCGCGGTGGGCCGGACACCGAGGTGGAGCTGCGCCACCACGGCGAGCCGATCCGGGTCACCTGCGAACAGCCGGTCACCGTGCCGGTGCCGCCGGCCCACCCGTCCGGCCCGCCGCCGGAGCAGCCGCCCGGCCGGGCGCCGCTGCTCCACCTGCCGGAGAACAGCGTCTGAGGCGCCCGAAAACGGACGTCCCGGCCCGGGACGACCGGGCCGGGACGTGGACGTCCGGTCAGAACTGGCGGCCGTTGGACGGCCGTCCGCCGGCGTCCCGCGGCGCCATGGCGCGTGGGTCGTCAGCGGTCCGGGCCTCCGCCGCCTCGTCCGCCCAGTTACGAGCGCGCTCGGCGTCCCGTTCGCGCCGTTCCCGCTCGTCGGCCTGCTGCTGGGACCTTTCCTGCTGCTGAGCCATGACGATCCTCGCGATCCGTCGGGGCGCGGCTGCGCCGATCTACGGTCACTTCGCGCCTTCCCGATCGGCTCCCCGGCAAACGGCCGGCTCACGCCTCCAGGTGCCGGGCGAAGCTCAGCCGCAGGTGGTTCTTCGGCCGGGCGCCGACGATCGAGCCGACCACCTCGCCGTTCCGGAAGACCAGCAGGGTGGGCATCGACATCACCCCGTACGCCCGGGTGGTCTCCGGGTTCTCGTCCGAGTTCAGCGTGGCGAAGAGCAGTGCGTCGCCGAACTCCTCGGCGAGCTCGGCCAAGTGCCGGGAGACCGCGCGGCAGGGCGGGCACCACTCGGCCCAGAAGTCCACCACCACCGGCCGTGTGCTGGCCAGCACCGTCGCGGCGAACGTGGCGTCGGTGAGCGCGGTCAGCCGGGCCTGTTCCGTGTCCTGAGGCATGTTTCCTCCCGATGGGCGATGGCGCGGGCGAGCTGGTCGTGCAGCTGCCGCCGTACCGTGCCGAGCCGGTCGAGGTAGGCGTCCACCTCGGCGAGCTTGCGGCGGAGCACGGCGACCGAATCCGGGCAGACGTCACCGGAGCTGTTGCCGGCGCGCAGGCACGCCACGAACGGCCGGATGTCGTCGAGACCGAAGCCCACTGCCAGCAGCGCCCGGATCTCGTGCACCACGCGCAGTTCCGCCTCGTCGTAGACCCGGTAGCCGTTGGCGGACCGGCGTGGTCGGACCAGCCCCTGGGTCTCGTAGTACCGCAAGGTGCGGGTGCTCGTACCGGCGCGTTCCGCCAGCTCGCCGATGCGCATCCGACCTCCCTCGTCCGCCCTCGCTGTCACGCTAAACCTTGCCGTCGGCGTCAACGCAACAGGTGAGCCCGGGTGCCAGCCGGGTATGCGAGGCGCGGGCCGGCAGGATGGGCCGGCGGACGGGGAGGTCGGAGATGGCGGAGATGCGCGAGGTGACGATCCCGGTGGCCAAGGGCGGCCTGCCGGCCGACGTGGTCTTTCCGGACGAACCAAAGGGTGTGGTCCTTTTCGCGCACGGCAGCGGCAGTTCCCGGCACAGCCCGCGCAACGTCGCCGTCGCCCACACGCTCAACGACCGGTCGCTCGCCACAGTGCTGGTCGACCTGCTCACCCCCGAAGAGGACGCGATCGACGCGCAGACCGCCGAGCTGCGGTTCAACATCCCGATGCTCGCCGACCGGCTGGCCGCGATCGTCGACTGGATGGGTACCGATTCCACGCTGCGCCCGCTGCCGGTCGGTCTCTTCGGGGCCAGCACCGGCGCCGCGGCCGCCTTGGTCGCCGCGGCCGAACGCCCGGACCGGGTACGGGCGGTGGTGTCCCGGGGCGGCCGCCCCGATCTGGCCGGTGCGTCCCTGTCGGCCGTCCGGGCGCCGACGCTGCTGCTGGTCGGAGGGTTGGACGAGCAGGTGATCGTGCTCAACGAGCAGGCGAAGGCGCAGCTGGGCGACGTCGCCGAGCTGCGGATCGTCCCGGGCGCCACCCATCTCTTCGAGGAGCCCGGCACCCTCGAGCAGGTCGCCGACGAGGCGGCGTCCTGGTTCTCCGGGCACCTGGCCCGCGTGCCCCGCCCGGCGTGAGGGTCAGGCGGGTGCCGGCGCCCGGTGCCGTTGCACGGTGTCGATGACCCGCCAGGTGACCGCCGCGATCGGGACCGAGACGAACGCGCCCGCGATCCCGGCGATCAGGGTGCCGGCCGTGACCACGACCAGGATCACCGCGGGGTGCAGCTGTACCTGACGCTTCATGATCAGCGGTTCCAGCAGGTTGCCTTCGATCTGCTGGACCGCGATCACCGCGGCCACGGTGAGCAGCGCGGTGGTCGGGCCGTTCGCGGCCAGGGCGACCAGCACCGCGACCGCCCCGGCCACCGTCGCGCCGATGATCGGCACGAAACCGCCGAGGAAGGTGATCAGCGCCAGCGGCAGGGCCAGCGGCACCCCGAGCAGCACCAGCGCGGAGCCGATCCCGATCGCGTCGATCGCCGCGATGATCATCGTGCCGCGGCTGTACGAGCCGAGCGTCCGCCAGCCGACCCGGCCGGCCTCCGCCGTGGCCGTCCGGTTCGGACCGGTCATCCGGCGCAGCACCCAGCGCCACATCGACCGGCCGTCCTTGAGCAGGAAGAAGAGCAGCACCAGCGCCAGCAGTACGGAGCCGGCCACCTCGGCGGCGGTCCGCGCCCCCCGGACCGGGTCGGGAGCGCCGCCGCTCAGCCCCTCCCGGGCCTGCCGGAGCAGCCGGTCCAACTGTTCGTCGGTGACCGGCAGGGTGGAGGTGACGAAGTCCCGGCTGCGCTCCAGCCCCTGGTCGAGCTGCTGGCTCAGCTCGCCGAACTGGCTCGCGGTCAGGTTCCACACCAGCACCCCCACGCCGACCAGCACGCCGAGCAGCAGCAGGATGGTGAGCAGGGCGGCGGGCGCCGCCGGCACCCGGAACCGGCGTAGCCGGAGCAGCACCGGATCGAGCAGCGCGGCGAGGAACAGGGTCCCGGCCAGCGCCACGGCCAGCGGCGCCAGCAGCACGGCGATCTTCCCCAGCAGCCAGAGCCCGGTGACCACCACCACCAGGCAGGCGCTCCAGGTCACCGCCGTCCGCACCGGCCAGGGCAGGCCGGCCCAGACCTGTCGGGGGCCCTCGACCCGGGTACGTTCCGCCGTCGCCTCGGTACCGTCCTCGATCACGTCGCCCCTCCTCGGTCCCGGCCGCTCGGTACCCGATCGGCGTCGTTCCGACACCCGCGCCGCTGGCCGCCCGGCGTTTGTACCACCGACCCGAGGGAACGCAGATAGGCGACGAAGGTGAGGAGATGCGACGTGAGTGACTTCATGGACAAGGCCAAGGACTTCGCCGACCAGCACGACAAGCAGGTCGACCAGGGCATCGAGAAGGGCGGCGACATGGCCGACCAGCGCACCGGCGGCAAGCACGACGAGCAGATCGACAAGGGCGTCGACATGGCGCAGCAGCGTACCGGCGAGGGCGACACGCGTCGCTGATCATCGCCGCGCTCCCGGGTCGCCGAATCCTCGGCGGCCGGGGAGCGGCGTCTCCGGCTCAACAGCCCGGGTAGCGGGCCCCGTTGACGTTCACCCGGAGCGTGAACAGGGAGCTGGAGGCGCAGATGTAGAGGTGGTTGCGCTTCGGCCCGCCGAAGGTGAAGTTGGCGACGACCTCGGGCAGGTGCAGCTTGCCCAGTAGCGTGCCGTCCGGGTCGAAGCAGTGCAGCCCGTCGTGCGCGGCGACCCACACCCGCCCCGCCTCGTCGAGGCGTACGCCGTCGAAGGAACCGGCGTCGCAGGTGGCGAAGACCGCACCGCCGCGCAGCCTGCCGTCCTCGGTCACCTCGAACCGGCGCAGGTGCCGCGCCCGGGTGTCCACGATGTAGAGCACCGACTCGTCGGCGCTGAACGCGAGGCCGTTGGGCTGCTCGAAGTCGTCGGCGACCAGGTGCACCTCCCCGTCCCGCGGATCCACCCGGTAGACGTGGTTGCCGCCGATCTCGCTCTCGCCGCGGTGCCCCTCGTAGTCACTGTCGATGCCGTAGCTGGGGTCGGTGAACCAGATGGACCCGTCGGAGTGCTCGACCACGTCGTTCGGGCTGTTGAGCCGCAGGCCCTTCCAGCGGTCCGCGAGCACGGTGTCGGTGCCGTCCGGCTCCGTCCGGGTGACCCGCCGCCGGCCCTGCTCGCAGCTCACCAGTCGCCCCCGTCGATCGACGGTGTGCCCGTTGGCGTAGCCGGCCGGCTGGCGGAACACCCCGACCGCGCCGGTGGTCTCGTCCCAGCGCAGCAGTCGGTCGTTGGGGATGTCGCTGAACACCAGGTAACGCCCGGCCGGGAACCAGGCTGGCCCCTCCAGCCAGCGGCCTCCGGTCCAGAGGCACTCCACCCACTCGTCGCCGTTGACCCGACGGAACCGCTCGTCGAGCACCTCGAAGCGCGTCCTGAACCGGTCGATCATGACCGCCTCCCCCGTGACTGTCGTTCGGCGTCAAGCTAACATGACCGAACCGCAATCGGCGAGACCCACTTTTCGCCGAACGAGAGGAGCTGTTGAGTCGCGATGGACGAGGTGGATCGGGGCCTGCTGGCCGCCCTGCAACGGGATGCGACCCAGTCGTACGCCGCGCTGGCCGGCGCCGTCGGGCTCTCCACCGGCGCGGTGCACGAACGGGTACGCAAGCTGCGTGAGCAGGGGGTGATCCGCCGGACCACGGTCGACGTCGACCCCGCTGCGGTCGGACGGGGCGTGCTCGCGTTCGTGCTGGTGGAGGCGAACGCGTGGATGGGGGACCGGCCGACCCACGAGGCGCTGGCCACGCTGCCGGAGGTGGAGGAGGCGCACGTCATCGCCGGCCCCGCCTCGGTACTCGTCAAGATCCGCGTCGGTACGCCCGAACAGCTTCAGGCGAGCCTGCGCCGACTGTTCCACGTGGAGGGTGTCACCGGTACGCAGACCATCGTCGTCCTGGAGACCTTCTTCGAGCGGCCGCTCGACCCGTACCCGCCGAACCCCTGACACGGCGGTGGCCACGTCCCGGGGGAGCGTGGCCACCAGAGAGACGATCAGGACTGCTTGTCGCGCAGCTCCTGCATCGAAGTGGGGCGGCCGCTCAGCGCGTCCCGCATGCGGTCCACCAGCCCGGTGCCCGGGGCGAGCATCTTGTTCGCCGGCGGGTGGTCCGGAGCGGCCGGGTGCGGGCGGGTCGGCGCCGCCTTCTTGGCCTTCTCCACCTTGCCGGCGAGCTCGACGAGTTCCTCCCGGGCCACCGCGGCGCGCAGCCGGGGGAAGAGGTCGGACTCCTCGTCCTGCACGTGGTGCCGGATGGTGGCGGTCAGCTGGGTGAGCAGCTCGTCGAAGCGAGGGTCGGACGGGTCGAGCGCCTCCAGCTCCTTCATGGTCCGCTCGGCGTCGGCGTGCTCTGAGATCTCGTGCTCGGCGATCTGGTCGCCGTCCGGCAGCGCCTTGCGGGCGGCCGGGTAGACGTACGCCTCCTCGGCGACGGAGTGGCGGACCAGCTCGGCGATCACCACGTCGGCGAGCTGCCGGCGGTGCTCCGGCGTGCCCTGCCGGCTCTCCAGCTCGACGAAGATCGCCTCGACCTCCCGGTGGTCGGCCATCAAAACGTCGACGACGTCCTGCCCCGTCGTGGTCTGTGCGTTGGTCATTTCACTGCCCCTTACCGGTGGGATCGGATCGGCTTGCCGGGGGCAGTACCCCCGAGTTGCCGGGCGAACCCACGCCCGCGGGGGGAGGGCTCCGCTCGGCGCAGCAGGGGTCGGCAGCTCGGCAAGCGTCGCGATCGTCGGACCTGGCCAGGCCGGGTCGGTGTCGTTGTGCTCGGTGGTCCGGATCACCGACATTCCGACTGCCGCCGCCCCGGCCAGCTCGCCGTCCGAGCCGTCGCCGATGAAGACGCAGCCGGCGGGTGCGCCGCCGAGCCGTTCGGCCGCCGCGTGGTAGATCGCCGGGTCGGGTTGGCCAACCGCACTTCACAGGAGAAGACCGCCACGTCGAGGCGAAGGGGGGAGGCTGGTGTCCGGCCACGCCTCGGCCGTCTCCGCGGTGGCGTTGCTGATCAGTCCGAGCGGATGCCCGGCGGCCCGCAGCGCGTCGAGCGTGTCCAGCGTCGCGGACGACACCGACGCCAGCACCCGGCGGGCGAGCGCACGCCGGTCCGACGCCGCCAGCGCCACCGCCTCGTCAGAGGGGGTGCCGCGAGCCGGCTGGCGAGAAGCGCAGGGCATGCCCGCATGCCAGTGACCGCCGGACACGACGAAGGGCCGGCCTCCCCGTTCGGGGAGACCGGCCCTCGGTCGGTCAGACAATCTGGATCAGGCGCTGTAACCGCGGCCCGCGATCCAGTTGGCCAGCTCGGTGACGTCCATCCAGTACTCCGGGTTACCCGGGCTGGCCGGGTCGGCGATCTTCACCGTGTTGCCGTCGTCCTTGTACTCCACCACGGTCACGTAGTGGCCCGGGAAGCTGTGCTGGACGCCGTCCACGTCCACGCCGGCGCCCATGGCGTTGGCGACGACCGGGCGACCCTGGTCCACGGCGGCCATGACGTCGGCCCGCAGGCGCTCGACCTGCTCCTTGGTGGCCACGTCATTGCTGATCTCGACGGTCTTGTACTTGCCACCGGTGTACTCGTTGAGCACCCGGGTGATGTCGAACGCCGAGGCGGTGCCCTCCACGGTCGTGCCGAGCTTCTGGGCCAGCTCGTCCTGGCTGACCGCCTTGCCCTCGGCCGACAGCGCGATCCGGGTCGACGCCGGGCCGCAGTAGTAGGCGTTCGGCTGGGCCTCGTACTCGAAGTTGGCCCGGCGGTCGCTCTTGTCCGCGCCCTTGCCGTTGTTGCCCTTGTCGGCGTTGCCGTTGCCGTTGCCCTTGTCCAGGGTCACCGAGGTGACCGGCGCGGCCTGCGCCGGGGCGGCGTGGGCGGCCACGGCCGGACCGGCGATGACGCCACCGGACATGACCAGACCGGCGACCGACAGCATGCTCTTACGGAAGATCGTGTTCATGTCGAAGCTCCATTCGGGGATTGACGCCTCCGGGGGACGGAGACGCAAGCACCGGGAAGGGCGCTCGGTTCATTTGATCGGGAATCGGTGTCCGGCCTCGTGGCCCGCACCGGGGAGGTGTAACGACCGACGGCTCCGAGCCATTCCGCTCCCTCGCCTGTCCTGCACCGGCGTACGGGAGGTGTAACGACCGGAATCGGGCGGGGATTCCGTCGGGCGGGTGCCGCGTGTCACGGCGAACCGGACAGACCGGCATGGTCGGCGCACGGGTTCCGACGAGGGCCCGGACAGGCCGGGGTTGTGGCGCAGAATCCTTGACGCCGGTCGGGGGCCGGGCCGGGCTGCCACCATGAGGTCGGCACAGGCAGGGATGATTCGGACAGGCGATCCGTTTGCGTCATCAGGTCCGTAGGGTCCTCGGGTGGCCGCGGACGGCAAGGTCAGTCGGCCGCCGGCAGGTTGCCCAGCAGCCAGGTCACGAGGATCTCGATGACGACCCGGTGCGGATTTGGACGCGGTTGGCGGTAGCGCTCGGCGTACCGGCGCTCGGCCTCGGCCACCGACTCCGGATCCCGGCGCAGCACCGCCCGGCCCTCGACCGTGAGCCACCAGCGTCCGTCGACGTGGCAGGCCGCCACCGGGCTGCCCGCCGGGCCGGCCGCCGCCACCTGCCGCGCCTTGGCCGAGGTCTCCGAGGTGATCACCCGGGCCACCCCGGCATCCGCGTCGAAGGTCACCCCCACCGGTACGACATGCGGGGTGCCGTCGGCGCGCAGCGTGGTGAGCGTCGCCAGGTGCCGCTGGCGGAAGAAGGCGGTGACCCGTTCGTCGCGTGGGTCCAACCGGTGGTCGCCCGCCATGTCCCGTCCCCTGTCCACCGATCCGGCCCGGCCGCCGGTCCCGGACTGATCATGGCACGGGACGCTGCACCGGACCCGGCTGAACCTCCGGCTGGCCGGGCCGGCGTCGCTGCGCCGCCCGATGCCGGTGTACCAGCCGGGTCAGGTAGATCAGCGCACCCGCCAGCACGCCCATGTCGTCCAGGTAGATCGGGTCCGGCAGGATGTCGACCGGGAAGATGGCGTAGATCAGCGCGCCGTAGAAGGCGACCTTGCCGCCCACCCCCAGCGCGCCGAGCAGTCGGCGGGTGCGGACCACCCGGACGGCGAGCAGCACCGCACCGACCAGCGTCGCCAGCGCGACGACGCCGCCGAGCACCACCAGGACCCAGGCGTCGCGGGACATTCCGCCACGCTAACCGAGCCCGGCCCCCCGCGCCGCCGGCCGGGCGCCAGTACGCGGGGATGGCGGCGCTAATCGAGCCCGGCCTGCCGCGCCGGGCGGCGCCCGGTGTCAGTACGCGGGGACGGCGGCCCGGCCCCGGGCCACGCTCGTGGTCTCCCGGGTGCCGTCGTTCCCTCCCCGGGCGGTAGCGGCGCCCCGAGAAGTCTCGGCGGCCGGGCCGGCGAGGTCCATCGTGGAGAGCAGGGACTGGGCCTCCGGCGCCGGGCCGGTGGCCGTGTACGCCTCCTCGCGCAGACTCCGGGCGGCCGCGGCGGCCAGCTCGGCGGCCCGCCAGGCGGCCTGCTCCCGCTCCCGGGCCGCCTCGTGCCGGGCGAGCAGGTTGTCCCGGACCAGCCGGCGCAGCAGCAGTTCCTGCTCGACCGGGTGCCGGCGTGGGTCCCAGCCGCGGTGGCCGAGGATGTCACTGAGCTGCCGCACCGTGATCTCCCCGCGCCACTGCGCGTCCAGCGCCGCCCGGTGCAGCCAGCGCTCGCGGTCGACGTACTCGGCCGGGGTCCGGGCGGTACGCGGCAGGGGCAGGGCGGCGGCGGCCGCCAGCCGGCGGACATCCTCCTCGGCCGCCTGGTACGCCAGCCACGCCTCCTCGACCTCCTCCTCGGCGGTCAGCCACTCGGCGCGGCGCCGCTCGGCGGTGGTCGCGGCACGCTCGGCGGCCACCCCCACCTCCTGGGCGTAGCGGGCCCGTTCCCGGGCCTCCTCGGCCAGCTCCACGCTGCTCGGCATCGCCGCCTCGCTGATCCGATCGCCGAACACCGACCGGAACCGGTCGGGGCGGACGATCAGCCCGGCCACGGCGGTCGCCGCGACGGCGAGCAGGGCCAGCCAGATCCCGGCGGCCTGGGGAACGTCGGGCAGGACGGTGGAGAAGACGGTCTGCACTACCAGCACCTCGTGGTGGAACGGTCGGAACGGACGGTCGTGGCCCGGTCTACGGGCGGGGTTGTCGCAGGCGCGACGGTGGTGCGGGAGGTTCCGCAGGGGGCCGTACCCGCTCAGCTCGGCGGGGAATCATCCCGGGCCGCGCGGCGGCGGCCAGCGGATCAGGCGGGCGGGGGACCGCGGCGGCCGACCGCGTCCCGGCCGGGGTCGGCCAGGGCCACCGCGACCGCGATCTGCGGACGGGAGGCGGAATCGCGCCGGTCCGCCCGCTCCACCGGGGCGCCGGGCGCCGGCTCGGTCGCAACGTCGGCCACGCGCTCGGTGCCGACACCGGCATCGGGGCGCGGCTCGGCCACCCGACTCGTCACGACGGTCGGCCGGAGGGCGGTGGTGGTGTCCGGGGCGGCGGCCACGCCGCCGGCTCCGACGACGAGCACCAGGGCGGTCACGGCCAGGCGGGTCAGCTTCCGCAGAGTGCGTAGCGTCGCCGGCCAGATCGGCGGGGCGAACGCTACGAGCTGCACCGCTTCAACCTATCGGTCAGGTCCGCCTCATGCAGCTCGACGATCTTCGTGGGAGGCGTGACGCCCCCCACCCTGCGTTGTGGACGAAGCGCTGACCGGGCCGGCACGGTGCCGACCCGAACGACGCGGCACCCCGGTGACGGGACGCCGCGCCGTGGAGCGTGGGGTCAGTTCGTGCCGAGCACCGGCGGCGGGGCGGTCTCGCCGTCCTGCCACACCATCTCGTCCTCGGTCAGCCAGGTCAGCCGCTCGTCCGAATCGTCCTCGTGGTCCTCGGCGCGCCCGCCGAGCACGCCGTTGCGGTTCCCGCCGGTCATGGCCGAGCGCCCGCCCGCGCCGCGACCCCCGCCGGAG
>NZ_QGGF01000375.1 GCF_003857015.1 Micromonospora globispora | reverse complement strand
CGGCCGGGCCGCCCGCCGGTCGATGCGCGCCGGGGAGCCCGCCCTCGCCGTCGAGTACGCCGAACGCGCCGCCGAACTCGCCCGGGACGGGGTGCCGCTGGCCGACCGGGTGGTACACGCCCGGGCACTGCTCCAGATCGGCCGTCCGGCCGACGCGCTCGCCTTCGCCGAGAAGATCGCCGCCAACGCCGGTGACGCGGCGGCGACCCGGACCAGCGCCCTGCTGCTCGCCGGGCAGGCCCACCAGACCCTCGGTGACCAGGACCGGGCGGTGCGCTGCTGGCAGGAGGCGTTGCAGGTGGCCACTGCGGCGGAGCTGCCGACGATGCGCGCCTCGGCGATGCGCCGCCTCGGCATGGCCGACTTCATCGCCGGCCGGCTGGGCCAGGCGAGCAGCCGGCTCGCCGCCTCCTACCAGGTCAGCCTCTCCGCGAAGGACCCGCGCGGGCAGGCGTGGTCGCTGCAGAACCTGGCCTGGGTGACCACCACCCGGGGCGACTTCGCCGGCACCGACGCGGTGCTCGGCCGGGCCGCCCGGCTCTTCGCCGAGCTGAAGGACCCGTACGGCCGGGCCTGGCTGCGCGGCACCACCGCGTACGCGCGGCTGCTCGCCGGCCGCCTGAAGGAAGCCTGCCGGATGGCGCGGGTGTTCCTCCCGTTCGGGGAGCGGGTCGGCGAGGCGTGGGCGGTCGGCACGCTGCGCGCGGTCGAGGCGTACGCCACGGCGGAGCTGGGCGAGCTGGCCGAGGCCGACCGGGGCGCCCGGCAGGCGTACCGGGAGTTCGGCGAGGTCTCCGACGACTGGGGGCAGGGCTTCGCGCTGGTGGTCCGGGGCGTGGTGGCGCGCGGGCTGGGCGAGCCGGAGCACGCCGCCGACCTGCTCACCGACGCGCTCGCGTACGCCGAACGGACGTCCCACCCGCTGCTCACTGGGATGGCCGGCACGCTGCGCGGCTTCGTGGCGCTGGACATGGGCGACTGCGACACCGCCGAGCGGGACGCCCGTACCGTGCTCACCACCGTCGAGCCGCACAACCCGCAGGCGCCCGCCCAGGTGGCGCCCCGGGTGCTGCTCGCGATGGCCCGGCTCGCCGCCGGTGACACCGCGACCGCGGTCGGGCTGCTGGCCCCGGTCGCCACCACCGCCGCCAACAGCCCGTCGCTGCTCTTCTCCCGCCGCCAGACGATGGCCCGGTACGCCTCCGCGCTGCTCGCCCACGGGCAACGGGAGCAGGCGCTGGACTGGGCGCAGCGGGCGGTGGCCGCTCCCGCGGAGGACGTCCGCAGCCAGGTGATCGCGGCGTGCGTGCTCGCCGAGGCGCTGGCCGCGTGCGGCCGCCCGGTCGAGGCGCTGGCCAGTGCCGAGGAGGCGGTACGCCTGGCGTACGCCACCGAGCAGCGCAGCGAACGGGCCACCGCCGACGCCCTCCGGGCCCGGCTCACCCCCTGACCAGGACCGTCGCAGGTTTGCCGATTCCGCCGATGTACGTGTCGGGGCCGACCGTTAGCGTGTGTCTGGTCGAAAGGCCGTCCACAGCGACGGTCGCGAATGGGGAGGACGGATGAGGCTGCCGCGCTCCGGCGCCGGCTGGACGATCGCGGTCTTCGGCGTCCTGGCGGTGCTGCTGGGTGCGCTCGGGCTGATCTGGCCGGAGACCCAACTCCGGCTCCTCGGCTTCGAGGTGCCGACCCAACGCGCCCCCGGCGACTACACCGGCACGTTCCTCACCGCGTCCTCGATGGCCTCGTTCAACATGGGGGTCTACTACCTGCTGGCCACCGCCACCGAGTGGCGGTCGTTCTACCGCTTCACGGTCGTCTTCCGGCTGGTCACCTTCACCGTCTTCAGCCTCGCGGTGCTGTCCGAGGTGGCTCCGGGCCGGTTCTTCGGGGTCGCCCTCTGGGAGGGGGTGGGCGCGGTCGCCACCGCGCTCGGCCTCTGGTGGGACGCCCGCCGCGCCGCGCCGGGGACCTCGCCAACGGCCACTCCGGACGACACACCCGCCGGGTCCGGGTCCGGGTCCGCCCCGGCGGCCGACGCGGTTCACTGAGCGACGCGGACCGTTGGGTATTTTCGAGCCGTGACCGACACCCCGCCCGGCGCCCTGCGACTCCCCATCGTGCCCGGTCTGACCGATCTGCAGGTCTTCGCCCGGGGTGGGTACGCGACGGTCTACCGGGCCACCCAGATCTCGGTGGGGCGCGAGGTCGCGGTCAAGGTGGAGAACCGCACCCTGGACAGCGAGCGGGACCAGGCGCGCTTCCTGCGTGAGGCGCGGGCCGCCGGCAAGATGTCGTCGCACCCGCACGTGGTCGACCTCTTCGACGTCGGGGTCACCGTCGACCAGCACCCCTACCTGATCATGGAGCTCTGCGACGGGTCGTACGCGGAACGGATGCGCACCTCGCCGCTGGGCCCGGTGGAGGCCGGTGACCTGGGCGTGAAGATCGCGGACGCGCTCGCCCACTCGCACGCGGCCGGGGTGCTGCACCGGGACGTCAAGCCCGCCAACATCCTCTACTCGCACTTCAACCCGGCGGTGCTGGCCGACTTCGGCCTGGCGGTACTGGCCGAGGTGCGGGACGCCTCGGTCACGCTGGAGGTGCTCACCCCGGCGTACGCGCCGCCGGAGATGTTCAGCCACAGCCCGCCCACGCCCGCCGTTGACGTGTACGCGCTCTGCGCGACCCTCTACGCCGTGATGCACGGCCGGCCGCCGCGCTGGCAGTCTGAGCGGAACCCGAGTCTGGTCACCGTGCTGGAGATGTTCCACCAGCCGATCCCCGGCCTGCCCGGCGTCCCGGACGAGTTGGTCGACGTGCTGCGGGCCGGCATGGCGAACGATCCGGGTGCCCGCCCGTCGGCGGTGGAACTGCGCGGGATGCTCGCCTCGCTCCGGCTCGACTCCGGTCCGTCCCCGGTCAGCGGGGCGCCGGTTTCTGGCGCCCCGACCAGCGGCGGCCCCACCGGCGGCCCCGGCGCCGGTGGTTCCTCGGCGGCGCGGGGGTCCTCGCACTGGCCGCCTCGGCCAGCGCCGGGGCGTGGCTCGCCGGCGGTGCCCCACCCGTCGTCACTCCCACGCCGGTGAGCACCGGGATCAGCGTGCGCGGTGCCGGGGCGGGCGTGCTGCCGGGCTGCAGGCCGGGCGTCTCGGAGGTGAACCTGCCGTCAGGCGGACGCTGCGTGTCCGAGTTGGAGTGTTACGGCCCGGTGCGGGTGAGCCGCGACCGGGCGGCGGCGGCCCGGGTCCCCTGCGACGGCCGGCACACCTGGGAGACCTACGCCGTGGGCGAGCTGCCCGCGGCGCTGGTCGGCGCGGCACCCGCGGCGATCAACGCCGCCCCGGTCGTCCGCAGCGTCTGCAACGTCCGCACGTTCCGGCTGACCAGCGGGATCCGGTCCCAGGCCGGTTGGCGCCTGGAGGTCCTGCCGCCGGCGGAGACGGACGTCGACCGCACCTACCGCTGCCTGGCTGGGCGCGGCGTGGACGCGCTCGCCGCGCCGACCCTCACCGGTCGCTGATCCCGTTCACCGCCCGGCTGTCCCCCCGCACCGCCCGGCTGTCCAGCGCCTCCAACGTGTCCGCGTCCACGCCGTAGCCACCGGGGGCCCGCTGGCCGGGCGGCGGCGAGGCGGCCGGCGGTTCGACGTCGTGGGCCTGTCGGGCGGCGGCCACCGTCACCCCGGCGATCATCCCGAGCAGCACACAGCAGAGCGCCAGGATCACCGACAGGATGCCCTCCGGGCGCCAGACCAGCAGCGTCACCAGCGCGGCGACCGCCGCCAGGGACGCGGCGAAAGCCTTCACCCGCGCAACGGACTTGGGGAACAACCTCACCGGACAAGCATGACCCACGCCACTCCGCTGTCAACCGGCGGACCTGGGTGATGGAGAGCCCGTACTCGACGGTGCCGGTCTCGGTGACCTCGACATCGAACGGCACCGCGTCGTCGGTCGTGTTCCGCGTGCTGGTGCCGAAGGTCGGCGAGATCATCAACGGCGCCATCTGGACGCGTCAATGTCAGGTCGGCTTTCGGACTCCGGCTCGGCCGACGGCTCAGCGGTGGGCGGCCCGAGGCTCGGGAGCCACCGCCGACCTCCGTCCGCGCGGAGCCACCGCCGAACCGGTCAGTACGACTTGTCCTGGCCGAGGACGTGCTGGGCGACGAAGTTCAGGATCATCTCCCGGCTGACCGGGGCGATCCGGCCGGCCCGGACCGCGCCGAGCAGGGTCGCGACGCCGTACTCGGTGGTCATGCCGGCCCCGCCGAGGGCCTGGACGGCGGTGTCCACGGCGAGGGCGGCGGCCTCGCCGGCGGCGTACTTGGCCATGTTGCCGGAGACGCCGGCCTCCAGGTCGCGGCCGGCGTCGTAGAGGGTGGCCGCCTTGTGGATCATCAGCCGGGCCAGTTCCACCTGCACGGCCGCGTGCGCCAGCGGGTGGGCCACGCCCTGGTGGGAGCCGATGCTCCGGCCACCCCAGACCTTGCGGCCGGCGGTGTACTCGGCGGCCCGCTCGATGGCGTACCGGCCGGTGCCGGCGCCCATCGCGGCGACGGTGATCCGCTCCGGGTTGAGACCGGAGAAGAGGGCCGGCAGGCCGGCGTCCAGCGACTCGCCGACCAGCGCGTCGGCGGGGAGCCGCACGTCGTCCAGGTAGAGCAGGAACTGGTTCTCCGGGGACAGGATCTCCATGTCCAGCTTGGAGCGGGTCAGCCCCGGCGCGTCGGTGGGCACGATGAAGAGCGCGGGCTTCAGCTTGCCGGTCGACGCGTCCTCGGTGCGGGCCACCACCAGCACGTGCTGCGCCTCGTCGACGCCGGAGATGTAGCACTTGCGGCCGGAGAGCAGCCAGTCGTCGCCGTCGCGGCGGGCCACCGTGCCGAGCCGGTGGAAGTTCGACCCGGCCTCCGGCTCGGTGATCGCGAAGACGATCTTCTGGGTGCCGTCGGCGAGACCGGGCAGGTGACGCTTGCGCTGTCCCTCGGTGCCGTGTTTGGCGATCACGGTGGCGGCGATGGCGGGGGAGACCACGAGCAGCAGCAGCGGGCAGCCGGCGGCGGCCAGCTCCTCGCAGACGATGGCGAGCTCGGTGATGCCGCCGCCTCCGCCGCCGTACTCGGTGGGGATGTTGACGCCGAGGTAGCCGAGCCGGCCGGCCTCGTTCCACAGCTCGGTGGTGTGCTCGCCGGACTTGGCCTTCTCGACGAAGTAGCGGTGGCCGTACTTGCGGCCCAGCTCCCGCACGGCGTCGCGGAGCTGGTCCTGTTCGGGGGTGAGGTCGAAGTTCATCGGAGGTCCTCCTGCGGGTTGACCACGGCCAGCACGGCGCCGGTATCAACCTGACCGCCGGCCGGCACCGGCAGTTCGGCGACCACACCGTCGGTGGGGGCGAGTACGGGGTGTTCGAGCTTCATCGCTTCGAGGGTCAGCAGCAGCTCGCCGGCGGCGACCCGCTGGCCGACCTCGACGTGCACCCGGGTGACCGCGCCGGGCAGCGGCGCGAGCAGTGACCCGGCGGCCAGCTCCGCGGTGGGCAGCGGGAAGCGGGGCAGCTCGGTCAGGCTCGCCGCGCCGTCCGGGCCGTCCACGAAGACCTCCGACCCCACCCGGTGTACGCGGAACGCGCGCCGCACCCCGTCCACGTCGAGCACCACCCGGTCCGGGGCGGCCACCACCAGCGTCACGGCCGGCGAGTCGGTGGCGGCATCCCCGGCCGTCGCGTCTCCACCGGCCAGCGATCTCGCCGACCACTCGGCGAGATCGCCCGTCCGGTCCAGCCGGTAGGAGACCTCGATCTCGCCGCCGTCCGGGCCGGCGTATCGGGTGACCTGCGGGAACGCGGGCACGTTCCGCCAGCCGGAGGGGAGCCCGGGGAGCACGGGCGCCGCGGCGCGACGGCCGGCGGCCGAGGCGAGCGCGGCGGCCAGGGCGGCCAACGGAAGCTGCGCGGCGGGGAGCAGCGGGGCGAAGACCTCGTCGTGCCGCTCCAGGAAACCGGTGTCGATCTCGACCGCGGCGAACTCGGGGCTGCGCAGCACCCGGACCAGCAGGTCCCGGTTGGTCGGCACGCCGTGGATCTCCGCTCGGGCCAGCGCGCCCGCCAGGGCCCGGGCCGCCTCGGCCCGGGTCGGTGCCCAGGCGACCAGCTTGGCCAGCATCGAGTCGTAGTGCACGCTCACCACCGAGCCGTCCACAACGCCGGAGTCCAGGCGCAGCCCGGCCCGCGGGAGGTTGCCGAACTCCCGGTCCACGCCGGGAATCGCGAACCGGTGCAGGGTGCCGGTGGCGGGGCGGAAACCCTGCGCTGGGTCCTCGGCGCAGAGCCGCACCTCGATCGCGTGGCCGTCGGTCGGCGGGGTCGCCGCCAGCGGAAGCGGCGCGCCCTCGGCGACGAGCAGTTGCAGCCGGACCAGGTCGAGGCCGGTGACCGCCTCGGTGACCGGGTGTTCCACCTGGAGGCGGGTGTTCATCTCCAGGAAGAAGAACTCCCCGGAGGGGGCGAGCAGGAACTCGACCGTGCCGGCGCCGACGTAGTCGACGGCCCGGCCGGCGGCCACCGCGGCCTCGTGCAGCCGCTGCCGCACCTCAACCGGGATGACGCCGGGCGCCTCTTCGGTGATCTTCTGGTGTCGCCGCTGGATCGAGCACTCGCGCACCCCGAGGGCGGCGACCGTACCGTGGGTGTCGCCGAAGATCTGCACCTCGACGTGCCGGCCCCGCTCGACGTACCGCTCGATGAAGACCGTGCCGTCGCCGAACGCGGCCGCCGCCTCGCGGCGCGCGGAGGCCACGGCCTCGGCGAGCCCGGCGGCGCCCCGGACGATCCGCATGCCGCGCCCGCCGCCGCCCGCGGACGCCTTGACCAGCACCGGGAAGTCGGTGATCTCGTCGGCCTCGGTCCAGGTCGGCAGCATCGGCACCCCGGCCTCGGCGAGCAGCGCCTTCGCCTCCACCTTGTCGCCCATCGCGGCGATCGCCTTGGCGGGCGGCCCGACCCAGGTCAGCCCGGCGTCGGTCACCGCCGCGGCGAACTCGGCGTTCTCGGCGAGGAAGCCGTAGCCGGGGTGGACGGCGTCCGCGCCGGACTTCCGGGCCGCGTCGAGGATCAGGTCGATCCGCAGGTACGTCTCGGCCGGCGTGTTGCCCGGCAGGCGTACGGCCTGGTCGGCCTCGGTGACGAACGGCGCGTCCGCGTCCGCGTCGGAGTGCACGGCGACCGTCTGGACGCCGAGCGCCCGGCAGGTGGCGAAGACCCGGCGGGCGATCTCCCCACGGTTGGCAACAAGCAGTCTGTGAATCATGCTGGCCTCACATCCGGAAGACGCCGAAGCCGTCGGCGCCCTTCACCGGTCCGTTGTGGATCGCCGACAGGCAGAGCCCGAGGACGGTACGGGTGTCCCGGGGGTCGATCACCCCGTCGTCGTAGAGCCGGCCGGAGAGGAAGAGCGCGCCGGACTGGGACTCGATCTGCTGCTCGACCATCATCCGCATCGCGGCGTCGGAGTCCTCGTCGTACTCGCGCCCGCGGGCGGCGGCGGCCTGCCGGGCGACGATGGAGAGCACCCCGGCGAGCTGCGCCGGGCCCATCACCGCGGACTTGGCGTTCGGCCAGGTGAAGAGGAACCTCGGCTCGTACGCCCGGCCGCACATGCCGTAGTTGCCAGCGCCGTAGGAGGCGCCCAGGTTGACCGTCAGGTGCGGCACCGTGGAGTTCGACACCGCGTTGATCATGAGCGCGCCGTGCTTGATGATGCCGCGCTGCTCGTACTCGGTGCCGACCATGTAGCCGGTGGTGTTCTGCAGGAAGATCAGCGGGGTGTCGGCGGCGTTGGCGAGCTGGATGAACTGGGCCGCCTTCTGCGCCTCCTCGCTGAACAGCACGCCCCGGGCGTTGGCCAGCACGCCGACCGGGTACCCGTGCAGCTCGCCCCAGCCGGTCACCAGGGCGGTGCCGTAGCTCGGCTTGAACTCGTCGAACTCGCTGCCGTCGAGCACTCGGGCCAGCACCTCGCGCGGGTCGAACGGCACCTTGAGGTCGGCGCTGGCGATGCCGAGCAGTTCCTCCGGGTCGTACTTGGGCGGCTGGGGGAACGCGGTGCGCGACGGGGGGCCCTGCTTGCGCCAGTTGAGCCGGCGTACGCACTGCCGGGCCAGCCGGATGCCGTCCCGTTCGTCCTCGGCGAGGAAGTCGGCCAGGCCGGACGTGGTGGCGTGCATCGCGGCACCACCGAGCGACTCGTCGTCGGTGACCTCGCCGGTGGCCATCTTCACCAGTGGCGGCCCGGCCAGGTACACCTGCGACCGGTCCCGGATCATGATGGTGAAGTCCGACATCCCGGGCACGTACGCGCCGCCGGCGGTGGCGTTGCCGAAGACCACGCTGACCGTGGGGATCTTCGCCGCGGAGAGCCGGGTGAGGTCGCGGAACACCCGGCCGCCCGGGATGAAGATCTCCGCCTGGGTCGGCAGGTCCGCGCCGGCCGACTCGACCAGGTTGATCATCGGCAGCCGGTTGGCCAGGGCGATCTCGCCGGCCCGCCGGTTCTTGGCGAGGGACCAGGGGTTGACCGCGCCGCCGCGTACCGTCGGGTCGTTGGCCACGATCAGGCACTCCACGCCCTCGACGACGCCGATGCCGGTCACCGTGCTGGCCCCGACCGGGAAGTCCGTCCCATACGCGGCCACCGGGGACAGCTCCAGGAACGGGCTGTCCGGGTCGAGCAGCAGCTCGATCCGTTCCCGGGGGAGCAGCTTGCCGCGCTGGTGGTGCCGGGTCACGTACCGCTCGCCGCCGCCAGCCCGGGCCTGGTCGAGCGCGGCGTCCAGCTCGGCGAGGCGTTCCAGCAGCGCCTCCCGGTTGGCCCGGAAGGCCGGCGACGACGGATCGATCCCGCTGTCGAGTGTGGTCACAGGGCTTCTCTCCGTTCGTGACTGCGGGGCTCGCAGACCCGGCTCACTCCTCGCACTCACAGGCCCATGCCCTTCGCGATGATCTCGTTCATGATCTCGGTGGTGCCGCCGCCGATGCCGAGGATGCGAGCGTCCCGGTAGTGCCGTTCCACTTCGGCGTCGCGCAGGTAACCGAAGCCGCCGTGCAGTTGCAGTGCCTGGTCCACGACCCAGTCGCAGGCGGACACCGCCACGTTCTTCGCCATCGCCACCTCGGTCACCACCGGCTCGCCCGCCGCGACCCGGGCCGCCACGTCGTGCACGTACGCCCGGGCGGCCTCGGCCCGGGTGTGCATCTCGGCCAGCCGGTGCCGCACGAGCTGTCGACTCGCCAGCGGGCGGCCGAAGGTGGACCGGTGCCGGCACCACGTGGCGGCCAGCTCGACGCAGCGCTGCGCGGTCGCGTACGCCTGGGTGGCCAGGGAGAGCCGCTCGGCGGCGAAGTGCTGCATGATCGCCAGGAAGCCGGTGTTCTCCTCGCCGATCCGGTTCGCCACCGGCACCCGTACATCGACGAAGCTGAGCTCGGCGGTGTCGGAGCAGTGCCAGCCGAGCTTCTCCAGCCGCCGCCCGACGGTGAACCCGGGCGTGCCCTTCTCGATCACCAGCAGGCTGAGTTCCCCGCTGCCGGGGAAGTCGGTGCAGACGGCGGTGGTCACGAAGTCGGCCCGGACCCCGCTGGTGATGTAGGTCTTCGAACCGTTCACCACGTAGTGGTCGCCGTCGCGGCGGGCGGTGGTGCGGATCGCGGCGACGTCGGAGCCGCCGTCCGGTTCGGTGATCGCCAGCGCGCCGATCATCGTCCCGGCGAGCGTCGGGCGCGCGTACCGCTCGATCAGGTCGTCGTCGGCGGCCGTCCGCCCGTCGCCGAGCTTGCCGGCGATCCAGCCGCCAAGGCCGTCGGTCCGCCGGCCGGCGGCGGCCACCATGTGCGGCAGCGCGATGCCGTGCGTGAAGAGCGCCGCGACCAGCCCGGACGAACCGCCCGATCGGATGATCTCCTCGGTGACGATGATCGAGTCGAGGAGGTCGCCGCCGCTGCCGCCGACCGACTCGGGAAAGCCGATGCCGAGCAGCCCGATCTTCGCGGCGGTGGCATGCAGCTCCCTCGGCACCTCACCGGCGCGCTCCCAGTCGTCCAGGTGCGGCAGCACCTCGCGGGTCACGAAGGCGCGGGTCAGTTCCCGCAGCTGCCGCCGTTCCGGGGTGTCCACGATGGTCATGCGGCGGCCTCTCCGGCGCGGCCGGTGGCCGCGGCCTGCCTCGATGCGGGTGCCAGCTCGGCCGGCAGGTCGACCACCCGGGAGCGGAGCAGCTCGCCGAGCGCCTTGGCCTGGGGATCGAACCGGGTGGAGGCGGCCACTCCCTGCCCGAGCAGTCCCCGGATCACGAAGTTGACCGCCCGCAGGTTCGGCAGCTCGTACCGCTCCACGGTCAGCGGGGCGGTCTCCGGCAGCAGCTCGGCCAACCGTGCCACGGTCAGCCAGCCGCGCAGCCAGGCCCAGGTCGCGTCGGTGCGGGCCCAGACGCCGAGGTTCGCGTCGCCGCCCTTGTCGCCCGAGCGGGCCCCCACCAGCTCGCCGAGCGGGACGCGCCGGGTCGGCCCGGCGTGCTCCGTCGCGCCGCCCCCGACCACGCCGGCCTCGACGTCTGTGATGGCGCTGGTGCCGATCGGCGGGGCGATCGGCACCCGCTCACCGCTCGCCAGCACGGCGACGTGCGCCACCGCGTCCTGCGGCACGACGTCGGCGGTGAAGACGCCGTACGGGGTGGCGTCGCCGGGCAGGGTGGTCAGCGTGCAGCCCGGGTAGGAGGCCAGGGCCAGCTCCACCGCGGCCGCCGAGAAGGCCCGCCCGGCCCGCGCCTTGTCACCGTCGCGCAGGTGTACGCGCAGCAGCGCGCTCGCCGTTTCCGTCTCCGCCGCGTCGGCGTGGTCGGTCCGGGCCAGGGTGAACTCCAGCCCCTCCTTGCCGACCGCCTCCTCGATCTGCCCCCGCACCAGCGCGGCCTTGGCCGGGATGTCCAGCCCGCAGAGCACGAACGTCATGGAGTTGCGGAAGCCACCGAGGTTGTTGACGCCGACCTTGAGGGTGTCCGGTGGCCGGGTGCCCCGGACGCCGCTGACCCGGACCCGGTCCGGCCCGTCCTGGCGCAGCTCCACGGTGTCCAGCCGGGTCACCACGTCCGGCCCCAGGTACGCCGGCCCGCCCACCTCGTACAACAGCTGGGCGGTGACCGTCTCCACGGTGACCGCGCCGCCGGTGCCCGCGTGCTTGGTGAGCACCGACGAACCGTCCGGGTGGATCTCGGCGATCGGGAAACCGGGTCGGTGCCCGCCGTCGGGAAGCTCGGTGAAGAAGCTGAAGTTGCCGCCGGTGACCTGCGCCCCGCACTCGATGAGGTGCCCGGCGACGGTCGCCCCGGCCAGCGCGTCCAGGTCGTCGCGGCCCCAGCCAAACTGGGCGATCGCCGGCCCGACGGCCAGCGAGGCGTCGGTGACCCGACCGGTCACCACGATGTCCGCCCCCGCGTCGAGGCAGGCCGCGATGCCGAACGCGCCCAGGTACGCGTTGGCGGTGAGCGCGTCCGGGCGGGCGAGGGCGTCGCCTTCGACGTACCCGACGCGGGCGGTGAGGCCGAGCCGGTCGGCGAGCGTGCCGATCGCCGCCGCCAGCCCGGCCGGGTTCAGCCCGCCGGCGTTCGTCACGATCCGCACGCCCCGGTCGAGCGCGGTACCGAGGCAGCCCTCCAGTTGCCGGAGGAAGGTCTTCGCGTACCCGAGTTCGGGGTCGCGCAGCCGGTCCCGGCCGAGGATCAGCATGGTCAGCTCGGCCAGGTAGTCGCCGGTCAGCACGTCCAACTCGCCGCCGTCGAGCATTTCCCGCCAGGCGGCGAAGCGGTCGCCGTAGAAGCCGGAGGCGTTGCCGACCCGTAGTGCGCCGGTCATGCCGTCGCCCCGGCGCGCTCGTCGCCGCCCGTACCGACCTGCGCGGACGCCGGTTCACGGCCGGCCCCCGGTGGGCCGGCGAAGGCCTGCGCCACGTCGAGCCACTCGTCGGCGATCGGCCCCGTGGCGACCAGCGCCAGGTCGGCGCGGTGTCGGCGCTGGGTGACCAGCAGGCAGAAGTCGAGCGCCGGCCCGGTGACCCGGTCGGCGGCGTCGGCCGGCCCGAAGGACCAGGTGCCACCATCGGGCCCGGCGAGTTCGACCCGGACCGGTGCCGTCGGGACCGGGCGGCCGTGGGCCGCGAAGCTGTGCCCGAGGGTACGGAAGCCGAGGTGGGCGACGTGCCGCAGCCGCTCGGTCGGGGTGCGACTGACGCCGAGCGCGTCGGCGACATCCTCGCCGTGCGCCCAGGTCTCCATCATCCGGGCGGTGGCCATCGAGGCCGGCGACATCCCGGTGCCGTACCAGGGCAGTTTCTCGCCGGGAGCGGCGGCGGCGAGCGCTGCCGTGAGCGCCGCCCGGCCGTCGCGCCAGCGGGCCAGCAGCACGGCGGGCGGGGCGAGGAACGACTCGGCGCCGTCGTCCACCAGCCGGGCCGGATCGGGGGCGGAGGCGACGGAGGCGTAGAACGCCTGCCCGTCGGTGGCGGCGAGCCGGGCCACGTGGTCGGTCCAGGCCAGGTGGGCGATCTGGTGGGCGACCGTCCATCCCGGAGCCGGGGTGGGACGGGCCCACGCCTCGGGCGGCAGCGGGGCGACGAGGGCGTCGAGCTGCTCGGACTCGGCGGTCAGATCGGCGAGCAGTGCTGTCAGGTCGACCATGGTGCCTCCGGGCGGGGTGTGCCGGTCAGGGTGTTGGGGTCATGGTTGGTCGCTCCCGGCGCCTGCCTGACCCTCGCCGTTCCGCCGATGGTGCATCGTTCCTCGGTGCGGCGGGTCGGTGTCCGGCGTGAGCAGGGTGGCGAGCTGGCGCTTCCAGGTGTGCAGCAGGGCGGTGCGGCGGGCCGTGTCGTCGCTGAGCAGGTTGGCCACGCCGAGGCCGCGGAGCAGGTCGAGGGTGGCCTGCACCGCCTCGCGGACGCCCGGCCGGCGCTCGTCGACCCCGAGCAGTTCCACGGTGAGCCGGTGCATCTCCCGGCCGACCCGGGCCTCCAGCGGCACGAGGGCGCCGCGCAGCTCGGCGTCGGTGCGGGCGGCCACCCAGAGTTCGAGGGCGGCGACGAAGAGCGGCCCGGTGAATGCCGCGCCGAGCAGGTCGATCACCCGGTCGAGCCGCTGCGGACCGGTCGGCAGGGACTCCGCCTCGGTGCGCAGCTCCGCCGCCCGGCGCTCGGCGAGGTGGGCGACGGCGGCGGTGACCAGGGCGGCCTTGGTGGGGTAGTGGTGCAGCTGGGCGCCGCGGGAGACACCGGCGCGGGCGGCCACCACGGTGGTCGTGGTGCCGGACCAGCCGTGCTCGACCAGGCAGTCGACCGTCGCCTCCAGCAGCCGGGCCTGGGTGGCGCGGCTGCGTTCCTGCTGAGGGACGCGGGTCGATGCGGTGGGCACGGGGACAGCCTGCCGCCGATAAAACAAACAGTCAAGCCTGACTTTTTTCGCCCTCGCGGCTACGCGGCCATTGCGGTGCTTTGTCGATGTTCCCGATCCAGGTACATGGATCTACCTGCCCGCCGCGAGCTGCGCTAACGTGCGGCCACGAGATCAAGGAGGCGTGCCGTGAACCAACCTCCCGACCCATCCGAGACCGCCACCCAGGTCGAACGGTTCGGCTACCGCCAGGAGCTGAGCCGGTCCCTCAGCTTCACCGACCTGCTCATCTACGGACTGATCTTCATGGTGCCGATCGCCCCCTTCGGCATCTTCGGCAGCGTGTACGCCGGCTCCGGCGGCATGGTCGCGCTGGCCTACATCATCGGCATGGTGGCGATGATGTTCACCGCCCTGTCGTACGCACAGATGGTCCGCGCATTTCCGATGGCCGGCTCGGTCTACAGCTACGCGGGGCGCGGCATCGCGCCGCCGGTCGGCTTCCTTGCCGGCTGGGTGATCCTGCTCGACTACGTCCTCGTGCCCGGCCTGCTCTACCTGGTGGCCAGCGTGGCCATGCACTCCCTCGTGCCCGGCGTACCGGTGTGGCTGTGGCTGGCGGCATTCGTCCTGCTCAACACGGTTGTCAACTACCTCGGCATCCGGATGACGGCCAGGGTCAACCGGGTCATGCTCGTCGCCGAGCTGGTCATCCTCGCGATCTTCCTGGTCGTCGGCGTGGTCGCACTCGCGCAGGGCAAGGGCGAGGGCTTCTCGGTGCGGCCGTTGTTCAATGCCGACACCTTCTCCTGGCCGCTGGTGTTCGGGGCCGTGTCGATCGCCGTCCTGTCCTTCCTCGGCTTCGACGGGATCTCGATGCTGGCCGAGGAGAGCCGCGAGGAGGCCCGCCAGATCGGCCGGGCGATGGTCGCGGCACTGCTGCTGGCCGGCGCCCTGTTCGTCGTGCAGACGTGGGTCGCGGCCCTGCTGGTGCCGGATGCGTCCGGCCTGCTCGCCAACGGTGACCCCGAGGGAACGGCCTTCTACGACGCGGCCCGGGCGGCCGGCGGCGGCTGGCTGGCCGGGCTGACCGCCCTGGCCACGGCGATCGCCTGGGGCTTCGCCAATTCCCTGGTGGCCCAGGCCGCGACCTCCCGCCTGCTGTACGCGATGGCCCGCGACCGGCAGATGCCCCGCTTCCTCGCCCGGGTCAACCCGAAACACAAGGTCCCGGCCAACGCCACCCTGCTGGTCGCCGCCATCTCCCTGGCACTCGGCCTCTACATGGCCAGCCGGGACGACGGGATCTCCCTCCTGTCCACGCTGGTCAACTTCGGCGCGATGACGGCGTTCCTGGCGCTGCACGTCTCCGTCGTGATCCACTACGTGGTCCGCAACGGGAGCCGGGACTGGTTGCGGCATCTCGTCGTACCGGTGATCGGCTTCCTGATCCTGCTCTACGTGGTGATCAACGCGAAGGTCGCCGCGCAGGTGCTCGGCTTCGTCTGGTTGGCCGTCGGGCTCGTCGTCCTGCTGATCTTCTACGCGACGGGTCGGCGTCCCGAACTCGCCGCGCTCGTCGAAGTCGCGCACGAAGACACCGACGAGCCAGTCAAGGAGCCGCAGTGACCGAGGTGGTGAAGTACCGGCCGGAGCCGGATGAGCTCTCCTACACGTTCGGTGGGCGCGAGGCGGTGCTCCGGGTACGCCCCGGCACGATCGTCGAGCTGTACACCGAGGACTGCTTCGGCGGGCGGGTCCGCGGCGTCGACGACCTGCCGTCGCAGGTCTGCGAGTTCCCGTACCTCAACCCGGTGACCGGGCCCATCCACGTCGAGGGCGCCGAGCCGGGGGACACCCTCGCCGTGCACTTCGTCGCCATCGAGCCGGCCCGGGACTGGGCGGTGTCCAGCACCTTCCCGCACTTCGGCGCGCTCACCAGCACGCACACCACGGCCACCCTGCAACCCCCGCTCGACGAGGTGGTCTGGCGGTACGACGTCGACGTCGCCGCCGGCACGGCGACGTACCGGGCCCGGCGGGGCGACTACACCGTGGAGCTGCCGCTGGATCCGATGCACGGCACCGCGGGGGTGGCGCCGGGCGGCTTCGAGGCGCGGATGACGATCACCCCGGATGCGCACGGCGGCAACATGGACAGCCCGGAACTGCGCGCCGGGGTCACGGCGTACTTCGGCGTGAACGTGTCCGGGGCGCTGTTCGCCCTCGGCGACGGGCACTGCCGGCAGGGGCACGGCGAGGTCTGCGGCACCGGCCTCGAGGCGGCCATGAACACCACCGTGGTGCTGGACGTGATCAAGGGCGCGAGTACGCCGTGGCCGCGGCTGGAGTCCGACGCCGCCCTGATGTCCACCGGCTCCGCCCGCCCGCTCGAGGACGCGTACCGGATCAGCCAGCACGACCTGGTCACCTGGACCGCGGAGCTGGTCGGGCTGGACCAGCTCGACGCGTACCAGCTGATCGGCCAGGCCGGTGAGGCGCCGGTCGGCAACGTCTGCGACCCGAATTACACGATGGTGGCGAAGGTGGACAAGCGCTATCTGGGTGGCGTGAGCGGGTACGACGGCGTGCACGCCCGGCTGTGCGAGACGGCGCACGACTACCTGACCCATCGCTGATCCGATCAGGGGACCGGCCGGGCCGCCCGCTCGGCCGGTCCGCCCCGCCCGACGGGCCTCCGCCGGGGAGCGGCACCGGTCAGCGGCCGTCGCGGGGAGCGAAGACGGCGAGGGCGTCGGCGTCGGTGTGCCGGGAGCGCAGGTACTCGTTGGCCCACTCGGCGGCGTCCGGGAAGCCCGACTCGGCCCCCACCCGGGCGCAGGCGGCGTCGATGTCGTACCCGGTCCGGCGGAGCTGCACGCCCGGGCCGAGCAGGGCCCACCAGGCACCCGCCCCGCCGTACGGCATGCCGACGCTGCCCGGGTTGACCACCAGACGGCGGTCGACCAGCCGGGTGAACGGCATGTGCGTGTGCCCGCAGACGACCGTGCCGACCTCGGCCGGCAGCCCCGCGAAGACCGCCGACCAGCGTTCCATCCGGGTGTCGACCAGCACGACCTCCTCGTCGTCCCGGGGCGTCGCATGACAGAAGAGCACCTCGTCCAGCCCGGCGATCGGCAGGGTGACGGTCAGCGGCAGCCCGGCCAACCGGGCCACGTGGTCGTCCCGGAGCTGCCCGGCGGCCCAGTTCGAGACCTCGATCGGGGACGGCTTCCCGGCACGCGCCTCGACCAGCTCCCGATCCGCGTTGCCCCGGACCCAGCAGGCGCGCTCGCCGAGGGTGGCGAGCAGGTCCAGCACCTCGACCGGCTGCGGGCCGGCCGCGATGTCACCGGTGAGCACGATCAGATCGGCGGCGGCCACGTCCGGCTCGGCCAGCACGGCCTCCAGCGGGGGCAGCGCACCGTGGATGTCGGAGAGTACGGCGACACGATCCAGCATCGCTCCACCCTGACCGTGGCCCGGTGGCGCTGTCCAGATCTTCTGCTCCCGGCAGACGGCCGCCCGGACATGCCAGGACGCCTGCCCACCGTCGTGGCGGTGGGCAGGCGTCTCGGTTGGGGCTCAGACCCGGGCGCGGCGGGCCAGTCGCTCCGGGTCGAGGATGATGATGCTCTTGCCGTCCAGCCGCAGCCAGCCGCGGGAGGCGAAGTCGGCGAGCGCCTTGTTGACGGTCTCCCGGGAGGCGCCGACGAGCTGGGCGATCTCCTCCTGGGTCAGGTCGTGGGTCACCCGCAGCACGCCGCCGTCGCGGGTGCCGAACCGGCCGGCCATCTGGAGCAGGTTCTTCGCGACCCGCCCCGGCACGTCGGTGAAGATCAGGTCGGCCAGCGAGTCGTTCGTCCGGCGCAGCCTGCGGGCCAGCACCCGGAGCAGCTGCTCCGCGATCTCCGGGCGGTTGTTCAGCCAGGGCCGCAGCGCCTGCTTGCGCAGCCGTACCAGGCGGGTGTCGGTCACCGCGGTGGCCGTCGCCGTACGCGGGCCGGGGTCGAAGAGCGACAGCTCGCCGACCATGTCCGACGGGCCCATCACGGCGATCAGGTTCTGCCGGCCGTCCGCCGCGCGGCGACCAACCTTGATCTTGCCGGACAGCAGGATGTAGAGACTGTCGCCGGGCTCACCCTCGTTGAAGACGACCTCGCCCTTACGGACCTCGATCGTCTCCATCTCCTTGGCGAGCGCCTCAGCCGCCTCCGGGTCGACACCCTGGAAGATCCCACTGCGGGCCAGTACCTCGTCCATTCGCGCACCTCCGCCTGCGCGTGCCGTCCGTCGGCCGGGTCCGCCGTCCGCTGATCCCGCGCGCGCCGACAAGTCTAGGCGCACCGGAGCGGGAATCAGAGGCGCACCCCTGGAATCTTGATCGTTGGACGTAACCTGACCGACCTGATCAAGCAGTACGATCGCGCGCCGCGAAGCGGGTGGTCAGCGGCCATCCCCACCTCGGATCGTAGGGTCACAGCGTGGTGAACGAGCCGTTCCTGACCAGCCGCCGCGAGGACGGGTGTGACATTCCGATGCTGGTGTGGCGCGCCGAAGCGCCGCTGCTGGCGATCGGCTCCGCCCCGCTGGGCGGCGGCATCGGCGTACGGCGATGGGTGGTCAACGCGACCGTGCCGATGTCGTACCACCGGGACGACCCGGCGGACCACCTGGCCGAGCTGGCCGACGGGCTCGGCCTGGCCGGGCCCGGGGTGGGGCTGCTGACCGGGGTCGACGTGGCCGAGGTGGTGGCCGGGGCCGACGGCGGGGTGCGGGTCTGGGCGACGGTCGGGCTGGGCACCCCGGTGTGGGCCGCCGCACCGGCGCCTGCCGCCCCCGCGCAGCGGGTCGGCACGGTCAACATCGTGGTGCACGTCCCGGTCCGGCTGAGCGACGCCGCGCTGGTCAACGCGGTGGCCACCGCGACCGAGGCGAAGGCGCAGGCGATCTGGGAGCTCGGGCTGCCCGCCACCGGCACCCCCACCGACGCGGTCACCGTCCTCTGCCCGGCGGACGGCGACCCGGCCCCGTACGGCGGCCCCCGCTCGACCTGGGGGGCGCCGCTGGCCCGGGCGGTCAACGCCGCCGTCCTCTCCGGCGGCGCCGGGACCGTGGTCCCCTGGTCCGACCGGCTGACGGCCTGAGCTGACCGCGAGGGGGCTGGGCCGGTCAGGTTTTCCGACCGATCGGCCGTCGTCCGAGCGTTTCCCGCGCGATAGCGTCACGGACGATGTATGCTCCCGCACCCTCCGCGCCCGGCCCCCGTCGCCGACCGGCTGCCGCCCGTCGTCGGCTGGCCGCCGGCCTCGGCATGCTGCTCGCCGCGCTGCTGCTC
>NZ_QGGF01000777.1 GCF_003857015.1 Micromonospora globispora | reverse complement strand
GAAGAAGGGCGCCGGGAAGACGTCGATGGAAGCCATGCGCGCGCTGAAACGCCGACTGTCCAACGTCGTCTACGCCCGCATGGTCGCCGACCAGAAACGCAGGCAGGCGGCGGATCCGGGAGGGCACTCGGGGACGACTCTGCAATCCAGCGTGACCGACCTGACCCCGGACATCGGTCCTTCGGACAAGCCACTTCCCGGACCCGCCACCAGCCAGCCTAAACCCGCCCTCCGAGCGGTGTCTTGACATAAAGGGGTGCCATGAGCGGACGTACCGCAGCGCCAACCATGGGGCAGTCCGTGCCGGCCCTTGGATCGGTCAGCCCGACGTGATCATGTCAAGCATCAGGCGAGGGGATTTCGTCGACCATCATGCGAGACCAGGCACGCCGGCAGCTGGCTGTGTCCCGTGACGGCACATTGTCAAGCCCCGGGTTTGGTGGAGAGTTGGTTAGCTGGTTTTCAGGGGTGCGCTGACCGGGTGGGTCATCGCGTGTAGTGCCTCGTGTTCGGCGGGTGGGACGTGTCCGAGTTCGCCGTGGAGGCT
>NZ_QGGF01000677.1 GCF_003857015.1 Micromonospora globispora | reverse complement strand
CCCGGGTCCCACCCAGCCGAGCGCGCCCATGCCGGCGCCCCGGCCGACCGGTTCCAGGGCCGCGATCTCGTGCAGCGCGGCGAGCTTCGGCGCGCCGGTGACCGACCCGCCCGGGCAGACCGCGCGCAGCAGGTCGGCCAGGCCCAGCCCGTCGCCGGCCGCCGCCGACACCGTCGACTCCGCCTGCCACAGGTCGCACCACCGGCGTACGGCGAACAGCTCGTCCACCCGGACCGATCCGGTCCGGGCGATGCGGGCCAGGTCGTTGCGCTCCAGGTCGACGATCATGACGTGTTCGGCGCGTTCCTTGGTGGAGGCGAGCAGGTCCCGCCGGCCTGCGGCGGTGGCCGGCCGGGTGCCCTTGATCGGCCGGGTGATCAGGCGGCCCGCGTCGACCTCGATCAGGGTTTCCGGGGAGGCGCAGCCGATCGCCCAGTCCGCACCGGTGAGGGTGCCGCCGTAGCGGGCGCCGGGCAACGCGCCCAGGCGGGCCAGGGCCGGCAGCGGGTCGCCGGCGTACCGGGCGGCCGCGTGCCCGACCAGATTCACC
>NZ_QGGF01000289.1 GCF_003857015.1 Micromonospora globispora | reverse complement strand
GCGGAGCGGGGCCTCACCGCGGCCGCCCGGGCCGCCCTGCCGGCCACTGTGCCGCACGGCGACGCCGCGCTGAACGCCGGCCGGGCGGCGCTGCTGGTGCACGCGCTCACTGCGGATCCGGCGCTGCTGCTGCCGGCGACCGTCGACCGGCTCCACCAGGACTACCGGGCCGAGGGGATGCCGGCGACGACGGCCCTGGTCAGAGAGCTGCGTGCGGCCGGTGTGGCGGCTGTGGTCAGTGGGGCGGGCCCGACCGTCTTGGCGCTGACCGAGCCGCCGGAGGGCTTTCACGCGGGAACAGACTGGCAGCTCTGGCGGTTGCCCATAGACGTCAGCGGTGCCCGGGTTGCCCGGGGTAGACTTGGACACGCCGAGCGGGACCCTGTTGCCGCAGGTCGCAAGAGTTGATTACGCTCTAGACTCAGCACAGCGGAGCGGGGCCTCACCGCGGCCGCCCGGGCCGCCCTGCCGGCCACTGTGCCGCACGGCGACGCCGCGCTGAACGCCGGCCTGTCGGCGATGCTGCTGCACGCGCTCACTGCGGATCCGGCGCTGC
>NZ_QGGF01000079.1 GCF_003857015.1 Micromonospora globispora | reverse complement strand
GGCGAGCAGGGCGTCGCGTACCACGGCCTCGTCGGTCGGGTCGCCGTCGGCGAGCACCCAGGTGGTCGGGGCGCCGGGCAGCGCGTCCGCGCCGGGCCGGTGGTAGTCGCTGCCCCCGACCGGTACGACGTCCGGTCGCCACGCCCGCGCCCAGGCCAGCGGCGCCCCCCAGGTACGGTCCCACCAGCCGGAGTGCCACACCTCCACGAACCGGGTGCGGGTGGTCACCGGCTGCCGCCAGGCGCAGTCGCCGCCGAGCGGATGGTTCACCGACATCAGCCCGCCGCCACGCTCCGCCGCGGCGAGCCAGTGGTCCGCCGGCTCGCGGAAATCCACCCAGCCCACCGGACCGAACACGTTGGCGTGTCCCCGGTCGGTGGTCACCTCCTGCCCGGGCACGAGGGTGATGCCGTACCGGCGGCCGGCCTCCGGCAGCCACGGGTGGTGGCTGACGGTGTTGTGGTCGGTGACGGCGAGGAAGTCCAGCCCCCGGCAGACGGCGAGGGCGGCCAGCTCGTCGATGGTCTGCGCGCCGTCGCTGTGCACGGTGTGGGCGTGCAG
>NZ_QGGF01000713.1 GCF_003857015.1 Micromonospora globispora | reverse complement strand
GCCACCAGAACCCGGCAGCGAACACCGCGCCGACGAGGAGCAGGACCATCTGCCCGGTGAGGGTGCCGTAGGGGGCGAGGAAGCCGCGGTTGAGCACGATCAGCCCGGCGACCATCACCACCGAGGTGCCGGTGATGACCCGCGCGGCGGTGCGGGTGGTGGCCCGGGTGGTGGCCACGCGCATCCGGATCGACGCCTGCTCGCGGGCGGTGGCGGCGAGGCTGGTCAGGCTGTCGGTCAGCTGCCCGCCGTGGTAGCCGGCGGCCTGCTGCAACGCCCGCACCACCAGGTCGGCGGTCGGGTCGGCCAGCTCGGCGGCGAAGACCCGAAGGGCGTCCGGCAGCCGCGCCCCCGACCGGACGCCATCGGCCAAAGCCTGGACTTGGGCGCGGATCGGCGCTGGGGTGACCGCGGCGGTCGCGGTGATCGCCTGCTCCAGCCCGGCCGCCGAGGACAGGGTGTCGCGCAGCAGTTCCGCCCACGTCGCGATCGCCTCGATGCGCCCCAGGGACCGCTGGTGCTCCCGGTCCGGGCCCAGCACCCGCGGCAGGGTCCACACCCCTGC
>NZ_QGGF01000689.1 GCF_003857015.1 Micromonospora globispora | reverse complement strand
CGCCGACTGACCAGCCCGCACTTTCCCGGCAAGTGTGCGCATTCCCCACCGGGCGAGGCTGCTTTCCGTGAAAGTGCGGAGGGAGGAGGTGGGGATGGGACGGCGGAGCGGAGGCGACGACGCGGCGGAGCGCGGCACCGTCGTCACCCCGTCGGCGGAGTTCCCCGCGCTGTCCCCGGAGGAGTTGGCGGCGCTGGGGCGGATCGGGGAGCGCTGGCGCAGCCCTGCCCGCCCCGGCCAGGAGCTGCCCGTTGACCCGACCCTGGGCCGCAGCCGTCGCGGACCGGCGCCCAGCCGCTTCGGCCGGCTGGCGCCGATCGAGATGTTCACCGTCGAGGAGCCGGACGAGCTGTGCGCCACCGAGCCGGCCCACGCACCCCGCACCCGGCTGGGGCGGGGGCTCGGGCGGCTCCGCCGGGCGGTCATCGGGCCGCCGTTGAGCAGCGCCGCCGTGCTCTACGAGCGGATGCGCAAACTGGTCGCCCTGCCGATCCTCTCCTCGGACCTGCTCAGCTCGGTGGCGTACGGGCCGGAGGCGATGCTCACCGTGCTGGTGCTGGGCGGCAGCGGCGCGCTCGGGCTCTCCCTGCCGCTGGCCGTCCTGTTGGTCGTGCTGATGATCGCGGTGGGGGCGTCGTACCGGCAGACCATCCCGGCGTACCCGCACGGGGCCGGGTCGTACATCGTGGCCGGCGACAACCTGGGCCGGACGCCGGGGCTCGCGGCGGCGGCCGGGCTGATGCTCGACTACGTGCTGACCGTGTCGGTGTCGGTGGCGGCCGGGGTGCACGCGGTCACCTCGGCGCTGCCCGGGCTGCGACCGGTGACCGTGCCGCTCGGGGTGCTGGTGATCGCCGTGCTGCTCGCCGGGAACCTGCGCGGCGTCCGTACCGCCGGCAACATCTTCGTGCTGCCCACGTACGCCTTCGTGGTCGCCGTCCTCGCGGTGCTGGTGGTCGGCTACCTGCGCGCGGCGGGCCGGGGCTTCGCGCCGGTGCCGCCGCCGCAGGTGCCGGCCGCGGAAGGGCTCGGGCTGCTGCTGATCCTGCGCGCCTTCGCCTCCGGCGCGGTGTCGATGACCGGCATCGAGGCGGTGTCGAACGCGGTGCCCGCGTTCCGGCCCACCGAGTGGCGCAACGCCCGCACCACCCTCGGCTGGATGGTCGGGATGCTGGTGGTGGTCTTCGCCGGGCTGATCGTCCTGATCCATCTGAACGGCCTGGTGCCCCGGCCGGGGGAGACGATCCTCTCCCAGCTCGGCCGGCTCACCTTCCCCTCCGGCCCCTGGTACGGGCTGCTCCAGGCCGCCACCGCGCTGATCCTGCTGCTGGCCGCGAACACCGCCTTCAACGACTTCCCCCGGTTGCTCTTCTTCATGGCCCGGGACGGCCACGCCCCCCGCCGCTTCCTGCACATGGGGGACCGGCTGGCGTTCAGCAACGGCCTGGTCGCGCTGGCCACCGTGGCGGCGCTCATCTTCGTCGCCTTCGGCGGGCGGACCGAGTCGCTGATCCCGCTCTACGCGGTCGGCGTGTTCCTCGCGTTCACCCTCTCCCAGGCCGGGATGGTGGTGCACTGGCGCCGCCGGCGCGGCGCGGGCTGGCGGTACCGGCTGATCCTCAACGCGACCGGCGCCACCCTCTCCGCGCTGGTGCTGCTGACGGCCGCGGTGGCGAAGTTCGCCGAGGGCGCCTGGGTGGTCGTGGTCGCGGTGCCGCTGCTGGTGTTCGTCTTCGACCGGATCCACCGGCACTACGCCACGCTGCACCGGGCGCTGGCGCTGCACCCGCCGCCGGCGGGTGCCGGGGCCGCACAGCGCCCGCCGCCCGCCGAGGGCCAGGAACTTCCCCAGCAGGTCCGCCACCTGGTGATCGTGCCGGTCGCCCGGCTGAACCTGGCCTCGCTGCGCGCCCTGGCGTACGCGGCGTCGCTGGGGCAGCCGACGCTGGCCGTGCACATCGCTCCGGAGGACGAGGAGGCGGACCGGTTCCGGGAGGAGTGGCGGGCGTGGGGCGACCACGTGCGGCTGGAGATCATCGTGTCGCCGTACCGGGCGGTGACCGGGCCGCTGGCGCACTACCTGGATGCGCTGCACGCCTCCCGGCCGGAGCTGACGCTGACCGTGATCGTGCCCGAGGTGGTGCTCCGCCGCCGCTGGCACCGCCCCCTGCACAGCCGGGTCGACCAGCGGCTGCGCACCGCCCTGCGGGCGCTGCCGGGGGTGGTGGTCACCAGCGTCCCGGTGCACCTGTCCGAGTGAGGCTCAGGCGTCGTGCACTTCCAGCACCCGGCCGGTCGGTGCGGCGTCGCCGAGGGCGGCGCGCAGCTCAGCCCGCTCCGGGTCGGCCAGGAACCCCTCGTACCCCTCCCGGGAGGCGAACCGAATCACGTGGACCTCGGTCCGCCCGTCGCCGGTACGCAGCCGTCGCTCCAGCCGTCCGCCGTGCCGTCCGAGCAGGGCGAGCACCTGGTCCTCGTACCGCTGACCGGCCTCGACGTCGTCGGCGGTCAGCTCGACCAGCGCGACCAGGAGCAGCTCGCTCACCCGTGGATGCCGACGGCCTTGGCGCTGGCCGTCCAGAGCCGGGCGGCGAGCTGCGGGTCGGCGGCCTTGCGCAGCGGCCGGTGCAGCCGCCGGTCGTGGTAGTAGGCCCCGTCGACCAGCCGGGACGGGTCCTGGTTGGCCAGCCAGACGAGTGTCTCCGCGCCCTTCTCCGGGCTGCGGAACGGCAGCAGCCGCATGCCCAGGGCGACCAGGCGGCTCTCGTTGCCGAACCGGGTCCGCACCACCCCCGGGTGGAAGCAGTACCCCGGCACGTCCGGCCAGCGCCGGGCCGCCTCGGCGGTGAAGAGGATGTTCGCCTGCTTGCTGGTGCCGTACGCGCGCATCGGGCGGTAGCGACGCAGCGCAGCGTTCAGGTCGTCCGGGTCCAGGGCGCCGCTGCGGTGCGCGCCCGAGGCGGTCACCACCATCCGGCCGATCCGGTCCCGGAGCAGGTTGCTGAGCAGGAACGGGGCCAGGTGGTTGGCCTGCATGCTGAGCTCGAAGCCGTCGACCGTGGTGACCGACTGGAGGACGATCGCGCCGGCGTTGTTGGCGAGCACGTCGATCCGGTCGTAGGCCCCGCGCAACTGCTCGGCGAGCCGGCGGACGTCGTCGAGGACGGCGAAGTCGGCCCGGAAGAGTTCGGGGCGCTCGCCGCTGGACTCGCGGACCCGCTCCCCGGCGGCCTGCAGCCGGCCGGGGTCCCGGCCGACCAGTACCACCTGGTCACCCCGGCGGGCCAGGTCGACGGCGGCGGCCAGTCCGATGCCGGAGCTGCCGCCCGTCACCACCACGGTCCGACGCCCAGTGAGATCTTCCACAGGTCCATTCACCCCGGTCACGGCACGAGGTTACCGTGGCGTCACAACGCCCTTTGGGATCGTTAAGTTCTCGGATTTCATTTCAGGTGGCGTCGGCGTGTCCGCCGGACGCTGGAAGGAGCGCATCCATGGCCGCTGTCGGTCGCCCCCGCCGGTCCTGCCTCGCGGTACCCGGCTCCAGCGTCAAGATGCTCGGCAAGGCTCAGGGCCTGCCGGCCGACCAGGTCTTCCTCGACCTGGAGGACGCCGTCGCCCCGCTGGCCAAGCCGGACGCCCGCAAGAACATCGTCGCCGCGCTGAACGAGGGCGACTGGACCGGCAAGACCCGGGTGGTCCGGGTGAACGACCTGACCACCCCGTGGACCTACCGGGACGTCATCGAGGTGGTCGAGGGCGCCGGCGCCAACCTGGACTGCATCATGCTGCCGAAGGTGCAGAACGCCGCCCAGGTGCAGTGGCTGGACATGACGCTCACCCAGATCGAGAAGACCCTCGGCCTGGAGGTGGGCCGGATCGGCATCGAGGCGCAGATCGAGAACGCCGCCGGTCTGGTCAACGTCGACGCGATCGCGGCCGCCTCGCCCCGGGTGGAGACCATCATCTTCGGCCCGGCCGACTTCATGGCCTCGATCAACATGAAGTCGCTGGTGGTCGGCGCGCTCATCCCGGACTACCCGGGCGACCCGTACCACTACATCCTGATGCGGATCCTGATGGCCGCCCGGATGCACGACAAGCAGGCCATCGACGGCCCGTTCCTGCAGATCCGGGACGTGGACGCGTTCCGCGAGGTGGCGAAGCGCTCGGCGGCGCTCGGGTTCGACGGCAAGTGGGTGCTGCACCCGGGTCAGATCGACGCGGCGAACGAGGTCTACTCGCCGGCCCAGCAGGACTACGACCACGCGGAGCTGATCCTCGACGCGTACGACTACTACACCTCGGAGGCCGGCGGGAAGCTCGGCGCGGTGATGCTGGGCGACGAGATGATCGACGAGGCGTCCCGGAAGATGGCCCTGGTGGTCGCCGCCAAGGGGCGCGCGGCCGGGATGACCCGCACGTCCAGCTTCACCCCGCCGTCGGAGTGACGACAGCGCCGCCCCGCCGGGCGGTGTGACGGGCCGTCCCGGACGACCGGGACGGCCCGTCGCCGTCAGTAGCCGCTGTTGTCGAAGCTGGACGTAGGCTGCTTCGACAGCCAGACGAAGAAGATCACGAGGGCGATGGTCGCCAGCACCGCGATCGCCGTGGAGATCCAACCGACGATGATGCCGGCCATCGCGAAGCCCTCGCCGCTCTCGCCGCGCTCCCGGATCTGCTTCCGCGACACGTGGCCGAGGATCGCGCCGGCGACGCCGATGTAACCGCCGAGGCCGTAGCCGCAGAGACCGAGCGCACCGACGATCGAGACGACCATCGCGGCGATGGCCAGGCCGTTCTGGGGCGGGCTGGGCTGGTAGCCGGGCATTGGGTACCCCGGTGGCGGGTAACCGCCGGCCGCGTACGGGCCCGCCGTGGGCTGCGCAAAGTCGAACTGGTAGCCGGCGTACGGGTCGGCGGGGCCGGCCTGGGCGGGGACCGGGTTGCCGCCGATCGGGAGGGTCGGGTCGGCCGGCGGGGTGGACTGCTGGCCGGGCGCGGAGGGGTCGTGCCAACCACCGGACGGCGGGGGATAGCTCATCAGGGTCATCTCCGTTACATGCGGGTGCGCCGTCAGGGTAGTCAGGGTCAGGCAAATCGGAGGATCCGCTTTCCGGGTGCCGCGTTGCCCGGGCGGCCCCGGCGGGGCAGGATCTCGGCATGGCACTTGACGCGCGCGGTGGCCGAGCGAGACGGGACGTGAGCCGTCCGGGGCTGGCCCGGCGTAGCCGCGGCCCCGTTCCGACCCAGTCCGACCAGGATCAGCCGGCATCGCTGCCGGAGCCGGTCACCATGCGCCTCGACGGCAAGGTCGCGCTGGTCACCGGCGCGGGCAGCCCGGACGGCATCGGGTACGCCACCGCCCGCCGGCTGACCGATCTCGGCGCCCGGGTCGCCATCGTCTCCACCACCCGGCGGATCCACGAGCGGGCCGGCGAGCTGGGGGTGACCGGCTTCGTCGCCGACCTGACCGACGAGTCCGAGGTGGGTGCCCTCGCCGACGCGGTCGCCGAGCAGCTCGGCGATGTCGAGGTGCTGGTCAACAACGCGGGCCTGGCCAGCCGGGCGAGCCCGGAGGTGCTGCGCCCGGTGGCCCAGCTCAGTTACGACGAGTGGCGTGGCGAGATCGACCGGAACCTGACCACCGCGTTCCTGTGCAGCCGGGCGTTCATCAGCGGGATGGCGGAGCGCGGCTGGGGCCGGATCGTCAACCTCGCCGCGACCGCCGGTCCGGTCAACGCCCTGCCCACCGAGGCCGCGTACGCGGCGGCGAAGGCGGGCGTCGTCGGGCTGACCCGGGCGCTGGCGATGGAGATGATCGCCGACGGGGTGACCGTCAACGCGGTCGCACCGGGCACCATCTACACCGCCGCATCCACGATGGCGGAGATCAAGCAGGGGTTGGGCACCCCGGTCGGCCGCCCCGGTACGCCCGACGAGGTGGCCGCGGCGATCGCCTTCCTCTGCTCGCCGGCCGCGTCGTACATCACCGGGCAGATGCTGGTGGTCGATGGTGGCAACAGCGTCCGGGAGGCGGAGTTCCGCTGACTCTCGGCGGCGGTCCCGCGGGCCAGACGGGGTCAGCCGTAGCCGCTGTCGCTGTTGTTGGCCCAGATGGCGATGCCGATCCAGCCGCAGCAGGCGATCAGCCCGATCGCGGTGAAGATGTAGCTGAGCACGAGCCCCCAGGTGGCGAGCTGGTCGCCCTCCTCGCCGGTCTGCCGGATCTGCCGCTTGGCCAGGTGCCCGCAGACGATGCCGGCCGGAGCGAAGACGAAGGCGAGCACCAGCGACAGGATCGCGAGCACATTCGGCCCGCCGCGTGGTGGCGGTCCCTGGCCGTACGGGCCGTAGGGCCCCTGCGGCGGGTACGGCGGCTGCTGCTGACCCCACTGCGGCTGCTGCTGCCCGTACGGCTGCCCGTAGGTCGGCGACTCGTACGGCGACGGCGGCTGCTCCGGCTCGCCCGGTGGTGGATTGGTCACGCCGTCCGCCCCTCCCGCCGCTGGTCAGCACCCCTCTCTCTTGCGGACGCTACCCGCAGCGGTGAACCTTTTCACAGCGGTTGTGTGGACTGGTCACCTTGGCCTCGCCGGTCGCGGGACCGATACTTACCCAGCGTTCAGTTACCCATGAGTAGTGCGCCGATCCCCCGGAGGCTGAGATGGCCCGACTCGCCCAGACGCCCGGCCTGACCGACGTGCAGCGGTCGATCCTGGAAACCGTCCGGGAGTTCGCCGACAAGGAGATCATTCCGCACGCCCAACGGCTGGAGCACGCCGACGAATACCCCACCGACATCCTCGACGGGATGCGCGAGATGGGCCTCTTCGGCCTCACCATCGACGAGGAGTTCGGCGGGCTCGGCGAGTCCCTGCTGACGTACGCCCTGGTGGTCGAGGAGCTGTCCCGGGGCTGGATGTCGATCTCCGGCATCGTCAACACCCACTTCATCGTGGCGTACCTGATCTCCCAGCACGGCTCCGCCGAGCAGAAGGCCCGGCTGCTGCCGAGGATGGCCACCGGCGAGGTACGCGGCGCCTTCTCGATGTCCGAGCCGGAGTGCGGTTCCGACGTCTCGGCGATCAAGTCGAAGGCGGTTCGCAACGGCGACAACTACGTCATCAATGGCCAGAAGATGTGGCTGACCAACGGGGCGTACTCCTCGGTGGTGGCCACCCTGGTCAAGACCGACACCGGCGCCGACTCGGTCTACGGCAACATGAGCACCTTCCTGCTGGAGAAGGAGCCCGGCTTCGGCGAGACCGCGCCCGGCCTGACCATCCCCGGCAAGATCGACAAGATGGGCTACAAGGGCGTCGAGACCACCGAGATGGTGCTCGACGGCGTGACCGTGCCCGAGTCCGCGATCCTCGGCGGCGCCGACAAGCTCGGCCGCGGCTTCTACCAGATGATGGACGGCATCGAGGTCGGCCGGGTCAACGTCGCCGCCCGCGCCTGCGGCATCTCCATCCGCGCCTTCGAGCTCGCCGTCGCGTACGCCCAGCAGCGGCGCACCTTCGGTCAGCCGCTCGCCAAGCACCAGGCCATCGCGTTCAAGCTCGCCGAGATGGGCACCAAGATCGAGGCGGCCCATTCGCTGATGGTCAACGCCGCCCGGCTCAAGGACGCCGGCCAGCGCAACGACGTCGAGGCCGGCATGGCCAAGCTGCTCGCCTCCGAGTACTGCGCCGAGGTCGTCCAGGAGGCGTTCCGCATCCACGGCGGCTACGGCTACTCCAAGGAGTACGAGATCGAGCGGCTGATGCGGGAGGCGCCGTTCCTGCTCATCGGCGAGGGCACCTCGGAGATCCAGAAGACCATCATCTCCCGCGGCCTCCTCAAGGAGTACAAGCTCTGACCGGTGCGCCGGTCACCCGCCGGCCGGCTCGACCGCCGGCGCGGTGACCGGCAGCCCGACCGCCAGCAGCTCCGATCGGGTGCGGAAATAGTCGCGCGCGGCCGGGTGGCGGGACAGCGGGGTTGCCGCCGGAACCGTACGGTACCGCCGTGCTCAGCCTGCTCCGCCGTTCCGTGCTCCCGCCCCTGCTGCGCGGTCAGCCGCGCCGGCTGAGCCCGCCCGCGGCCCGCTCGATGATCAGGCAGCGGTCCTCGACGTAGTCGATTCCCGCCTCCTCGGCGATCCGCCGCGCCTCCGCCGAGACGATCCCGAGCTGCAACCACACCGCCGGCGCGCCGATCGCCACCGCCTGCCGGACCACATCCACCGCGTCCCGCGCGGGACGGAACACGTCGACCAGGTCGACCGGGTGCGGGATGTCGGCCAGCGACGGGTACGCCTTCTCGCCGAAGAGCTCGTCCACCGTGGGGTTCACCGGGATGATCCGCCAGCCGTGGCGCTGCATCTCCAACGGCACGCGGTGCGCGGCCTTACCCGGGTCACGGGACGCACCCACGACGGCGATCACGGCGGAGTCGGCGAGGATCTGCTGGGCTGAGCGCATCCGCCGAGCCTAACCCCGATGGCGGCGCTCGGCCCGCCGAGCGCGGGCGACCCGGCGCTGCAGCCGGGCCAGTTCCAGCGCCGTGCCGATCCTGTCCCTCGCCAGGGAACTGGCGAGGTACCGATGTACGGCGGTGCGGACCGCCAGCTCGCTCGCCACCACGTCCCGGACCGGCAGCCAGATTTGCCGCCGGGTCGGCCAGCCGCCGCGCCGGACCAGCTCCGGTCGCGCCACCGGCAGCTCCAGCAATCCCTGCCACGACGAGTCCCACCGCCAGGGCGTCTCGAGGGCGGCCCATGGCACGTCGACCTGAAGGGCCGGACGGCCGTAGGAGACACCCTCCGGAGTGAGCACGAGCATCGGAACCCGTCGGAAGAGCAGCACCACCAGCGTCAGCGCCAGCGCCGCCCCGAGCACCGTGAGGACGGCGATATCCGGATCATGGGCCGCGCGGCCCGCTTCCAGCGGCACCAGGTACGCGAGCACCCCAACCACCACGACGGCCAGGTGCGGGCGGCGGCGGGGCGGCGCGAAGAACGCCCGCTCCCGCTCGTCCCGCCGGAAATCGTCCGTTCCCCCCGGGCGCCACCGTTCGACCAGAGTGGCGGCGACGAGGAGGGCGATCGGCGTGTGGACGAGCAGGCTCAGGGGTGGACGGCCGTGCCGGAGCCAGGGGGCGACCCAGCGGGCCCACGCGAGGCCCCCGCACAAGGCGGCCGCAGTTGCGACACGTTGCCGGCGCAGCGCGGCGGCGATGATCTTCCGCACGGCGAGGAGCCTAGATCTGACCGGTCAGCCGTGGGCCGTGTCGCTACAGAAGAGACAGCTGCTCGGCGGCCGACGACGGGGGTACCGGTGCCGGCTGCCGCCGGTTGTCGCCGACCTCGCTTCGCTGCAGTCCGTACCGGCGGGCAGCGATGCGCACCCGCGCGGTCAGCTCCCGCTGGTACGCCTGCGGCGCGTACGCCCCGGACTGGTAGAGCTGGCGGTAGCGGGGGACCAGGTGCGGGTACTCCCGCGCCAGCCATTGCGCGTACCACTCGCGGGCGCCGGGGCGCAGGTGCAGGGCCATCGGCGTCACGCTGCTCGCTCCGGCGGCGGCGATCGCCGAGACCGTGGTGTCGATCGACCCGTCGTCGTCGCTGAGCCCGGGCAGGATCGGGGCCATCAGCACCCCTACCTCGAACCCGGCGTCGGTCAGTTGACGGACCGCGTCCAGCCGCCGCCGCGGGCTGGGCGTGCCCGGTTCGACCGTGCGCCACAGCTGCTCGTCGACGAAGCCCACCGAGTAGGAGAGGCCGACCCGGGTCACCTCGGCGGCCTGACGCAGCAGTGGCAGGTCGCGCAGGATCAGCGTCCCCTTGGTCAGGATCGAGAACGGGTTGGCGAAGTCGCGCAGCGCCTCGATGATCGGCGGCATGAGCCGGTATCGGCCCTCGGCCCGCTGGTAGCAGTCCACATTGGTGCCCATGGCGACGTGCGCGCCGCGCCAGCGCGGAGCGGCCAGCTCCCGGCGGACCAGTTCGCCGGCGTTGACCTTGACGATCACCTTGCGGTCGAAGTCCGCCCCGGCATCGAGATCCAGGTAGGTGTGGGTGTTCCGGGCAAAGCAGTTGTGGCTGACCACGCCGTTGGCGATGAAGTCGCCCGTGCCGGTGGTGATGTCCCAGAGGGGAAGCTCCAGCCCGAGCGACTCGATGCCGACTACCCGCAGCGTGGCCTCGCACTTCAGCGCCGCGCCCTCGATGGACCGCTTGCGGGTGATGGCCGGATCGGTGAGGTGGAAGAAGCGCAGCCGGGCGGGGAGGCCACCGGTCAGCCGGATCTCCCGTACCCGGTCGGGGTGGCCGGGATCCTCCAGCACCCAGGTGAACCCGAAACGGGTCAACGCGGAGCAGGTCTGGTCGAGTATGTCGTCGTCGCTGTTGCTGATCCGGAAGACGCCGCGGCTGCAACTCCCCTCAGCGTCGAAGATGCCGGCGAGGAAGCCCAGCCGCCAGTCGTCGCTGGGCTGCTCCGGCCATCGGATCAGCTCGGTGATGGCCTCGATGTCGCACTGCTTCGAGGTGCGGATGGCGGTGATCGCGCGTCTGGTCGCGCTGACCGGCGCGAAGGAGAAGCGCTGCGTCGTGATGCCCGCGTGGGCGAGGAACCGTTCGGTGCGGCGCAGCGCCTCGTCGTCGGCCAGGGCCAACCGGAACCGGTGCACCTTTCCCTGCGGGTACGAATAGGTGCCGAGGTGGGCGTCGCCCCGGACCATCCCGCAGAGGTAGCCCCGGCGGTAGTCGGGAGAGTCCTTCGGCGCAGTGGCGAAGCGGCCGGTGCCGATCAGTCTGTTGTTGAGTGTCAGGTAGGGGCGCTGCTTCGCGCCGTTCATCGCGCCGGTGACGTACTTCCAGCCCCGGTTGGAGAGGAAGCGGTGGTCGCCACTGGTGATCAGGGTGGTGCCGTCGGCGAGGGTGACCCGGTAGGCCGGCTTCACCGTCGACCACTTGTCGAGGACGGTGGTCACGACGTATCGCCGGTAGGCGCCGCGCCGCTCGGTGCCGTAGATCCGGTCGCCTGGCTCCAGTTCACTGATCGGCTTGGTGCGGCCGTCCGCCATCAGGATTGGTGTGTCGCCCGAAATGCAATAGCGGCACGCATGCGAGCAGCCACGGTACGGGTTGATCGTCCACTCGAACGGGACGCGGGACGTGCCCGGCACCCGGTTGATGATCGACTTGGCCTGCACCTCGTAGAAGGTCATCCCGGCGAAGCCCGGGGTGTCGAACGTGCGGGCGACAGCGCCGGGGAGCGCCAGCGGCAGGGGTGGAGTCGCTGGCGCTGCCCCGTCGGGAACCCCCTCGTCCGGGGGAGCGGAGAGGTTGTCCCAGCGCATGGACCCTATTCGAACATGCGTACGAAGGAAGCGCAAGTGACTCGCCGGACACCGGCGCCCGAAGCGCGCCGGACCGGGGGAGGATGGGTGCATGGAGACGTCGACGTTCGTCTACGACGGTGACTGCGCCTTCTGCACCCGCTGCGCAGAGTTCATCGAGCGCCGCATCCCGACCGGCGCCCGCGTGGTGCCCTGGCAGTTCGCCGACCTCGACGCGCTCGGGCTGACCGAAGCCGAGTGCGAGGAGGCGGTGCAGTGGGTCGGCGCCGACGGCTCCCGCGCGTCGGGCCCGGACGCGATCGCCAAGCTGCTCGGGGAGAGCGCGCCGCTCTGGCGGGTCGCCGGGGCCGGCCTGCGCATCTCGCCGGTCCGGGCGGCGGCCTGGCCGGCGTACCGCTGGGTGGCCCGCAACCGGCACCGGCTGCCCGGTGGCACCGCCGCCTGCTCACTGCCGCAGGAGGCACGCGAGCGACTGTACGGCCCGACGGGCCGCCCCACGTCCGGCTCCTGACCACGGCCGCGTGCCGGGTCGGCGACCTGGCGGTGTCCGCACTGTCGGAATGCCGGCACCTCGGAATTCGCCAGCTGGGGCCCGGCTGCCGGGTGTCTGCCCTTACGGCATCGCGGGGCCGACCGCCGGCTCGGGCCCGGCGAGGGGAGTGGCCGGGGCGGCGTCATCGTCGCGGTGGCGTCTGACCAGCCGCCGCGCCCAGACCGCCGGGCGGGCCCGCTCCAGCGGCAGGAAGCTGGTCATCGCCACCAGGTGCGGGGCGAAGGAGATGGTGATCATCGCGATGGTCACCAGGTGGAACGAGTAGAAGAAGCCGACCATGGCCAGCCGCCACCGTTCCGGAAGGACGAACACGACCGGGCTGAGCAGCTCGAACGCGAGGATTCCGAACTGCGCCAGGATCAGCAGGTGGGGCACCTGGGCGATCAGGTCGGCCAGTTCGGTGCCGCGCCGGATGATCGCTCGGGCCAGCACCGACCCGGTGGCCCAGTCCAGGCCGCCGAAGCGCAGCTTCGACCAGGCGGCGAGGAAGTACGTGCAGATCACCGCGATCTGGGTGACCCGTAGCGCCCACCCGCCGGCCTCGGTCCGGGTGAGATCGCCGTGCCGGGCCCGGCCGGCGGTGGGGAGGGCGGCGAGCGCGACGAGCAGGCCGAACCGGTCGTGGTCAACCTTGCCGTAGCTCATCGCGATGATCATCCACTCGAGGTAGAGCGCGAAGACCGCCCAGCCGAGCAGCCGGGGCGCCCGGCCCGTCGCGGCGAGCAAGGCGAGCAGCAGCAGTGCCCAGAAGATCGCCCCGACCAGCGCGGGGGTGGGGGTCGGCAGGGGAAGCAGTCGGCCGATCAGCAACGGCTGGTACAGCTCGCCGGGCACGCCGACCCGGCTGCGTACCCATGGGGTGAAGACGACCAGGTCGCCGGCGACGAAGAGGTAGACCAGGGTGCGGAAGGCGGCGACCCGGCCTCGGGGGACGGCCTCGGTGAGCCAGCCGCTCATCGGGCGGCCTGCCAACGTACGGCGGTCTCGTCGGACCACCGGCCGGTCGGGCGGCCGCCCCGGATGTCGTACCAGCGGACGACGATGCGGACCTCCACCAGCTCGGGGGCGCCGGGGTGCCGTTCGGCGTACGCGTCGGCGACCTGCCGCAGCAGCGTCGGGTCGGCGGCGTAGCGGCCCTGCTGGCCCTCGATCTCCGCGCGGCGGATGCCGGTGGCGTCCTGGCCCAGTTCGACCACGGCGCCGGTGCGGTCCACCCCCTCCACCCGGGTGTCCGGGGCCGGCGCGTCCGGTGGGTCCGAGGTGGAGTACATCCGGAACGGACCGAACGGAAAGTCGTCGTCGGTGCCCCGGACGGTGCCGACCAGGAGCAGCACGAAGCCGAGCGCGGTGGCGGTGAGCCGGACCGCGCGCCCACGCTTGCTCAAGGTCCCCATCGGCTGGTGACGATACGCGACGAGGGCACCGCTGAGGTGTCGTTTTGTCGTTCACACGTCGCTGGCCGGATCGCCGTCGGCGATGCCCGAGCGGTCGGCGTGGCGGGGCCCAGGAGACGACGACGGCCGGGCCCCCGAGCGGGGACCCGGCCGTCGCCGGAGCGGTGGGTGGATCAGTGCTTGTGTTCGGCCATCTGCTTGCGGACCTCGTCCATGTCGAGCTGCTCGACCTGCTCGATGAGGTTCTCCAGCGCGGACTCCGGCAGGGCGCCCGGCTGGTTGTAGACGATCACGCCGTCCTTGATCGCCATGATCGTCGGGATGGAGCTGATGTTGAACTTGACCGCCAGCTCCTGCTGCGCCTCGGTGTCGACCTTGCCGAAGGTGATGTCCGCGTGCTTCTCCGACGAGCGCTCGTAGACCGGGGCGAATCGCTTGCACGGGCCGCACCAGTCGGCCCAGAAGTCCAGCAGAACGATGCCGTCGCTCTCGGTCACCTCGTCGAAGTTGGCCGTGGTCAGCTCAACCGTTGCCATTGCACTCTCCGATCAGCGCGGATTGCCTACGTCCCGGTGAACCGGGGCGGACGCCCTTGAATTCCCGGGACGAGCGTGTCGAAACTCTCTGCAGCGCTCCGGTGACGCTCGGAGCCATCGAACTCAATCTGTCTCACCGATTGCGGGCCCATGCGTCTTGATGCGGTTTCGCGTGACGACGCGTGATGGGAGCGCTTCCAAAGAGATCACCTTGATGGCGTGCCACAAAATGGCAAGTTGCCGGTTGACAAGCGCCGATTCCACCTGGAGAGATCGCTCGCCAGACTCCCATGTGTGACTCTCCGTGATGTTACAAAAAGGTAAATGTGACGTCTGTCTCTGTCCGACGTGTGTGGCCGTAAGGCAGAATCTGTCGCATCAGAGCGTGGGCGGCGGGTGCCGGGGAGGGCCCCGCCGCTCATTGCGTCTTCCCCCGGATGCCGCCGGTGTGACATTTCCTCATCACCCGCGCCCCCGTCGTCGCCTTAACAAGCGGTAAGGCATGCTGTGCCGAACTCCATCGCCGCCCGTCGAAGGGGACAAGGATGCAGTTCGGCCGTTACTACGAGGAGTTCGAGGTCGGCGCGGTCTACCGGCACTGGCCGGGCAAGACGGTCACCGAGTACGACGATCACCTCTTTTGCCTGCTCACCATGAACCACCACCCGCTGCACATGGACGCCCACTACGCCGAGTCGGCGAGCCAGTTCAAGCGCAACGTCGTGGTCGGCAACTACATCTACTCGCTGCTCCTCGGCATGTCCGTGCCGGACGTCAGCGGCAAGGCGATCGCCAACCTGGAGATCGAGTCGCTGCGGCACGTCGCGCCGACCTTCCACGGCGACACCATCTACGGCGAGACGACGGTGCTCGACAAGCGGGAGTCCTCCTCCAAGCCGGACCGGGGTGTGGTCGCGGTGGAGACCCGCGGCTACAACCAGGACGGCACGCTGGTCTGCGTGTTCCGCCGCAAGGTCATGGTTCCGAAGAAGGAGTACGCGGCCGCCGCCGTCCCCGACGGCGTCGACCCGGAGCGGCCGAGCTTCCCCGAGCCGCGCTGACGCTGCCGTCGTCCGCGAAGGGCCCCTCGCCCCGCCGTTCCGGTGGGGTAGGGGCCCTTCCCCCTGTGCGGGGCATATGCTGACGCCGGAGGTCACCATGAGCCACTCCGTCGCCGGAGAGCCGCCCTCTGCCGGACGCCGTGCCGCACCGATGACCACCGCCGTCTACTCCGCGGCGGAGTGGGACCTGCTGACCGAGCTGCCGGGGCGGGTCCTCGTCGCCGCCGCCTCGCCCGGTCCCGGTCGTCCGCCCCGCGGGGTGAGTGCCGGGCTCGCCGGCCTGGACGCCGTGGCGGCCGGTCGAGCGTTCGACAGCGACCTGGTCCGCGCAGTGGTCTCCGCCATCTACGCCCGCCACGACGGAAGCTCGGCCCGGGACGAGCGCCTCACCGACCTGGTCGACCTGCTGGCCGCCTGCCGAGCGGCGGTACGGGTGCTCCAGCGGCGGGCCGACCCCGCCGACTCGGCGGCGTACCGCCAGTGGGTGGAGTCGGTGGCGGCCCGGGTCTGCCGGGCCTCCGCCGAGTCCAGCCCGGCCGACCACCGCTTCCTCGAGCGGCTCGGCGGTGCGCTGGCCCTGCGCTGAGCGGCGGGGTTGCGGCCGGGGTCGGCGCGACTGGGCCGTACCCTCTCAAGACCGTGACCGATGAGCAGCTCGACGTGGGCGTGGGGCCGTGGCCCGGCGACCCGCCGGACGACCCGCGGTACGACCCGGAGCTGCTCGCGGAGGGCGACCGGCGCAACGTGGTCGACCGCTACCGGTACTGGCGGCGGGAGGCGGTCGTCGCCGACCTTGACCGGCGCCGGCACGACTTCCACGTGGCGATCGAGAACTGGCAGCACGACTTCAACATCGGCACGGTGGTCCGCAACGCGAACGCCTTCCTCGCCGCCGAGGTCCACATCGTCGGCCGGCGCCGCTGGAACCGGCGGGGCGCCATGGTGACGGACCGTTACCAGCACGTCCGGCACCACCCGACGATCGAGGAGTTCGTCGACTGGGCCGCGGCCGAGCGCCTGCCGGTGGTCGGCATCGACAACCTGCCCGGCTCGCAGCCGCTGGAGACCACCACGTTGCCGCGGCGTTGCGTGCTGCTCTTCGGCCAGGAGGGTCCGGGCCTGTCGGACCCCGCCCGGGCCGCATGTGACCAGCTCTTCTCGATCGCCCAGTACGGCTCGACCCGCTCCATCAACGCCGGGGTGGCCAGCGGAATCGCGATGCACGCCTGGATCCGGACGCACGCCGGCCCGCCGCCCGACTGAATCGGGCCCGGTCCGCCCGCTCCGCTTGACGGGCCGCCGGTGCGGGGTGACGGTGAAGATGTGAGTGTCGCGGTGAGTTGTCCGAGGTGCGGGGGTCCGGTCCGGGAACCGGATCTGATGCACAGTGAGTCACGGTGCGTGCGTTGCGGGCCGGTGCCCCCGCTGCACGTGCCCGAGCACATCGGTGCCGAGATCGTGGCGAGCGTGGTGGAGCGGATCTCCGCCGACGCCGACCCGCCCGACCGGCCCGGCGTCCCGCTCTGGTGCCCCTGGCCGCTGCCGCCCGGATGGACCCTCACCGGGGTCGCCTGGGCCGGGGACGACCGGAGCGGTGTCCGGGCCACCGCGGTGGCCTGCGCCGGTCCGGCTCCGCTCGACGGTGGACCGGCCGACCTGCTGTTCGTGGCCGAGGAGCCGGGCGTCGGCCTGGGCAACCGCTTCGCCGGGATGCCCGGCCCGGACCCGGGACCGCAGCTCGCCGAGGCGCTGACCGATCCCGGCCCAGGTCACCCCGAACGCGTCGCGCACGCCAAGATCAGGGTGGGCGGTCATCCCACTCCACTGTGGCTGGTGAATTCGCCGACAGATCGAAGCGCGTACGCCGGCGAGGCTCGGGGTATGTGGCTTCATGCGATAGCCTGGCCGGCGAGTGCGGGTCACCTCCTCGCGGAAGAAGTCGTGCTGCACGACCTCACCGAGTGGACTCCGCCCGAACTCGTGTACGGCGCACCGTCCCCGTACCTGCACGGCAAGGCCTGACCGGCCCGCCGGGCCGGCTCGGGGAATGGATGCAGATATTCACTGTACGACACTGCACTGATACTCTGGGTACCCCCGCTGATAAAGGGGCCCGGCGCCGCGCGAGAGGATGGCCCACATGGTCAAGAAGCTCCTCACCTGGGCCCTGGTCGCATTCTTGATCTTCTTTATCGCGTACCGGCCCAACTCCGCCGCGGATGTCGCCAAGTCGCTCGGCGGCGGCATCATGGACATCGCCCAGGGCTTCGGCGACTTCTTCACCAGTCTCGTGGCCTAGCCGCCGATGGGAAGCCCCGGCGGTCCGCCCTTCGACCCCGACGACCCCGACCGGGAGCGCCGGGAGCGCGACACCGAGCCCATCCCCCGGATCGACCCCGACGAGGGTCCCGGCTTCGGCGCGGGGTCGGGCTACGGTGGCGGTCCCTCCCTTTCGGACGAGGCCTCCTTCGGCGACGGGCCGGGCTACGCCGGCGAGGGCCGCTCCGGCCGGGCCTGGATCCGTGACCCGGAGGCCGGTTACCAGCCGCCGCAGATCTCCGAGGACGAGCTGGCCGGGCTGCGTGCCGACGCCGCCGGCGCGCCGCCTCGCCGGGTGCTCCCACTGGAGGACGAGCCCAGCTCGCTGGTCGCCCGCTACCTCTTCCCCACCGAGCGGTACCGGGGCGAGTGGAAGCGGCACTGGATCCACCTCTCCACCCCGATCATCGTCGGCGTCGCGGCGACCTTCATCCTCGGTTACCTCTCCGGCTTCCTGGCCGGCCGGGACGTCGGGGCGCTGACCACCGTCGCGGTCCTGCTCTGGTTCGCGGTGATGGGCTGGGTCGCGTGGCGGGTCGCCGACTGGTGGTACGACCGCTTCATCCTCACCAACAAGCGGGTGATGGTGGTCAACGGCATCATCACCCGACGGGTCGCGATGATGCCCCTGGTCCGGGTCACCGACATGAAGTACGAGCAGACGCCGTCCGGCCGGGCGCTCAACTACGGCACCTTCGTGCTGGAGTCGGCCGGCCAGGAGCAGGCGCTCCGGGAGATCAAGAATCTGCCCAACCCGAATGAGCTCTACCTGCGCGTGGTGGAAGAGATGTACGAGCCGCAGGCCGTCGAGGCGCGGTTGGGCAAGGAGGCGGACGAGGCCAAGGCCGACGACGGTGCGTGAAGGTTTTCGTCCGAACATCGGATGAACTGCACACCATTTGCCGTCGACCCGACCCGGCCGGCCATGGCAGCCTGCCAGGGAGGACGGGCGTGGAGGTGAGTGGTGGCGAGCAGGGACCCGCTGGAGGAGGAGTTCCGCGAGTTCGTCGCTGCCCGCTCCGGTGCCCTGCTGCGCACCGCGTACCTGCTCGCCGGAGACTGGCCCACCGCCGAGGACCTGCTCCAGACTGCGCTGACCAAGACGTACCTGGCCTGGAAGCGGCACGGCGGGATCGAGGCCATCGAGCCGTACGCCCGCCGGGTCCTGGTCAACACCTCCACGAGCTGGTGGCGGCGCCGGTGGCACGGTGAACGGCCCACCGAGATCCTGCCGGAACGCCCCGGCGTCGACGAGATCGAACAGCAGCTCGACCGGGACGCCCTCTGGCGGCACCTGAGCGCGCTGCCCGCCCGGCAGCGCGCCGTGCTGGTGCTCCGCTTCTACGAGGACATGTCGGAGGCGCAGACCGCGGCACTGCTGGAGATCTCCCCGGGCACCGTCAAGAGCCAGACCTCGCGGGCGCTGAGCACCCTGCGTCGCCGGCTGGGTTCCGAGGCCGCCCTCGGCCTGCCGCCGGAGGAGGAGCCTGTGGCCCCGGCCCGGCCGGTCACGCGTACCCCGGCCCGTCCTCGACCGGTTGCCGAGCCGGCGGCGGCTCCGGTCCCACCGGCCCCGCGGCCGCCGGCGGTC
>NZ_QGGF01000373.1 GCF_003857015.1 Micromonospora globispora | reverse complement strand
ATCGGCACCAGCCTGCAGGAGTCGAAGCTGGAGAACCTGGGTCACCTGGGTGACCGCAACGACCACGACTCGCTGGGCCTGTTCCAGCAGCGCCCCTCCTCGGGTTGGGGTACCCCGGAGCAGATCACCGACCCCGAGTACTCGACCATGGCCTTCCAGAAGGGTCTGAAGCAGGTCGACGGGTGGCAGGACATGCCCCTGACCGAGGCCGCGCAGACGGTGCAGGTGTCGGCCTACCCGGACGCCTACGCCCAGTGGGAGCAGCAGGCCGCCGACCTCGTCGCCCAGCACTGGAACAGCTGACCCAACCGAACACCGTGAACCGACCACTGGCCGGCACCCTCACGAGGGTGCCGGCCAGCGGCGTATTCAGAAGTCGGAACCGCCGGACGGACCGCAAGCAGGTCAGGGCTGGGGGCCACCGTGACCGGCGCAGGGATCAAGCCTGACAGTGAGGATCATGGGAGAGCCCTCCCCGGCCGGGTCTGACCCTAAGCCTGGCTGACCTCGGGTCTTGAACCGGATCTGTCGATCTGGCCGGGAAGGGCTGCTCGTGCACTCACCGGACGGGTGTCG
>NZ_QGGF01000226.1 GCF_003857015.1 Micromonospora globispora | reverse complement strand
TGGTAGTGGTGTGCCGCCCCTTGCCGTCCACCCGGCGCATCGCCTGGGTGGGCATCACCAGAGCCCCGGTAAGCGCGTTGACCAGGCTCGACTTGCCCGCGCCGGAGGGGCCGAGCAGGCCGAGTGTGCGACCGGCGGCGACCTCGGGCCGCAGCGGGTCGAGTCCGGTACCGCGTTCCGCGCTGACCGGCAGCACCGGCACCCCGGGCGCCACGGCGGCGAGCTGCCGGGCGATCGCCGCCGGGTCGGCCGCCAGGTCCGCCTTGGTGAGCACGATCAGCGGCCGGGCCCCCGACTCGTGGGCCAGAGAGAGCGCCCGCTCGATCCGGCCGACGTCCGGTTCCGGGTGCACCGGTTCGACGACCGCGGCGGTGTCCAGGTTGGCGGCGAGCACCTGCCCGCTGGCGTCCTTGCCGGCGGTGCGCCGGACCAGCGCGGTGCGCCGGGGCAGCACCGCCTCGACCGTCCGCCGCCGGTCCGGCCAGGTGCCGACCAGCACCCAGTCGCCGGCGCAGGGCAGCGCGGCCAGGTCGCGGGCGGCGTCGGCCAGCACCGCGCCGCCGAGGCTGGCGCGGAC
>NZ_QGGF01000627.1 GCF_003857015.1 Micromonospora globispora | reverse complement strand
TTCCGCCGTCGGCCGGGTGACCACCGCGCCGGGCCCGGCCGGCCGCCCGGCCCCGGACACCCCCCGGCCGCCGCGGGCGGCGGCGATCATGTCCGTGGTGGACCGGCCGTCGAGGTACGGCACCACCACGGTGTAGCCGCCCCACCGGCGCAGGATCTCCGCCTCCGGCAGCGTGTCGTCGCCGCCGCCGGTGGCGTAGTCGCCGCCCTTGACCCAGATGTCGGGCCGCAGCCAGGACAGGGCCGCGTGCGGAGTCGGCTCGTCGAAGATCATCACGGCGTCGACGCAGCTCAACGCCGCGAGCAGCCGGCTGCGGTCGCCCTGCGGCACGACCGGGCGGTCCGGCCCCTTCAGGCCGGCGACGCTGGCGTCGGAGTTGAGGCAGACGACGAGGCAGTCGCCGAGCTGCCGGGCCGCCTGGAGGGTGGCCACGTGCCCGGCGTGCAACAGGTCGAAGCAGCCACCGGTGGCCACCACCGTGCCGCCCGCCGCGCGGACCTCGGCGACCAGGGCCCCGGCGGTGGTCAGCGGCGCTGGGGAGCGGATCGGGGTGGCGGCCGCCGGGGAGGCGGTGCGCACC
>NZ_QGGF01000178.1 GCF_003857015.1 Micromonospora globispora | reverse complement strand
GAGCAGACGATGTACGCGGCCCACATCGCGCCCGCGGCGAGCGCGAGGGCGGCGCCGAGCGGGTTGAGCCGGTCGAAGCCGCCCTGACCGAGCAGAGCCACCCCGGCCAGGGCCAGGCCGGCCCAGCACCAGGCCGCCAGCCGGCGGGCGGTGAGGACCGACAGCGCGAGCGGCCCCAGCACCTCGAGGGTGACCGCGGGACCGAGCGGGATCCGCCCGATGGCCTGGTAGAAGATCGAGTTCATTCCGGCCAGGGCGAACCCGAACGCGACCACCGCCAGCCAGTCGGCCCGCCCGTGTCCCCGCAGCCGCGGCCGGCACACGACGAGCATCAGCAGCGCGCCGATGGTCAGCCGGAGCGTCACCGCCCCGGCGATCCCGGTACGAGGGAAGAGCAGCGCGGCGACCGCCGACCCGAACTGCACCGACAGTGCCCCGCCGAGCACCAGCCCGACCGCGCCGATCTGGGCACGTCCCCGGTGGTGCCGGGTGGGTACGGGCGCCGGCGCGGGCAGGGTGCGGGTCATGCCCGCGACGCTAACCCGCCGGCCGGGCCGGTCCTCGCCCGGTGTGCCCGGCGCGGGCGTGCGCC
>NZ_QGGF01000449.1 GCF_003857015.1 Micromonospora globispora | reverse complement strand
ACCGTACGGCGCAGGGCCGGGCGGGCGCGCGCCGGCCGGGCCGGTCAGCGCGCGGCGGTGGCGAAGACGACGATGTTGTCCGGGTAGTTGCCGGTGGCGGGGTTGAACCGGCCGCCGCAGGTGATCAGACGGAGCCGGGCCTCGGGACCGCCGCCGTACACCCGGTCGGTGGGGAACCGCTCCTTCGGGTACGCCCCGACTCCGTCCACGGTGAAGGTGGCGACCCGGCCGTCGTCGCGGGTGACCTCGATGGTGTCCCCGGGGCGGAGCCGGCCGAGGTCGAAGAAGACCGCGGGTCCGTTCTCGGTGTCGACGTGGCCGACCAGGACCGCGTTGCCGGCCTCGCCGGGGGTGGGGCCGCGGCGGTACCAGCCGGCCAGCTCGGGCTGGTCCAGCGGCGGCACCTCCAGTGCGCCGTTGCGGTCGGTGGCGACCGGGATGATGTCCGCCTGGACGCCGATCCGGGGGATGGTGATCTGGACCGGTTCGGAGCGGGGCAGCACCGGCCCGGGCGAGGTCGACCGGTCGACGGTCGGGGCGGCCGAGGCGCCCGGCTGCGGTGGCGGGGTCGACGTGGTGCCGGCACCGCAGCC
>NZ_QGGF01000248.1 GCF_003857015.1 Micromonospora globispora | reverse complement strand
CCATCGCGTCGGCGTTCCCCCTCGCCTGCTCCGACCTGCCGGCGCCGCTGCCCGGCGAGCCCGGCGCCACCGAGCGTGGCCACCGCCGCGTAGAGCCCGTCGGCGGTCGCCACGGCGAGGGCTGCGGCCGCGCCGACCCGGAAGGAGGTCCGGGCGCTGAGCCCGAGGATGAGGATGGCGATCGCGCCGACCGGGACGGCGACCCCGTAGCCGGCCACCATGCCGGCGAGGAACGCCCCCGTCATGACGGCGGACGGCGGGTCGAGACGCCGCCGGGCGAGGTCTGCTGTCGACGCGCGGTGTCGGCCGCGCGGACAGGGACCTGCTTCGGGTACGTCTCGATCACGGCATCATCATCGGCGGCGGCCCTCGCGTGCGCTAGCCATTTCCCGGGCTCCGCCGCCGGCCCCGGACCGTCCCCGCTCTCGGTGACGTTGGGTAGGGCCGCTGCTGGCGGCATCGGGATGGGCTCGTCGCTTTGCTCTGCTGCCCCCACCGCAACACCGGGTCTGAGCAGCCACTTCAGGTTGGAGGCAGTACCGGCGGACCGCAGGAAGCGTCACACTCCGCGACAGTGTTGCGTGCGGGGCAGCAGAGCAAAGGAAGCGATGGCAGGTGTGGCCCGCAGGCAGGCGGCCGTAAGAAAGCGCCGCGAGCGGGCCCCCGGGCGGGGACACGCTCGCGGCGCGTTACGTGATGCGGGGCTACGTCAGACGTTGAAGCCCAGGGAACGGAGCTGGTCCCGACCCTCGTCGGTGATCTTGTCCGGGCCCCACGGCGGCAGCCAGACCCAGTTGATCCGGATGTCGTTGACCAGTCCCCCGCCGGGGCCGGTGGTCAGCGCCTGCCGGGCCTGGTCCTCGATCACGTCGGTCAGCGGGCAGGCCGCCGAGGTCAGCGTCATGTCCAGCGTGGCAACGTTGTCGTCATCGACGTGCACGCCGTACACGAGGCCGAGGTCGACCACGTTGATGCCCAGCTCGGGGTCGACGACGTCCTTCATCGCCTCCTCGATGTCGGCGACGGCGGCCTTGCCGCCTCCGGTCGTCGGCGTCGCCGCGGTGGCGGTTTCCTCGCTGCTCATGCCTTCACCTCCGTCGGGCTCACGCCCACCCCGGCGCGTGCCGCGGCGTCCTTGAACGCCATCCACGACAGCAGCGCGCACTTCACCCGGGCCGGGTAGCGCGCGACACCCGCGAACGCCACCCCGTCACCGAGTACTTCCTCGTCCGGCGTGACCTGGCCACGCCCGGACATCAACTCGACGAACGCCTCGTGCACCGTGGCGGCGTCGTCCGCCGCCCGGCCGCGCAGCAGCTCGTGCAGCACGCTCGCCGACGCCTGGCTGATCGAGCAGCCCACGCCGTCGTACGAGATGTCCGTAAACACCTTGCCGTCGGTGGCCACCCGCACGGTGATCTCGTCGCCGCAGGTCGGGTTGACGTGGTGCGCCTCGCCGACCCGGGCGTCCGGGTCCACCGCCTCCCGCAGGCCACGGCCGTGCGGGTGCTTGTAGTGGTCCAGGATGATCTCCTGGTAGAGCTGGTCGAGCTGCATCAGTCGAACACCTTCCGCACCTGCTCGAGGCCGGCCACCAGCGCGTCGATCTCGTCCATGGTGGTGTACAGGTAGAACGACGCCCGCGTCATGGCCGGGACGCCGAACCGGGTGCACACCGGCTTCGCGCAGTGGTGCCCCACCCGCACCTGCACACCGAGCGAGTCGAGGACCTGCCCGACGTCGTGCGGGTGGATGTCGCCGAGCGCGAACGAGATCGTCCCGCCCCGGCCGACCGGTACGTTCGGACCGAAGATCCGCAGCCCGGGCACGGTGGCGAGGGCGTCCAGCGCGTACGCGGTCAGCTCCTTCTCGTGCCACTGGATGGCCCGCATCCCGATCCCGGTGAGGTAGTCCACCGCCGCGCCGAGCGCCACCGCCTCGGCGATCGGCGGGGTGCCCGCCTCGAACCGAGCCGGCGGCGCGGCGAACGTCGACCGCGCCATCGACACCGTTTCGATCATCGAGCCGCCGCCGAACACCGGGGGCATCGCGGCGAGCAACTCACCCCGGCCCCAGAGCACACCGATGCCGGTCGGGCCGCACATCTTGTGCCCGGTGAAGACGATGAAATCCGCGTCGTAGTCGACCACGTCCATCGGCAGGTGCGGCACCGACTGCGAGCAGTCGAGCAACAGCAGCGCGCCGACCTCACGGACCCGCTGGGTGATCCGGGCGGTGGCGTTGACCGTGCCGAGGATGTTGGACATGTGCACCAGCGAGACGATCTTCGTCCGCTCGGTGACCAGCTCCTCCAGCCCCGACTCGTCCAGCCGGCCGTGGTCGGTGAGCGGGAACCAGCGCAGGGTCGCGCCGGTCCGCTCGGCCAGCAGCTGCCACGGCACGATGTTCGAGTGGTGCTCCATCTCGGAGATCACGATCTCGTCGCCGGGGCCGAGCCGGAACCGCGGGTCGGCGTCGGGCCGCAGCGAGGCGTTCGAGAACGCGTACGCGACGATGTTGATCGCCTCGGTCGAGTTCTTGGTGAACACCACCTCGTCCACGCTCGGCGCGTTGATGAACGTGGCGATCTTCGCCCGCGCCCCCTCGTACGCCTCGGTCGCCTCGGTGCCCAGGGTGTGCACCGAGCGCGACACGTTGGCGTTGTGCATCGCGTAGTGCTCGGCGAGCACGTCGAGCACCTGCCGCGGCTTGTGCGAGGTGTTGGCGCTGTCGAGATAGACCAGCCGGTGCCCGTTGACCTCCCGGTCGAGGATCGGGAAGTCGGCGCGCACCGTGGCCACGTCGAAACGCGGCACATCGTCGTACTGCGGCATCCCCGACGGGATGGCGATGGTGGTCATCTCAGCGGCCCCTGTCCTGTGTGTCAGGCCCGCGCCGAACCGGCCCCGGCGGCGTACCGCTCGTAGCCCTCGGCCTCGAGCTTGTCGGCCAGCTCCGGGCCGCCCTGCTCGACGATCCGGCCGGCGACGAAGACGTGCACGAAGTCGGGCTTGATGTAGCGCAGGATGCGGGTGTAGTGGGTGATCAGCAGCAGGCCGGTGTCGCCGGTGTCGCGGACCCGGTTCACGCCCTCGCTGACCACGCGCAGCGCGTCGACGTCGAGGCCGGAGTCGGTCTCGTCGAGGATCGCCATCTTCGGCTTGAGCAGCTCCAGCTGGACGATCTCGTGCCGCTTCTTCTCACCGCCGGAGAAGCCCTCGTTGACGTTGCGCTGGGCGAATGCCGGGTCCATCTGGAGCTTCTGCATCGCGCCGCGCAGCTCGCCGGCCCAGGTCCGCAGCTTCGGCGCCTCGCCGTCGATGGCGGTCTTGGCGGTGCGCAGGAAGTTGGCCACCGACACGCCGGGGACCTCGACCGGGTACTGCATGGCCAGGAAGAGGCCGGCGCGGGCCCGCTCGTCGACGGACATGGCCAGCACGTCCTCGCCGTCCAGGGTCACCGAGCCGCCGGTGATCTCGTACTTGGGGTGGCCGGCGATCGAGTACGCCAGGGTGGACTTGCCGGAGCCGTTCGGGCCCATGATCGCGTGGGTCTCGCCCGACTTCACGGTCAGGTCGACACCGGCCAGGATCGGCTTGAGCTCACCCTCGGGCAGCTTGACCGACACCTTCAGGTCGCGGATCTCCAGGGTGCTCATTATCGGGTCACTCCATTGCTCGGCGTCAGGCTGACGTAGATGTCGCCGTCGCGGACTTCGACGGGGTAGACGGGAACGGGTTCGGTCGCGGGCAGCCCGGTCGGCTCACCGGTACGCAGGTCGAAACGGGATCCGTGCAGCCAGCACTCCAGCGTGCAGCCGTCGACCTCGCCCTCGGAAAGGGCCACCGCGGCGTGCGAGCACTCGTCGTAGACGGCGTAGAAGTTGTCGTCCTCGCCGTGCACGAGGGCGATCTGGGTGCCGTCCACGTCGGCGCTGATCGCGGTGCCCTTCGGCACGTCCTCGGTCGAGCAGATCTTGATCATCAGGCGCCGGCCTTGGTGAGTCGGGCCTCGATCGCGTCGCCGAGCCGCTCGCGCAGCTCCTCGACGGGGATCTTGTTGATCAGCTCGGCGAAGAAGCCGCGGACCACCAGGCGGCGTGCCTCCGACTCCGGGATGCCGCGGGCCATCAGGTAGAAGAGCTGCTCGTCGTCGAAGCGGCCGGTCGCGCTCGCGTGGCCGGCGCCGGCGATCTCGCCGGTCTCGATCTCCAGGTTCGGTACGGAGTCCGCCCGGGCGCCGTCGGTGAGCAGCAGATTCCGGTTGATCTCGTACGTGTCGGTGCCGGTCGCCTCGGCCCGGATCAGCACGTCACCGACCCAGACGGTGTGCGCGCTGTCGCCCTGCAGGGCGCCCCGGTAGCCGACGTAGCTGCGGCAGTCCGGCACGGTGTGGTCGACCAGCTGCCGGTGCTCCAGGTGCTGGCCGGAGTCGGCGAAGTAGAGGCCGTACAGCTCGGCCTCGCCGCCCCGGTCGCCGTACTCCACCGAGGTGTACTGCCGGACCAGGTCGCCGCCGAGGCTCACCTGCACGTGGATCACCTTGGCGTCCCGGCCCAGCTTGACCTTCAGGTGCTGGGCCTGCACCGCGTCGTCGGCCCAGTCCGCGACGGTTACCAGGGTCAGCTTCGCGCCGTCGGCTACGGAGACCTCGACGTTGTCGGCCAGGGTGGCCGAGCCGGCGTGCTCCAGCACCACGGTGACCTCGGCGAACCGGCCCACCTCGACGAAGGTGTGCCCGAACGCCAGGCCGTCCGCGCCCGCACCGACCACTCGCAGACTGACCGGCGCCGCAACCACGGTCGAGGGATCCACCGACACCAGCAGCGCCTGGTCGGTCCCGCCGTACGCGAGCGCGCTGAGCCGGTCGACCGGGGTGAGCACGCTGCCCACCCGCGGGTCGTCCTTGCCGATCCGGGAGACGGTGACGCCCTCGGGCAGCTCGCCGTACTCGTGCCGGACCGTGCCGGTCGCGGCCTGCGCCCCGCCGACCAGGCCGCGCAGGCGCTTGAGCGGGGTGAAACGCCACTCCTCCTCCAGGCCCGTGAGGGCCGGGAAGTCGGCGACGTCGTACGAGCGGAGCGCCTGCGACTTGGTGCTGGGCGGCGCGGAAGCCTGGGTAGTCATCTCTTCCTTGGTCTGTTCTGCGACGACGGTGTCTGGTGCTGGTCGGGCGAGCCGGCGGACCGACCCGCCCGCGGGGCGGGCGGCGTCAGCCGACCGCGCCCTCCATCTGGAGCTCGATCAGGCGGTTGAGCTCCAGGGCGTACTCCATCGGGAGCTCCTTGGCGATCGGCTCGATGAAGCCGCGCACGATCATCGCCATCGCCTCGTCCTCGCTCAGCCCCCGGCTCATCAGGTAGAAGAGCTGGTCGTCGCTGATCTTGGAGACGGTCGCCTCGTGCCCCATCGACACGTCGTCCTCGCGGATGTCGACGTACGGGTAGGTGTCCGAGCGGGAGATGGTGTCGACCAGCAGCGCGTCGCACTTGACCGTGCTCCGGCTGCTGTGCGAACCCTCCAGCACCTGGACCAGACCGCGGTACGAGGTGCGGCCGCCGCCCCGGGCGATCGACTTCGACACGATGGTCGAGGAGGTGTGCGGCGCGGCGTGCACCATCTTGGCGCCGGCGTCCTGGTGCTGCCCCTCGCCGGCCATGGCCACCGAAAGCACCTCGCCCTTGGCGTGCTCGCCGGTCATGTAGACCGCCGGGTACTTCATGGTGACCTTGGAGCCGATGTTGCCGTCGACCCACTCCATGGTCGCGCCCTCGTGGCAGACGGCGCGCTTGGTGACCAGGTTGTAGACGTTGTTCGACCAGTTCTGGATGGTCGTGTAGCGGCAGCGCGCGTTCTTCTTGACGATGATCTCCACGACCGCGCTGTGCAGCGAGTCGGAGGAGTACAGCGGCGCGGTGCAGCCCTCGACGTAGTGCACGTAGGCGCCCTCGTCGACGATGATCAGCGTCCGCTCGAACTGGCCCATGTTCTCCGTGTTGATCCGGAAGTAGGCCTGCAGCGGGATCTCCACGTGCACGCCCTTCGGCACGTAGATGAACGAGCCACCCGACCACACGGAGGTGTTGAGCGCGGCGAACTTGTTGTCGCCGACCGGGATCACCGTGCCGAAGTACTCCTTGAAGATGTCCTCGTGCTCCTTGAGGGCGGTGTCGGTGTCGAGGAAGATGACACCCTGCTCCTCGAGGTCCTCGCGGATCTTGTGGTAGACCACCTCGGACTCGTACTGCGCCGCGACACCGGCGACCAGCCGCTGCTTCTCCGCCTCCGGGATGCCCAGCCGGTCGTAGGTGTTCTTGATGTCCTCCGGCAGGTCCTCCCAGCTGGTGGCCTGCTTCTCGGTGGACCGGACGAAGTACTTGATGTTGTCGAAGTCGATCCCGGTGAGGTCCGCGCCCCAGGCCGGCATCGGCTTGCGGCCGAACAGCCGCAGGCCCTTCAGGCGCAGGTCGAGCATCCAGGCCGGCTCGTTCTTCTTCGCCGAGATGTCCCGCACCACCGCCTCGTTGAGGCCACGCTGGGCGGCGGCCCCGGCGACGTCGGAGTCGGCCCAGCCGTACTCGTAGCGACCGAGGGCGGCGAGCTGCTCCTCCTGGGTCAGGGGCTGGACGATCTGCTCGGTCATCTATCTGTCCTCACAGTGGTGACGGTGTTACCGGACTGGGCACGCGGCTGGGCGGGGATGTGCGTGGTGCACACCCCGTCGCCGTGCGCGATGGTGGCCAGGCGCTGCACGTGGGTGCCGACCAGGCGGGAGATCACCGCGGTCTCGACCTCGCACAGCTGGGGGAACTCGGCGGCCACGTGCGCCACCGGGCAGTGGTGCTGACACAGCTGGCCGCCGGAGGCGATCGTGGACGCGTTGGCAGCGTAACCCTCGGCGGTCAGCGCTCCGGCGAGCGCCTCCGCCCGCGCGAGCGGCTCGTCGCCGGCGTCCTCCATCGCGGCCCGGCAGCGGGCCTCCAGGGCGGCCACCTGGTCGGCGGCGAACGCCTCGACCGCCTCCGAACCGCCGTTGCGAGCGATCCAGCGCAGCGCGGCGGTGGCCATGTTGTCGTAGTGGTGGGTGCCGCAGCGGACCCGGGCGGCGTCGGTCAGCACGAACACCTTCGCCGGGCGGCCCCGGCCGCGGCTGCCCCGGACGGTCTGCTCGCGGGCGACCACGTCGCCGTCGGCGAGCATCGCGTCGAGGTGCCGCCGGATGGCCGCCGGGCTGAGCCCGAGCGCCGAGCCGAGCTGGGCCGCGGTGGTCGCCCCCCGCTCCAACAGGAGCTGGGTGACCCGGTCCCGGGTGGAAAGATCGGACGCGGCGGTACCGGCGACCGGACCGGTCGCCTGGAGGTGCTCGGAGAGCGCCGCCGTGTTTTTCACAACGCCAACGTTACGTAATTCGCTCGGGAGTCGCAAACCCGGGTCCCGGTGATCCGTACCACCGGTGCGGCGGAGTCGCCCGATCGGGTACCACTACGGTGCGTAGGATTTGCGCCGTGATGCCTTCCGCGCGGTTCCCGGTCTCCGTCACGCTGCTGCGCCGCCTCGCGTACGCCTCGATCATCGCGAACGTGGGGATCGTGGTGACCGGCGGGGCGGTCCGCCTCACCGCCTCGGGCCTGGGGTGCCCCACCTGGCCCCGGTGCACCGACGGGTCGTACACCACCACGCCGGAGATGGGCGTGCACGGGATGATCGAGTTCGGCAACCGGCTGCTCACCTTCGCGGTGGGCATCATCGCGCTGGCCGTGCTGCTGGGAATCCTGACCCACCGGGTCCGGCCGCGCGGGGTGCTGTCGCTGGCGGTCGCCGTCTTCCTGGGCATCCCCGCGCAGGCCGTGATCGGCGGGATCACCGTGCTGACCCACCTGAACCCCTGGGTGGTCGGGCTGCACTTCCTCGCCTCGATGGTGGTCATCGCCGCCGCGTACGCCCTCTGGCGGCGCATCGCCGAGCCGGACGGGCCGGCGGTGCCCACCGTGCCCGCACCACTGCGCGCGCTGGCGCTGTTCACCACGCTGGTGAGCGCCGCGGTGCTGGTGGTCGGCACGTGGGTCACCGGCAGCGGCCCGCACGCCGGCGACCAGGGCGCCGCCCGCAACGGTCTGGACCCCGAGGCGATCTCCCAGGTGCACGCCGACGGTGTGTTCCTGCTGATCGGCCTCTCCGTGGCGCTGGTCTTCGCATTCCGGGCGGTCGGCGCGACTCGGGCGGCCCGGGCCGCCGTGGTGCTGGTCGCGGTCGAGCTGAGTCAGGGCCTGATCGGCTTCGTGCAGTACTTCACCCACCTGCCGGCGGTGCTGGTCGCCGCGCACATGCTCGGCTCCTGCCTGGTCCTGCTGGCCACCCTGGCGGTCCTCTGGTCGACCCGGGAACGCCGCCCGGCCGACCCGGCCGTGGGCGCCGTCGCGGCCGGCCAACGGGTCACGGTCGCCGCCTGACCGGCGGGGCTCACCCGCCGCCGGGTCGCCGCCCACGCCCGGCTCCCGAAGACGGGAACGGGTGCGCTTGTCGTCGCTCGGCGACGACAAACTCACCCGGAAGAGGTCAGGCGCGCAAGCGCAGGTGGGTGCAGATCGCCTCGGCCAGTCGGTCGGGGGCGCCGTCGGCGTACCCAATGAACAGGCTCGGCTCGGTCAGCTCCAGCTCCACCAGGACGGGTGAGCCGTCCGCGCCGGGGATCAGGTCGACCCGGGCGTAGAGCAGCCGCTCGGTGCCGCCCGGCACCACGGCCAGGGTCTTCTCCGCGACGGCCAACTGCTCCGGCGTGGCCGACCGGGCGGCGATCTCCTCGGGCTTGTAGAGCCCCTCCACGCCCAGGTCCGGCCCGGTCAGCATTGGGCCCTTGCGGATCGCGTGGCTGAACGCCAGGCCGTCCGGGCCGGCCAGGAAGAGCAGTGCGGTCTCGCCGGCCGTGTCCACCGCGCTCAGGTACGGCTGGACCATGGTTACCCGGCCCGCGTCGGAGAGGCGTCGCACGTGCGCCTCGGCCAGCTCCCGGTGCTCCGGGTCGGCCAGGTCGTACCGGCCGGTGTCCTGGCTGCCGGCGCTGACCGCGGGCTTGATGACGTACTCACCGCGGTCGGCGGGCCGGGTCCAGGTCTCCCCCGGGCCCACCCAGGCCGTCGGGACGGTGGGCACCCCGGCGGCGGAGAGTTCAGCCAGGTACCGCTTGTCGGTGTTCCAGCGGACCACGTCGGCCGGGTTGAGCAGGGCCGGTACGGTCTGCGCCCAGGCGACGAACTCGTCGCGGCGCAGCGCGTAGTCCCAGGGCGAGCGGAACACGACCAGGTCGTACCCGGACCAGTCCACGGCCGGGTCGTCCCAGACGGCCGCCTCGACGGTGACGCCGCGGGCGGCCAGCGGAGCGAGCACGAGTCGGTCGTCCGGGTCGAGGTCGGACAGCTCGGCACAGGTGACGAGAGCGACCCGGGGTTCCCCCCGGGTCGACTGGTGGTGGTTGGTCAATTTATGTCAACGGGCCATCGTGCGCCGGGCCATCGACCGCCAGAGGTCGTTGCTCGGACGCATCTGGTCCATCAGCTCACGCTCCCAGGCGTTCTCGACGGCGACCCCCGCCTTGGCGCAGGCCTGCCGCGCGATGTCGGTGCCGTCCGCGAACTGGTCGGCCCACGCCCCGTCCTCACCCACGAGGACGATCCGCGCACCGCGCTTGCCGACGTACTCGATGACCGCCTTCGCCCCGCCGTGGGCGCCGGCGAACGACTTGATGCCCGAGACCAGGCCGTTGGGGGCCTGCTCCGTGGCGGTCTTCTCAGCCGTCAGCGTCGTATCGGAACCATCTGCCATGACGCGAAGCCTAAGCAGAGTTCCACCCCCATGCGCGAGTTACATGAACAATTTGTGATGCCGATTACCAACAGGTTTAAGGAAGAGCACAGGTAATTTGCCCGAGCATGTCGCTTAAGTCCGGGCGAAGCGGACACGCAAGATCGTCACTATCTGTCCCGGTTGCGCGACCTCGCTCAGGTCGCAAAAAATCCGAAAAAATCTTCCGGCGTCCCCGGAGCCATCCACCGGGATCGGTCCGCGGCGCCGCTCAGATCAGGGCGTCGAGCGCGACGGCAGCGAAGAGGATGGTCAGGTAGGTGGTGGACCAGTGGAACAGCCGCATCGGCTTGACCGCCTCGCCGCGCGCGGCGCGCCGGCAGAGCTTGTGCGCCTCCACCACGAAGATGCCACCGACCACCAGCGCCGTGACGCCGTAGATCGGGCTCATCCCCAGCGGCCAGACGGCCAGCGAGGAGAAGAGGGTCAGCCAGGAGAAGATGATGATCTCGGCGTTGACCCGGCGGACCGAGGCCACCACCGGCAACATCGGGATGCCGGCCCGGGCGTAGTCCGCCTTGTACTTGATGGCCAGCGCGTAGAAGTGCGGCATCTGCCAGAAGAAGACCACCGCGAAGAGCCACCATGCGGCGGGAGCCAGCGAGCCGGTGACCGCGGCCCAGCCGATCAGCACCGGGGCCGCCCCGCACGCCCCGCCCCAGAAGGTGTTGGCGGCGGTCGTCCGCTTCAGCCACAGCGTGTAGACGAGGTCGTAGTAGGCGATCGCGGCCAGGGTCAGCCCGGCGGCCAGCAGGTTGGTGAACGCCGCCATCATGGCGACCGAGACCACCGCCAGCACCAACCCGAAGACCAGCGCGTTGCGCGGCGACACGGTGTGCGCCGGCAGCGGACGACGCTTGGTGCGCCGCATCAGCTGGTCGATGTCCCGGTCGATGTAGCAGTTGAGCACGCTGGCCGCGCCGGCCGCGAGCGAGCCGCCGACCAGCACCACGGCGACCAGCCAGAGCGACGGCATGCCGCCGTCCGCGAGCATCATCGCCGGCACCGTCGTCACGAGCAGCAGCTCGACGATCCGCGGCTTGGTCAGCGCGACGTACGCGGAGACAACGGCCCGAACGTCCCGACGGCCGGTCGCCGACGCCCCGGCCACCGTGCGCACCGGCGGCTGCCCGGCAGAGTTGCTGACGGGGCGCTCGGTGATCATGCTCACGGATTGCCACCTTCCGGCGTCGGCAGGGGGAGATCGGGTCGGCCCGGACCCGTCCGGGTCCACACACCGCCCCACAGACTACGCGTCGTCGTTTTCGCTGCCCCGCAGACCCGAGAACGGTGCGGGCCGTCACAGTCGACGGGAACGGCCGATCCGGTCGCAGGAGTACAGAACGGCATACAGAGATCCCCGGGCGCACGTTTAGAACCGCTCGATAGGGTCATCAGTGAGGGTTCCGCCCATCTGCCGAGGAGCACAACCATCGTGGCTGCCAACCGACCCGAGCACCCCGCTCTCAACTGGTCCGACCTCGACCGCAGGGCCGTCGACACGGTCCGCGTGCTGGCCATGGACGCCGTGGAGAAATCCGGCAACGGCCACCCGGGCACGGCGATGAGCCTCGCGCCCGCGGCGTACCTGCTCTTCAACCGGGTCATGCGGCACAACCCGGCCGACCCGAACTGGCCCGGCCGCGACCGGTTCGTGCTCTCCGCCGGGCACTCCAGCCTGACCCTCTACATCCAGCTCGTCCTCTCCGGGTACCCGCTGAGCCTGGAGGACCTCAGGTCGCTGCGGCAGTGGGGCTCGCTCACCCCGGGCCACCCGGAGCACGGACACACCCCGGGCGTGGAGACCACCACCGGTCCGCTCGGCCAGGGCCTCGGCAACGCGGTCGGCATGGCGATGGCGGCCCGCCGCGAACGCGGCCTCTTCGACCCCGAGTCCGAAACCGGCGAGTCGGTCTTCGACCACGACATCTGGTGCATCGCGTCCGACGGTGACATCGAGGAGGGCATCTCCCACGAGGTCAGCTCCCTCGCCGGCCACCAGCAGCTGGGCAACCTCTGCGTGATCTACGACGACAACGAGATCTCGATCGAGGACGACACCCGGATCGCCAAGAGCGAGGACGTCGCCGCCCGCTACGAGGCGTACGGCTGGCACGTGCAGACCGTCGACTGGCGCCGCGGCGACGCCGACCAGGGCGACTACCACGAGGACGTGGAGGCGCTGTACCAGGCGCTGCTGGCCGCCAAGGCGGAGACCGGCCGCCCCTCCTTCATCGCCCTGCGCACCATCATCGGCTGGCCCGCGCCGAACAAGAAGAACACCGGCAAGATCCACGGCTCGGCGCTCGGCGCGGACGAGGTGAAGGCCACCAAGGAGATCCTCGGCTTCGACCCGCAGAAGAACTTCGAGGTCGACGAGAAGGTGCTCGACCACGCCCGGACGGTGATGGCCCGGGGCGCCGCGGCCCAGCAGGAGTGGAACGGCGCGTACGAGACCTGGGCGAAGGCCAACCCGGAGCGCAAGGCGCTCTGGGACCGGATGGCCGTCCGGAAGCTGCCGGAGGGCTGGGCCGACGCGCTGCCGACCTTCCCCGCGGACGCCAAGGGCGTCGCCACCCGGGCCGCCTCCGGCAAGGTGCTGGAGGCGCTGGCCCCCGTGCTGCCGGAGCTCTGGGGCGGCTCGGCCGACCTCGCGGAGAGCAACAACACCACGATGAAGGGCGAGCCGTCGTTCATCCCGGCGGTGCACGCCACCAAGGACTTCCCGGGCGACGAGTACGGCCGCACCCTGCACTTCGGCATCCGTGAGCACGCCATGGGCGCGATCCTCAACGGCATCGCCCTGCACGGGGGTACCCGCCCGTACGGCGGCACGTTCCTGGTGTTCAGCGACTACATGCGCCCCTCGGTGCGGCTCGCCGCGCTGATGAAGCTGCCGGTGGTCTACGTCTGGACGCACGACTCGATCGGCCTCGGCGAGGACGGCCCCACCCACCAGCCGGTGGAGCACCTGACCGCACTGCGGGCCATCCCCGGCCTGGACGTGGTCCGCCCGGCCGACGCCAACGAGACCGCCTGGGCGTGGCGGCAGGCCCTCGAGCACACCGACCGGCCGACCGCGTTCGCGCTGAGCCGCCAGGCGCTGCCGACCGTGGACCGGTCCCAGCTGACCGGCGCCGAGGGCGTCGCCAAGGGCGGCTACGTGCTGGCCGAGGCCTCCAACGGCAAGCCGCAGGTGATCATCATCGGCACCGGCTCCGAGGTGCAGCTCTGCCTCACCGCGCGGGAGCGGCTGGAGGCCGACGGCACCCCCACCCGGGTGGTCTCCATGCCCTGCCAGGAGTGGTTCTTCGAGCAGGACGAGGCGTACCGGGAGTCGGTCCTGCCGCGCGGGGTAAAGGCACGGGTGAGCGTGGAGGCGGGCATCGCGATGTCCTGGCGCGGGATCGTCGGCGACTGCGGCGAGAGCGTGAGCCTGGAGCACTACGGCGCGAGCGCCCCGCACACCGTGCTCTTCGAGCAGTTCGGGTTCACCCCCGACCGGATCGTGGCCGCCGCGCACGCGGCGCTGACCCGGGTGGGCGAGATCACCGGTTTCACGACCGGCAACTGAGGGGAGCGTGGACGGCATGACGGACAGGCTGGGTGAGCTGAGCGCCGCCGGGGTGGCGATCTGGCTCGATGATCTTTCCCGGGTACGACTGAGCTCCGGCGGGCTGGATCAGCTGCGCCGGGAGAAGCACCTGGTCGGGGTGACGTCCAACCCGACCATCTTCGCAAAGGCGATGAGCGACGCGGACGAGTACAACTGGCAGCTCAAGGACCTCGCCACCCGTGGGCTGGAAGTCGAGGAGGCGGTCCGCCTGCTCACCACGTACGACGTGCGGTGGGCGTGCGACGTGATGCGGCCGGCGTACGACGCGACCGCCGGGGTGGACGGCCGGGTGTCCCTGGAGGTGGACCCGCGGCTGGCCCACGAGACGGAGAAGACGGTCGCCGAGGCCAAGGGGCTGTGGTGGCTGGTCGACCGCCCCAACCTCTTCATCAAGATCCCGGCGACCGAGGCGGGGCTGCCGGCGATCACCGCGACCCTCGCCGAGGGGATCAGCGTCAACGTGACCCTGATCTTCGGGCTGGACCGCTACTCGGCGGTGATGGACGCGTTCCTCGCCGGGCTGGAGCAGGCGAAGGCGAACGGGCACGACCTGTCGAAGATCGGCTCGGTGGCGTCCTTCTTCGTCTCCCGGGTCGACAGCGAGGTCGACAAGCGGCTGGAGAAGATCGGCTCGGACGAGGCCAAGGCACTGCGCGGCAAGGCCGCGATCGCCAACGCCCGGCTGGCGTACGAGCGCTACTGCAAGGTCTTCGCCTCCGACCGCTGGCAGGCCCTGGCCGACGCCGGCGCCCACCCGCAGCGCCCGCTCTGGGCGTCCACCTCGACGAAGAACCCGGACTACCGGGATGTCATGTACGTCGAGGAGCTGATTGCCCCCGGCACGGTCAACACCATGCCGGAGCCGACCATCCACGCCTTCGCCGACCACGGTGAGATGCGCGGCGACACGATCACCGGCGCGTACGACGACGCCCGCAAGGTCTTCACCGACCTGGAGGCCGTCGGCGTGGACATGTCCGACGTGATCGTAGTTCTGGAGCGCGAGGGCGTGGAGAAGTTCGAGGCGAGCTGGCTGGAGCTGCTCGACGGCGTGCGGAAGTCCCTGGCCGAGGCGGGCAAGGGTGCCGGCAAGCCGGGACAGGCCGCCAAGGGCAGCGCGCAGGCCGCCGAGCAGGCCGGGGGCAACGCGTGACGGACGGCCGCGGACGCGCCTCGGGGCACCGCCCCGGGGCGCGCCACGCCGTCGTGCACGGCGGGGGGCGGACGTGAGCGACCTGCTGGCCGGACGGGCGGACGTGGCCGCCGGGTTGGCGGTGTACGGCGCGGACCCGGTCGACCGGTCCGCGCCCGCGTCCGTACGGGACGCCCTGGTGGCCCGGGGCGTCCCGGCCAAGCTGGCCGCGAAGGATCCGACGCTGTGGGGCCCGGAGGCCCAGGCGGAGGCGAGGAACCGGCTCGGCTGGCTGGACACCCACCGGCGCAGCCGGGAACTCCTCCCGCAGCTCGCCGAGCTGACCGAGGAGCTGGCCGACCTCGACCACGTGGTGCTCGCCGGGATGGGCGGCTCGTCGCTCGCCCCGGAGGTGATCGCCCGGACCCTCGGTCGGCCGCTGACCGTGCTGGACACCACCGACCCGGGGCAGGTACGCGCGGCGCTGGCCGACCGGCTGGAGCGGACCGTGGTGGTGGTCTCCAGCAAGTCCGGCGCCACGGTGGAGACCGACAGCCACCGGCGCGCCTACTGGCAGGCGTTCCTCGACGCCGGCATGACCGAGGCGGAGGCGGCCCGGCACTTCGTCGTGGTGACCGACCCCGGCTCGCCGCTGGAGGCGACCGCGAACGAGATGGGCGTGGTCACCATCTACGCCGACCCGGAGGTCGGCGGCCGGTACTCGGCGCTGACCGCGTTCGGCCTGGTGCCCGCCGCGCTGGCCGGGGTCGAGGTGATGCAACTGCTCGACGAGGCCGAGGCGCTGGCCGAGGCGCTCGACCGGGACGCCGACAACCCCGGCCTGGCGCTGGGCGTCGCGCTCGGCGCGGCCGCCACCACCGGCCGCGACAAGGTCGCCCTGGTCCCCGACGGCACTGGGATCGACGGGCTGGGCGACTGGGCCGAGCAGCTGATCGCCGAGTCCACCGGCAAAGCCGGCCTGGGCATCCTGCCGGTGGTCGTCGAGTCCCCCCAGGCTCCCGGGGCCACCGGCCGCGACGTGCTGACCGTGACCTACGGCGGTGCGCTGGACGCCGGCGCGGTGCCCGGCGGCGGCTGCGCCCCCGACGTGGCGGTCAACGGCCCGCTCGGCGCCCACTTCCTGACCTGGGAGTACGCCACCGCGATCGCCGGGGTGGTGCTCGGCGTCGACCCGTTCGACCAGCCGAACGTCACCGAGAGCAAGGAGAACACCGCCCGCATCCTGGCCTCCGGTGCGCCGGCGGAGACGCCGACGTTCACCGAGGGCGCCATCGAGGTGTACGCCCCGCCGGGTGCCCCGGGCGACCTGGCCGGCGTCCTGCGCTGGCTGCTCGACGGGCTGGGCGGGGACGGCTACCTGACGGTGATGGCGTACCTCGACCGGCACGCCGACGCCGGCGCGGCCGGGCTGCGCCCGCTGCTGGCGGAGGCCGCCGGACGGCCGGTGACCTTCGGGTGGGGGCCCCGCTTCCTGCACTCCACCGGCCAGTACCACAAGGGCGGCCCGCAGGTCGGCAGCTACCTTCAGCTGACCGGCGCGGTCACCGACGACCTGCCGGTGCCGGGACGCCCCTACAGCTTCGGGGAGCTGCAGGCAGCGCAGGCCGCCGGCGACCGGCAGGCCCTGGCCGGTCGGGAGCGACCGGTGCTACGACTGCACCTGACCGAGCGGGCGGCGGGCGTCGCCCAGCTGCTCGATGCGGCCGGACGGACACGGACGTGACGATGAATGACGTGAACCAAGCGGAGCGAGGAGGCGGCATGAACCCGCTGCGCGACCCTCAGGACCGGCGGCTGCCGCGGATCCCCGAGTCATGCGCTCTGGTGATCTTCGGGGTCACCGGTGACCTGGCCCGCAAGAAACTGCTGCCGGCGGTGTACGACCTGGCCAACCGGGGGCTGCTGCCGCCCGGTTTCGTGGTCCTCGGCTTCGCCCGGCGGGACTGGGGCGACGGCGACTTCGAGTCGCTGGCCCACGAGGCGGCGAAGAAGCACGCCCGTACGCCGTGGCGGGAGGAAGTGTGGTCCCGGCTGGCCGGCAACATCAAGTTCGTCGGCGGTTCGTTCGACGACGACGCGGCCTTCGACCACCTCGCCGCCACCCTGGACGAGCTGCGCGACACCCACGGCATCCCGGGCAACGCCGCCTTCTACTTCTCCATCCCCCCGGCGGCCTTCCCGGTGGTGCTCAAGCAGCTCGCCCGCACCGGCATGGCGGACAACGCGAAGTCCGGCGGCTGGCGCCGGGTGGTGGTCGAGAAGCCGTTCGGCAACGACCTGCCCTCGGCGAAGGCGCTCAACGACCTGGTCGACGACGTCTTCACCCGCCAGGACGTCTTCCGGATCGACCACTACCTGGGCAAGGAGACCGTCCAGAACATCCTCGCCCTGCGGTTCGCCAACAATCTGTTCGAGCCGCTGTGGAACTCGAAGTACGTCGACTCGGTGCAGATCACCATGGCCGAGGACGTCGGCATCGGTACCCGGGCCGGCTTCTACGACTCGGCCGGTGCGGCCCGCGACGTGCTCCAGAACCACCTGCTCCAGCTCCTGGCGCTGGTGGCGATGGAGGAGCCGACCAGCTTCGACGCCGACGAGATCCGGACCGAGAAGCTCAAGGTGCTCAAGGCGATCACCGTGCCGAAGGACGTCGCCGGGGACACCGTCCGGGGCCAGTACCTGCCCGGCTGGGTGGGCGGCGAGCGCGCGGTCGGGTACCTGGAGGAGGAGGGCGTCCCGGCGGACTCCACCACCGAGACGTATGTGGCCGTCAAGCTCGGCATCCAGAACCGGCGCTGGGCCGAGGTGCCGTTCTACATCCGGGCCGGCAAGCGGCTGCCCCGCCGGGTCACCGAGGTGGCCATCATGTTCAAGAAGGCGCCGCACCTGCCGTTCAACCCGGAGGACATGGAGATGCTCGGCCCCAACCAGCTCGTCATCCGGGTCCAGCCGGACGAGGGCGTGGTGCTGAAGTTCGGCTCGAAGGTGCCCGGCACCACCATGGAGGTCCGCGACATCGCGATGGACTTCCAGTACGGCGAGGCGTTCACCGAGTCCAGCCCGGAGGCGTACGAGCGGCTCGTGCTGGACGTGCTGATCGGCGACCGGACGCTGTTCCCGGACGCCGCCGAGGTGGAGCAGAGCTGGCAGGTGGTGGACCCGCTGGAGCACGCCTGGGCGGCCACGAAGCCGGAGCCGTACCGGGCCGGCGAGTGGGGCCCCCGGGCCGCCGACGAGATGCTGGCCCGCGACGGCCGGTCCTGGCGACGGGCATGACCGAGCAGACCTGGAGGATCCGTTGATCGGCTTGTGGGACACCACCGGCAACGAGGTGGTCAAGGCGCTCGCCGCGGAGCGACGCAGCGCGGGCGGGGTGGCCAGCGGCATGGCGCTCACCCTGATCGTGGTGGTGGACGAGAAGCGGGTCCGGGAGGCCGAGGCGGCGGCGACCATCGCGGCCGCCGCCCACCCGTGCCGGATCGTCGTGGTGGTCCGCTCCGACTTCGAGCGGGACCGCAACCGGCTGGACGCGGAGATCGTCGTCGGTGGCCGGCTGGGCCCGTGCGAGGCGGTGGTGACCCGGATGTACGGCCGGCTCGCGCTGCACGCCGAGTCGGTGGTGATGCCGCTGCTGGTGCCGGACGTGCCGGTGGTGACCTGGTGGCACGGGGAGCCCCCGGTGGAGATCGCCACGGACTTCCTCGGCGTGGTGGCGGACCGGCGGATCACCGACGCCGCCCAGGCCGCCGACCCGGTCGCCGCGCTGAAGCAGCGGGCCGCGGACTACGCCCCCGGCGACACCGACCTGGCCTGGACCCGGATCACCCCGTGGCGAACCCTGGTCGCCGGGGCGTTCGACACCACCCAGGCCCGGGTCACCGAGGCGACCGTGGTGGCGCCCCGGACCGACCCGACCGCGGCGCTGATGCGCGGCTGGCTGGCCGCCCGGCTCGGCATCGACCCGGTGTGGGAGCCCACCGACCAGTACCCCCGGATGCGCGAGGTGCAGCTGCGCTGCGCCAACGGCGACGAGCTGACCCTCACCCGGGAGGACAACATCGCCACCTTCCGGCGTACCGGGCAGGAGGACCGCGCCCTGCCGCTGGTCCGCCGGCCGCTCGGGGACGAACTGGCCGAGGAGCTGCGCCGGCTCGACGCCGACCAGGTGTACGCCGAGGCCCTCGGCGCGACCGCCGGCCTCACCGATCTGGAGCAGCGTCCGGG
>NZ_QGGF01000774.1 GCF_003857015.1 Micromonospora globispora | reverse complement strand
GGAGTTGTGTATAAGAGCCAAACCCGCCGCAACGGCACTCCGCTGGTCGGGGAGGTGACCCGATGAGCGACGCCATCGCCTCCGGCCTGCTCCTCATCGGCGCGCTGGTCCTGTTCTGCTGGGACCGCTACTGCCTCTATGTCGCCCGCTACGAACTCGCCGCGCTGCAACGGGCCGCCCGACGCGACCCGCTGACCGGCCTCGCCAACCGTGCTGGCCTGGCCGACGCGTGGACCCAGCTCGCCCCCGTCCGGCCGTGGGTGGTCGTGGTCGACCTGGACGGCTTCAAGCCGGTCAACGACACCCACGGCCACGCCGCCGGGGATGTGGTGCTCACCGCCGTGGCCCACCGGCTCCGCACGGTCCACGGCGTCGCCGCCCGGCTTGGTGGGGATGAGTACGCCGCCCTGGTCTGCGACCCCGACCCCACCGCGGCTGCCCGCCAGCTGGCCGCCGCGATCGCCGCCCCCGTCCGGCTGCCCTCCGGTGTCGCCGTCGCGGTCACGGCCAGCATCGGCCTCGCCCCCGCCAGTCCGGCCGGTCTCGCCGCCTCCCTGGCCGACGCTGACGCCGCGATGTACCGGGCGAAGACGACTCGGGC
>NZ_QGGF01000773.1 GCF_003857015.1 Micromonospora globispora | reverse complement strand
CACCACGACGTAGTCGCCGTCGAGGCCGTCCGGGCGGGGGCCGGTCAGGTCGGCGCGTAGCCGCAGCCCGGGCTGGTCGTCGGTGGGCAGGGTGAACCCGGCGGCGGCGGCGAGGGAGAGGGCGCGTTCGGGTTCGGGGATGCCGACGGGTACCCGGTGTCGGACGTCGAGCAGGGAGCCGGGGTAGTCGTCGCTGATGGCGCTGATCCGGGGTACCCCGGCCATCCGCAGCAGCAGGGCCAGGGGCAGTGGGGACTGGTGAAAGGAGGTGAAGATGACCGCCTCGTCGGCGTTGACGGCGGCGAGGCGGGCGGTGAGTCGGCGCATGTCGTCAGGGTCGACGGGGGCCGGCCGGCCGTCGATCCAGGGCAGCGGCCACTCGATGAGCTCGTCCACCCCGGGCAGCAGCTCCGCGGCGGCCCGTCCGCGTGGGCCGCAGAGCAGCACCAGCCGTTCCGCTGCGGCGGCCACCGCCCGGATGCCGGGGCCGGTGACCAGCACGTCCCCGGCCGCGTCGCTGCGGACCACCAGCACCGTGCGCCGCCGTACCGGGCCGGCCGGCCCGGCCACCAGGCCGATCCGGTCCAGGATCGCGGTCACCGCGCCCGCGGTGG
>NZ_QGGF01000667.1 GCF_003857015.1 Micromonospora globispora | reverse complement strand
GCGGGCGGGCGGGCGGCGCCGGCCTCGATGTCGGCGGCGCGGGCGGCCGCGCTGGCGTACATCGGGATCCGCTCGCCGGTGCGGGCGGCGGTCAGCAGGTTTACGAAGCCGTCGGCGTTGCGGGCCAGGTGGGTCAGCACATGACCCCGGGTCCAGCCCGGCAGCAGGGACGCGGCGGCGACGTCCGCGGCGTCGAAGGCGGTCACGGTGCGCAGCAGGCGGGCTGTCGCGTCGTCCACTTCGCCGGTCAGCAGCAGCGGATCGGTGGTCACCCACCGACCCTAGCGGTACGGGGCTCCCGCGTCGCCGGGGAAATCGCTTTCGGCGCGCCGGTGCGCCCCCTACCGTCGGATTCGGACGCGGCACCGGGACGTCGGAGCGGAGGTGGTGATCATGCCGGTCGTAGCACGCGTGTTCCGCCATGTTCCACCTCGACACCGATGAGGATGCCATGACCATCGATCTGACCGCCCTCGGCTGGGACGCCGGGTGGGCGGCACACGTACGACGGCGCAGCGACCACCGGCCGGGCCGGGTGGCCCGGGTCGACCGCGGGGTCTGCACCGTGCTCTGCGCCGACGGCCCGGTCCGCGCCAGCCTCGGCGGCGCGGTGCTGGCCGACGCCG
>NZ_QGGF01000528.1 GCF_003857015.1 Micromonospora globispora | reverse complement strand
CCCGGAGGGCGCGGTCGCGGACTGGCGATGATCCGAGGTCTCGTCGACCACCTGGACGTCGTCCGCACCGACGTCGGCACCAGCCTCCACATGCGCCACCGCCTCGGTCGCCCGACCACCGTGACCAGCGGGGCCGTGCATCCGACGGCTACTCGCCGCCGCGACCCCACGGTCGATGAGATATCGATTCATGTCATCGAAACCCCGGACGGGAAGACGCTCGAAGTGCACGGCCCGGTGGACATGGTCACCACCCCCCGACTGCACGCCGCGATCCTGCAGGCCAACCGGGGCGGTGCGCTACCCCTCACCATCGACGTCAGCGCGGTCAGTCATCTCAGCAGCGCGGCCGTGCAACTCCTGCACCACCTCGCCGCGGACTTGGACCGCCTACGGGTCGCCGCCGAACCCGGCAGCCCCGCCGAGGCGGTGCTGACGCTGACCGGCCTGCAGGACCTGCTCACGCCCCCGGCACGCCCGGCCTCTGAGGAGGCGGGACCCGAGCTCGGGTGACCGGCCAGGGCGATCAACGCGATGCGGCACGCTCGCACTGACGCGGCGGCGGTCAGGCCGCCCCGTCGGTGAGGATCGGCAGGACGCCGGTCAGCTCGAGCACCCGTCGCACGTGGCCGGC
>NZ_QGGF01000501.1 GCF_003857015.1 Micromonospora globispora | reverse complement strand
GCCCACCCCCGTGAGCCTCGTCGCCATTCCTTGCCGATCTTGCACTTGCGGCCGGCGATTCGGGGCTTTCGCCCGAGATGCGGGGGCGACAAGTGCAAGATCGCGGGAGATTCGGGGCGGGTCAGGCCGGGGGGACCTTCCAGAGCCAGACGTCGTCGATGCGTTGCGGGGGGCCAAGGAGGGCGGTGGCGGTGCGGCGCAGGGCGTCCTCGTCGATGTCGTACTTGGCGCCGTGCACCCGGTCCGGCAGGACCACCGCCTCGACGTGCCAGTAGTGCAGGTCGGCCAGGGACTGCTTGATGCTGCCGTCGGTGATGATCGGCGGCAGGCCGGTCCGCCCGGCCTGGTCCATGAGCGAGTCGAAGGTGCGGGGGACCGGGCCGATCCGGCCCCGGCCGTCCGGGCCGCCGGGGCCGAGGAAGAAGCCGGCCGGAATGCGGAACTCACCCCGCTGGTGGGCCAGCGCGTACGCCTGCCAGCGCTGGCCGTCGGGCGTGACGTCGATGGTCAACGGCAGCGGGGTGAGCACGCCGCCGGGAGAGACGTGCTGCTTCCAGGTGCCGGCGGTGATGAACGCCGGGATCGGCTCGCGGACGCTGGTGAGCAGCGGGGTGGGCAGCAGCGGCAGCAGCGCCACCGCGAAGCCGACCGCCCACACCGCTCCGGTGGCGCGGTGCCGGGGCGGCCGGGCGCGGAGCTCGTCGATCGCGTACGCGAGCAGCAGGCCGATCACCGGCGCGACCACCAGCGCCAGGCGCGAGGGCAGGGCGGCGTTGACCACCGGCAGGTTGTCCAGCACCCCGAACGGCAGGAGCTGGTCGGTCCGCTGGCCGTTCCACTTGGCCTTCGGCCCCCAGGAGAGCACCGCGAAGACGACGGCGGTGACCCCGAGCGCGGCGAGGGTGGCCCGGAACGCCTGGTCGGCCCGGCGCCAGAGCAGCCCGAAGCAGGCGACGGCGAGCAGCAGCAGCGGGATGCCGAAGAAGGAGTTCTCCTCGGTCGGGTTCGGTGCGAGCGAGGTGCCGTACCCGGCCCAGCCGGCCAGCGACCGGCGCGGGTACGAGCCATAGGCGGCGATGTCCTCGGAGTGGATCAGCGGGTCGAAGCCGGTTCCGTGGAAGCGCTGCGGGCCGGCGAAGTGCAGCCAGAGCGGGTACGCGAGCAGCACCCCGGCGACCACCGCGGTGACCCCGACGCCGCGCAGGAAGGCGGGAAGGCTGGCGCGTACCTCGGCCCAGCGGGCCGGGTGCAGCGATTGGACGACGAGGAAGAGAGCCACCGCGAGGGCGGTGAAGAAGAGCCCCTCGGCGGCGATCGAGAAGGCGACCGCCACCAGCACGCCGAGCACGACGCCGCCGCGCAAAGCGTTGCCCGGGCGGCGTAGCGCGAAGACGCCCCAGATCAGCAGCGGCACCAGCCAGCCGGCGGTCCAGTTCAGGTGGGCGTTGGCGTGCGACACCATCGCCGGGCAGTAGCCGATGAAGAGCCCGCCGACCGCGGCGGCCAGCCGGCTGCGGACCAGGTGCCGGCTGAGCAGCCAGTACCAGGCCAGCGCGGTGGCAGCCAGGTTGAGGGTGAGCACCACCAGGAACGTCGCGGGCGGCCCGATCAGGTACGTCAGCGGGGCGAAGACCCACGCGTACACGGTGACCGAGGTGTTGACCGCGAGGTTCACCCCGTCCGGGACGTTGATCAGGTGGGTGAACAGCGGGTTCTCCCCGTTGATGAGCGCGTGCCCGCCGAAGGCGAGTAGCCACTCGAAGAGCGCCTGGTCGCTGGAGTTGACGGTGATCGCGCGGCTGTTCGGGTCCCACCACAGCCCGCTGGTCACCCAGAAGGCCAGGGCCAGCGCCGCCAGCGTCACGATCAGGTCGGCGCGACGGTCCCGGGTGACGGGCGCGGACGCGGGCGACGGGCCGGTCGCCAGTGACGGGGAGGTCGGCACGCAGCGGACGTTACCAACCGGACCCGGACACGCCGGGCAGACACGAAAGCTCGTGTCGCCACGTCGGCCTGGGCCATATCGTCGCATCGACGAATGTGGTTGTCTCCGCCATGTCGGCGGGTGGCAACAGAGACGTAACCTCTCGGCAACTCGGGGGTGACCAAGTTCACATTCGCCGTCAGGAGGTCGCCGTGCGCCGCTCCTCATCCATCCTCACCCGACTCGCCGGGGCGGTCGCCGGGGTCGTGCTCGCCGCCGCCGGCGTGCTCGCCGTGGCCCTGCCCGCCCAGGCCGCCACGCTCACCCAGGTCACCGGCTTCGGCTCCAACCCCGGCAACCTGGGCATGTACGCCTACCGCCCGGACGGCCTGCCCGCCAACGCCCCGGCAGTGGTGCTGCTGCACGGCTGCACCCAGAACGCGTCCGGCTACTTCACCAACTCCGGTTGGCAGAAGTACGCCGACCTGTGGAAGTTCGCGCTGATCGTGGCCCAGCAGCCGTCGGCCAACAACGCCAACTCCTGCTTCAACTGGTTCGAGACCGGCGACACCACCCGCGGGCAGGGCGAGGCGCTGTCGGTCAAGCAGATGGTCGACTACGCGAAGACGAACTACGGCGTCGACCCCGGCCGGATCTTCGTCAGCGGCCTCTCCGCCGGCGGGGCGATGAGCGCCGTCATGCTCGCCACCTACCCGGACGTCTTCGCCGCCGGCTCGGTCATCGCCGGCATCCCGTACCGCTGCGCCACCAGCACCACCAGCGCGTACTCGTGCATGAACCCCGGTGTCGACAAGACCCCGGCGCAGTGGGGCGACCTGGTCCGGGGCGCGTACTCCGGGTACACCGGGCGACGTCCACGGGTGGCGATCTGGCACGGCACGTCGGACACCACGGTGGCGCCGATGAACGCGGTCGAGTCCCGCGACCAGTGGACGAACGTGCTGGGCGTCTCGCAGACCCCGACCAGCACCGCCTCGTTGCCAGCCGGCACCAGCCTGGAGGTGTACGGAAACGACGCGGTCCGCCTCTACCGGGTCTCCGGGATGGGGCACGGCACCCCGGTCGACCCGGGTTCGGCGACCGACCAGTGCGGCACCGCCACGTCGTACTTCCTGGACACCATCTGCTCGACCTACCGGGATGCGCTCTTCTTCGGCCTCGACGGCGGCACCAGCCCGAGCCCCAGCCCGACGGCGACCGCCTCGCCCAGCCCCACGGCGTCCCCGTCGCCGTCCCCGACGACCTCCCCGGTCTGCGTCACCGCCAGCAACTACGCACACGTGACCGCCGGCCGCGCCTACCAGTCCGGCGGCTACACCTACGCCCTCGGCTCCAACCAGTACATGGGCCTCTACAACACCTACTACACGACCACCCTCAAGCAGACCGGCCCCAGCTACTGGGTGATCGGCTGCTGACCGTCGCGAGCTCCGGTGGAAGCCGGCCGGCGCCCCGCCCGCAGCGCGGACGCGCCGGCCGGTTCCGTTGCGGGCCGAAACACCGACACGGGCAACAGCCCCGACCTACGCTCTGAATGAACCTGCGCAGGGGAGCTGGCATGGGCGGGGAGAGGGAGGCGTTCCTGCTGTCTCTCGGCACGCGCGGGTCGATCGTGCCACCGCACCTGCGGGGGACGCTGCGGATCGACCTGGTGACCGCCGATCACGTCGAACAGTGGTTCGTGGAGATCGCGGCCGGAAACGTGACGGTCAACCGGGAGAGCCGGCCCGCTGACGGCGTCTTCACCACCACGCCGGAGCTCTTCGACCGGCTCGTGCGCGGCGAGACCCCGGCGACCGCGGCGTTGCTGCGCAACGAGGCCACCTTCGCGGGGACCGACCCTCGGCTCATCCTGGCGTTCCAGCGGCTCTTTCCCGCGCCGGCCGGAGCCGAGGACCCGCGGTCGGTGGCGCGACGGCACGCGCCGCACGGGGCCGCGTGGCGGGAGCGGCTGCGGGCCACGCTCGACCGGAAGTCCGCTGGATCGTCATGAAGGAGACGGTCAGCATCCTGGACGGCAACACGTTCCTGGTCAGCGACGGTCGGGGCGACGTCGATCCGTCGCCGAGCGTGCCGACGGGTCTGTTCTCGTACGACACCCGGTTCCTGTCGACCTGGCAGCTGACCCTCGACGGGGAACGGCTGCACGCGCTCTCGGTCGACGACATCCAGTACTTCGAGACCCGGTTCTTCCTGGTGCCGGGCGAACCCACGCACTACGTCGACGCCAAGGTCTCGGTCATCCGGCACCGCACCATCGGGGGCAGCTTCGTCGAGGATCTCGCGGTGCTCAACCACGCCGGCGAGGAGGTCGAGCTGACCGTCCGGGTGGCGATGGGCAGTGACTTCGCCGACCTGTTCGAAATCAAGAACCCGCAGGCCAAGCGGGTGCCGGTGGCCGTCATCGTGGAGGAGGGCCAGCTGCGGCTGCGGTACCAGCGGGACAACTTCCACCGGGAAACCGTCATCTCCACGACCGCCCCCGCTCGGATCGACCCCGGCGGGATGACCTTCCAGATCCGGATCCCCGCCGAGGGCGAGTGGCGCACCAAGTTGCACGTCCGGACGTTCGTGCTGGGGGCGGAGGGCCGGGACTTCCGCGACACCCTCAAGCTGCGCCATGCCCGGTCGCCGGACGAACTCCGGCACGAGTTGCGGTGCTGGGCGGCCGCGGCCCCGACGCTGAACTGCGAGTACCCGCCGCTGGCGACGGCGTACCGACGGAGCCTGACCGACCTGGCCGCGCTGCGATACACCTCCATCACCGAGGCAATGGAGCTGGTGGCCGCCGGGCTGCCCTGGTTCATGACCCTGTTCGGCCGGGACAGCATGTTCACCTGTCTGCAGGCGATGCCGTTCACGCCGCAGCTCGCCCCGAACACCCTGGGGCCGCTCGCCTACGGGCAGGGCAACCGGTGCCACGATTTCCGCGACGAGGAACCCGGCAAGATCCTGCACGAGCTCCGCTACGGCGAGTCGGCGGGCTTCGAGGAGCAACCCCACTCGCCCTACTACGGCGCCGCCGACACCACCCCGCTCTTCGTCATCCTGCTCGACGAGTACGAGCGCTGGACCGGCGACACGACGCTGGTGCGCGCCTTGGAGCTGGAAGCCCGGGCCGCCCTGGAGTGGATCGACAGCTACGGCGACCTGCTCGACACCGGCTACATCTGGTACCAGACCCGCAATCCGGTGAGCGGCCTGGTGAACCAGTGCTGGAAGGACTCCCCGGAATCGGTCTCCTACCGCGACGGCCGGCTGCCGCCCTTTCCCCGCGCCACCTGCGAACTTCAGGGGTACGCGTACGACGCGAAGATCCGGGGTGCCCGGCTGGCCCGGCTGTGCTGGGGTGACCCCGCGTACGCGGACCGGCTGGAACGCGAGGCGGCGGAGCTGAAGGTGCGGTTCAACCAGGACTTCTGGGTGGCCGACGGGGAGTACTACGCGCTCGCGCTCGACGCCGACGGCGGGCAGGTCGACGCCCTGTCCTCCAACATCGGCCATTTGCTGTGGAGCGGCATCGTCGACGAATCCCGGGCGGCGAAGGTCGCCGAGCACCTGCTCAGTCGACGGCTCTTCTCCGGCTGGGGCGTGCGGACGCTGGCGACCGGCTGCGCCCGCTACAACCCGTTGGGCTACCACGTCGGCACGGTGTGGCCGTTCGACAACTCGATCATCGCCTGGGGGCTGTGGCGGTACGGCTTCCGCCGGGAGGCCGCCACCATCTGCCAGGGGATGCTCGACGCCGCCAACTACTTCAACGGTCGACTGCCCGAGGCGTTCGCCGGATACGACCGGTCGCGCACCCTCTACCCCGTCGAATACCCCACCGCGTGCAGCCCGCAGGCCTGGTCGGCGGGAACCCCGTTGCTGCTCCTGCGGGTGATGCTCGGCCTGCAACCCGAGGGCGAGCACCTGATCATCGACCCGGCGGTGCCGGACGGCATGGGCCGGATCGAACTGCTCGACATCCCCGGCCGGTGGGGCAGGACGGACGCCCTCGGCCGCAGCCGCAGCGACTGACGCGGGTGGCGCTCGGGCCTACTCGGTGAGGGCGGCGTGCAGCCCGCTGCGCAGGTCGGGGTGGTGGTAGCGGAAGCCGGCCCGGTTGAGCACGCCGGGGAGGACCCTCGTGCTGGTCAGCGCCTCGTGGGCGAAGCCGCCGAGGACCACCTTGAGGGCCAGCGCCGGGATCGGCATGATCGCCGGGCGGTGCAGTTGGCGGGCCAGCTCCCGGGTGAATTCGGCGTTGGTGACCGGGTTCGGGCCGACGACGTTGACCGGACCGGCGAGGTCGTCCCGGTCCAGCAGGAACATCATGGCGTCCAGCCAGTCGCGCATCGAGATCCACGGCAGCCACTGCCGCCCACTGCCCAGCTTCCCGGCGATGCCGAGCTTGAACGGGAGCAGCTGCGGCTTGAGCAGACCGCCGTCGCGGTGCAGCGGCAGCCCGGTCCGCAGCCGCACCACCCGTACGCCGGCGTCCTCCGCCGGCCGGGTCGCGGCCTCCCACACCCGGCAGACGTCGGCCAGGAAGCCCTCGCCGGCCGGGGCGTCCTCCTCGACCACGCGGTCGCCGGTGTTGCCGTACCAGCCGACGGCGGAGGAGTTGAGCAGCACCGCCGGGCGGTCGGCGGCCGGGAGACCGGCGATCGTGATGGCCAGGGTGGTGGTGCTGTCCACCCGGCTGGTCCGGATCAGCTTCCGGTATTCGTCGTTCCAGCGCTTGTCGCCGACACCGGCGCCGGCCAGGTTGACCACCGCGTCGGCGTCGGCGACCACCGCCGGGTCGAGCTGGGCGGCCGAGGGGTTCCACCGTCGTTCGTCGGGCGTGCGCGGCGCGCGTCGGACCAGCCGGGTCACCTGGTGCCCGTCCGAGGTGAGCCGGTCGACCAGCCGGGTGCCGAGGAAGCCGGACGCGCCGGCCATGAGGATCCGCATGCTCATATCTTCGGATACGGAGCCGGGCTTGGATGCGTTGAGCGACCTGAACCACTCTCGCCGCGGTCGCCGGCGCTACGACCGGGCGGTCGCTCCGCGCAGGTCGGCCAGGACGCGCTCCACCTCCGAGAACGCGTCGTCGGGCAGCGGGCCGAGGGCCAGGGTGGCGTAGTTCTCCTCGGCCTGCGCCACCGTGCGGCAGCCGGGGATCGGCACGGTTCGCGGGCTGCGGGCCAGCAGCCAGCCCAGCGCGCCCTGGGCGAGGGTACGACCGTCGACGGTGAGCGCTTCCCGGATCTCGGCCACCCGGGCGGACCATTCCGGTGTCGGCCGCCCGTCGGTGAACCAGACGAGCCACTCGGGAGCCACCCCGCGCACGTCGTCGGCCCCGACCGCCCGCTTCGCGCCGGTGAGCAGCCCCATCGCCAGCGGCCCCCGGTTGAGGCTGGCCAGGTCCAGCGCGTCGCACACGGCGAACATCTCCGGGTTGTCCTTGAGCACCGACTCGTCGTGCTGGATCGCGGTGCAGTGTGGACCGGCCTCGGCGAACGTACGGGCTGACGCGGGGTTGTCGGTGCTCCAGCCGTACGCCCGGATCTTGCCCTGGGTGACCAGGCCCTCCAGGGTGTCGACCAGGTCGAGCGCGGCGGACGCCGGCAGGTCGTTGATGTGCAGCTGGTAGAGGTCGACGTGGTCGGTGCCGAGCCGGCGCAGCGACTCCTCCAGGCTGGCCACGGCGTAGGTGGGGCTGGCGTCGGTGCCGGTCCACCGCCGGGTGGCCTCGTCGGAGCGGTTGCCGAACTTGGTGGCGATCACCGCGCGGTCGCGCCGGCCGGCGAGCGCCCGCCCGAGGACCCGCTCGCTGTGCCCGGCGCCGTAGTTGCTGGCCGTGTCGAAGAGGGTGACGCCGAGGTCGAGGGCGCGGTGGATGGTACGGGTCGACTCGTCGTCGTCGACCTCGCCCCAGCCGAACGGCTCGCCGCCCTCGCCCCAGAGCGGCCCGCCGATCGCCCAGCACCCCATGCCGAGCGCGCTGGCCTCGATCCCGCTGCGACCCAGTGTCCGTGTCATCGTCATGCGGCCCAGTCTTCGACTTCGAGTGCACTCGACGTCAACCAGTGGCTCGCCGGTCACGCCCCGGTCTGGCCAGCGCCCAGCCGAGGAACCGGTGGAAGAGCACCGTTGGCTCGGGCCCGTCGTGTGGATTGAGGGTGTGGAGTTCACCGGCCGCGTCGTGCAGCAGCCCACCCAGGTAGACCAGCAGCGCCACCCGGTCGTCCGCGTACTCGTCGAGCAGGGTGAGGCGGGCCGTCGCGCAGGGCCAGGGGGCGGCGCAGGATCGGCAGAGCCAGAGCGGTCGCAGCGCCAGGTGTGGCCCGCTCACCAGCGTCCGCCGTTGGCCCGCCAGGTCTGCGCCGGGGTGAGCCAGCCGACCCGCCCGATCTGCGGATTCGCTCGGGTCGGCTCGTCCCACCAGCGGTTGTTCGGCGGCGGGGTGGGCGGCTCGGTGGGGACCGACGCGTGCCGGTCCGGGCAGGCGAGCCAGCGCAGGCCGCACGAGCACCAGCGCCGCCCACGCCGCCAGGTCCGCCGGTGCCGGGGTGCGAGCGGCACCGGCTTCGCGTTTCGTCGCGACCACACCCAGCGCCGCCCATCGGGTACGACCACTGACCGCACGCTGCTCCACCTTCCTTGTTCCTGGGCAGGGGGTGGCACCCGGCCGACTACCGGGGGTGGCCGGCCGGGTGGTTCTACGGGAGACCAGCTCCGGGGTTTGCAGACCAGGGGGAGCCGGTCGAGGTGAGCCTAAGATGACCGGATATATAAAGCAAGGCATGAGCGGACATTAGTTGCCATCACAAGTTGGCGCGTGCTCAAATGGCGGGGCAGACCAGGGAGAACAGATGCCCGCCAAGCCCAAATGGGCGCAGCTTGCCGACCACATCCGTGGGCAGATCGCGTCCGGTGAACTCGCCCCGGGAGACAAGCTCCCGTCCACGGCTCAGCTCTGTCAGGAGCATGGAGTCTCGACCATCGTCGTGCGACAGGCCATCTTCGCGCTCCGGACCGAGGGCTTGGTGGAGGGTGTCCAGGGCGTCGGCGTCTTCGTCGCCGAGCGCCCAGACGTTTGAGTGCCGTTAAGCCGGCCCTTGATCCTGCTCGAAGAGAGCGTCGAGATCGCCTCGTAGCGCTGCACCATGCACGACGGGCGAGGTGGCGAAAGCGGGTCAGCGAAGTTAGTGGGGGTCGGCTGGCACAGCGCTCCACTTGGCCAGTCGGAGATTGGTCATATCGAATAAACCAGTGGCCAATCTTCGAATGGCATTTCGTTGTTCACGGCCGTCTCGGCCGGCGCCGCGGCTGGGTCAGCCTGGCTTGACCGCCAGCGTCGCAAAATAGTTCGACATGTATTGGGCGGATGCGTTGGATTGGTGCGGTGCTTCTGCGAAGCCGGTGAGGACGAACCCCGCGGCGAGTTGCCCGCCGATCTGGTCGGTGAGGGTGTGACTATATTCAAGAGGGGCATCCGCGCCGAACTTCGTGGCGCGTTCCTCGGCGGAGTACTGCGTGACATCGCTGTAGGGCAGCTTGTGCACGACGACCAGCTCGCCGCGCTCGTCGAGGGCCTCGTGGTCGAACAAGTACACATCAGGGTTGAGGAAGCCCACGAGCAGAGTTCCGCCCGGTCGCAGGACGCGGAAGCACTCACGCCACACCGGTGCCAAGTCGGGTACAAATAAGTTCGAGACCGGGTGGAGCACAACGTCGAATGCTGCGTCGCCGAAGGCGCTGAGGTCGCGCATGTCACCCAGGACGGTGCGCAGCTCGAGTCCGTCGCGCGCCGCCACCATCTGGTCCTGGCCGAGCTGGCGGGGCGAGTTGTCGAACACGGTGACCCGCGCCCCCGCGGCGGCGAGGATCGGACCCTGCTGGCCACCGCCGGAGGCCAGGCACAACACGTCCTTGCCGGTCAGGTCCGTCGGCAGCCAGGAGCGGTCGACTGGCTCACGCCCGATGAGAACAATCGACCAGTCGCCCATGCGGGCGCGCTCGACATCCTCAGCACTCACCGGCCTCGACCACTCGTTGCCCTCCTGGACATACTTGTCCCAGGCTGCCCGATTATGGGCACCGGGGTCGACGACAATGTCCTGCACGTTTAACTCCCTGCTACAGCCAAGCGGACACCAGCGGTACTGACAGTTCGGTGCCGCTAGCCAACACGATCACAGGTGCGGGCTCAACGAAATTAGCGGGCGTCGAGGTGCCCACGGGCTCGCCGAGTGGTCGCGCAGCGGGTGCGTAAGCGCTGGTTGACGGGGTTGCGGAAGCCGTAGGCGTCGCGGGCGACGGTCTTGATGACCCGGTTGGTGCCTTCGGAGCCGGCATTGGTGATCCCGGTGTGCAGGAACGCCAGGATCTCTGGCCACCACGTCTCGACGGTTGTGGCCAGGCGCTGCAGTTCGGGAAGGCCGGCGTCGGCGCAGCGTCGGTAGAACCGGTACAGCAGATCGCGGACCTGTTCCCGGTCCGGGCGGGTCCGGGCGGTGGCAAGCAGGTCCAAGAGGTCTTCCTTGGCGTTCCACGCCGCGGTGATCGGTTCGCCGATTGCCTTGGGCAGGTTGGACAGCTCGTCGAGGAGAGCGTCGACGTGCTCGCCGCGCATCCGGGCGGCGGAACGGGTGAGCCGGTTGCGCAGGTCCCACTCACGGTTGCCCTTGCGGCCGCGCCGGCCGCGGTGCGTCACGGTGACCCGGCGGCGGACCTCGGTGAGGGTCTGGTTCGCCAGCTGCACCAGGTGGAAGTGGTCCACGACCAGGGCCGCCTGCGGCAGGACCCGGCGGATCGCCGACTTGAAGATCGTGCACATGTCGATCGCGACGTCAGAGTCCACAGTGAACCCCGCCCCGGCGCTCAAACCCCCACCAATTTAGAAGAGCCGCGAAAGCCTGCACGACCTCGGCGCGCGACGTGAAGTTCGGTTGCTCGAAGGGGACGAGCCTTGCGATCGAAGCGCCATCCCGGGTGATGATGTAGGACTGCCCCCGCTGCACGTTGTCGAGAACGAGGCTCAGATCGCTGTGCAGCTCGCTCTCGCTAATCGAGTGAAGAGTGCCCTCGGCCACGCGGCCAGCCTACTGACGGAGCCGGAAGCGACCGGTAGCACTTCGAGCGATATTCCTGAGAGTCATAAATATGCCTGACAGGCATATCGCTCAGCGGCATATCCGTTGCCGGAACGGACACGCCTACTGCTCACGCACGTGACCTAACGGCGGGAGCATGTCGGATCGGCCCCGGTCGTCAGCCCGCAGACGCAAGGCGGGGGAGCAGCGGGCCGAGCTGGTCGACGGCGTCCTTGCGTACCACGAAACGGGTGATCCCCCAGCGGCGCCGGTGTTCCGCGACCGCCGTGATGATCTCGTCCGCCGTACCGATCAGCACGAACGGCGTGGCCAGCAGCTCCGCGACGGTGAGGCCGATCCGGGCGGCCGTCTCCCCGCCGACGGCCTCCGCGTCGTCGGTCACCGCCACCTGCTGCACCAGGGCCTCCAGCGCCGGCGGCTCGGTCCGCCCGGCGGCCCCGGCCGCCACGTGGGCGAGCTGCGCCTCGATCTGGTCCGCCCGCCACCGCACGTCGTGGCGGTGCCCGTCGGCGAGGGTACGGCCGAAGCCGGTCAACCCGACCACGTCGGCGTGCGCGCCCGCCCAGCGGAGCAGCGTGGAATTGGCCGTACCGATGGTGAGCGGCACCCGGGCCTGGACGGGCCGCGGTTCGGCCAGCGTGGCCGACCGGACGATCAGCTCCGCGGTGTCCACGGTGATCTCCTGACCGGCCAGCAGGTCCCGGACGGCCTCGGCGACCGCCACGCAGCGGCGTACCCGAGCGGTGACGTCGGGGCGCTCGCGCCCGACGGCCCGCCACTCCGCGGGGGTGTGGCCGGCGCCCAGGCCGAGCCGGGCCCGGCCCCCGGAGACCACGTCGAGGGTGGCCACGTCGGTGGCGAGCAGGATCGGCTCCCGGACGCCCGCGTTCGAGACGTACGAGCCGAGGCCAAGCGTCGAGGTCACCGCCGCGGCGGTGGCAAGAGCGACGAAGGGTGACGCGCAGGCCCCCGGGTGATCGGCGGCGAGCAGGGCGTCGAAGCCGGCGGCCTCGACCCGGCGGGCCAGGTCGAGCCAGCTCACGGCGTCGGTGGGTTGCGCCTGGACGGAGAGGAGAGCCATCGGCCCAGCATCCGGCCTGACCCGCCGGCAGACCAGCGAGCAGCCGCTGATTCTGCTAACTGGCGAATCGGGGACGGCCGGGCGCGGAAGATTGCCGGCGTGGCGCTGGGGGTAGGGTGCCGAGAGTGGGGGAGGACAGCTCGCCGGGCTCGGAGTGGGACGGGCATGTCCTGCTGCTGCACGCCTCGGAATCGGAGCGGCTCTCCAGCCTGACCGCGTGGGCCCGCCGCGGCCTCGATCGTGGTGAGAAGGTGATCTACACCGAGGGCCCGGGCGGGCAGCACCAGTGGCTCTACCGGGTGCTGGACGTGCACGGAGTCGACGTTGCGGAGGCCATGCGCGACGGTCGGCTGGAGATCCTGCCGCTGGCGGAGTTCTACCCGCCCGACGGCCAGGACCGGGTCATCGACCGGGCGCTCGCCGAGGGGTTCCCGGCGGTGCGGATGTCCGCCGAGGTCACCGCCGCGTTGACCGTCCTGTCGCCTGAGCAGTACCTGGACATCGAGCGGAACACGGACCGGCTCTGCCGCACGCGGCCGGTGTCCGCCATGTGCCAGTACGCCCGCCCCGACAGCATCGGCACCCGGCTGCGGGACTCGGTCACCGTGCACGTCACCGGTGTTCGCGAGTCGCAGTTGCGCACCCATCCGCTCCGCGACGGCGTCGCCCTCAGCGGGGAGGTGGACCTGAGCAACGCCGACGTCTTCGCCGAGGTCCTCCGGGCGGCCGTCAGCACCGGGAGCGACGTGCTCTGCCTGGATCTGGCCATGCTGCACTTCGTGGATGCGGCAGCCTGCCGGCAACTCGTCGAGGCCACCGGGGACTTCCGCGACTCCGGCGGCCGGGTGCTGCTGGTGGCGGCGCAACCCGGGGTGAAACGCACGATGCGCCTGCTGGGCGTGCACGAACTTCCCGGCGTCACGATCGTGGGAGGTCGACCGTGACGTTCCCGGCGGACTCCCCATACCGGCACCACGCCCTCTTCTACGCCTCGCCGCAGGAGCTGCTGACGGCCGCGGTGCCGTTCCTGCGCACCGGACTGGACGCGGACGAGGTGGCTGTGCTGGTCTGCCGGGACGAGGTGAACGAGCTGCTCGCCGGCGGGCTCGCGGCTGATCCCCGGCTGGTGATCCTGTCCCCGGGACGGTTCTACACGACCGCTGCCGGCGCGGTGGCGGGGTTCCGCGAGCTGATGCGGGAGCACGTCGCCGCCGGTGCCCGCCGGGTCCGGATCATCTGCGAGGTGGCCTTCGGCGCGGAGCCGGAGGAGTGGGCGGAGTGGACCCGCTTCGAGGCGGTCGTCAACGTCGCGCTGGCCGAGTATTCGCTCTGGAACGTGTGCGCGTACGACACCACCCTGCTGCCCGACCAGGTGCTCACCGACGCCTCGCAGAACCACCCGTACCTGCTCGACTTCGAGTCCCGGCCCAACGACCGGTACGCGGCGCCGGAGCAGATGCTGCGCGATCTCGCCGCTCACGAACCGGATCCGGCGCAGGCCGGTACGCCACTGCTCGACGTGGCCCTGACCTCCCTCAGCCAGCTCGCCGTGCTACGCGAGCAGGTCCGGCTGACCGCGGCCGACGCCGGGGCGTCCGACTGGCGGCAGAACGACCTCATGATCGCGGTCAACGAGGTGGCCACCAACGGGCTCCGGCACGGCCGCCCCCCGGTCCGGGTCCGGCTCTGGCCCGGCCCGGACCGCCTCGTCTGCACGGTCACCGACCGCGGCCAGGGCTTCGACGACCCGCTGGCCGGCTACCGGCCGGCCACCGGCGAGGCGCTGCGGCGCACCTCCGGTGGCCTCTGGCTGACCCGCCAGTGCTGCGACCGGGTGGACACGATGCTGACGCCGGAGGGCTTCACCGTCCGGCTGGTCCAGTCGCTGACGGACCCCGACCTGCCGTATCCGGGCGGGCTGGTCTGACGCTCACCCGCCCTGGTGGACGGCCTCCAGGCGGGCCAGGTCGTCGGCGGTGAGCCGCAGCTCGCCGGCCGCCACGTTCTCCGTCAGGTGGTCCGGGTTGCCGGTGCCCGGGATGGCCAGCACGTTCAGTGCCCGGTGCAGCGTCCAGGCGAGCCGGACCTGGGCCGGGGTCACGCCGTGCTCGCGGGCCACGGCCCGCACCTCGTCGTGCTCGACACCGCTGGCGCCGGCCTCGCGGCCCCGGGTGGCGAGCGAGAAGAACGGCACGAACGCGATGCCCTGCGCCGCGCAGTCCCGCAGGAGCTGGTCGTTGCGCTGCCCGTAGCCGAGGCCGTACGAGTTCTGCACACAGACCACCGGCGCGATCGTCTGCGCCTCGGCGAGCTGCTGCGGCACCACGGCGGAGACGCCGAGGTGGCGGATCAGCCCGGCGTCGCGCAGCTCGGCGAGCGCGCCGAAGTGCTCGGCGAGCGGCTCCGGCCCGTACACCCGGAGGTTGACCACGTCGAGGTGGTCCCGGCCGAGCTGACGCAGATTCTCCTCGACCTGGCCGCGGAGCTGCTCCGGCCGGGCCATCGGCAGCCACTGCCCGGACGGGTCCTTGCCCGGCCCGACCTTGGTGACGATGACCAGGTCGTCCGGGTACGGTGCCAGCGCCCGGTTGATCAGCTCGTTGGCGGAGCGCAGCGGCGAGAAGTAGAACGCCGCCGTGTCGATGTGGTTCACGCCCAGCTCGACCGCCCGGCGCAGCACGCTGATCGCCCGGTCCCGGTCGCTCGGGCCGCCGTCGCCGTTCGCGGTCAGCCGCATCGCGCCGAAGCCGATCCGGTTCACTGGCCGGTCGCCGAGCCGCCAGGTGCCCGCCGTCTCGGCGGTGATCGTCGGTGTGTCGCTCGTGGTCATTCCGTCCCCCTCCGGTCCACTCTCGACGTCTCCCCTCGTCGGGACGGGGGACGCCGAGCAGTTACACGGTGCTGCGGGCGTCCCGGTTCACCGCGCCGAGCGGCCGGGCGCCGTCGGACGATACGCCCGCTCACCATCGCCCGCCGCCCCCCGTCACGTCGACGGCTCCCCGGGCTCCGGCTCGTGCCACCGGGAGCGGTAGGCGGCCTCGTGCGCCTCGTGGCTGGTCCGCTCGCGGAAGACCACCTCGTGCAGGGCGGCCCGGGCCTCACCCATGGTCAGCACCTCCACCGCCACCAGCCCGACGCAGATGGCGGTCAGCAGGGTCAGGGTCGCCAGGCCCGGCAGGTGATCGCCGACCGGGATGCTCGCGCCCAGCAGCAGCACCGTGCCCACCCGGAGCCAGGAGACCGTGTGCAGCGTACGGAGCTGGAAGAGCATGTTTCCGCAGAGGTAGCAGATGACCCCGCCGAAGAGCAGCGGAACGCCGGGTCCGCGCGGTGCTGCCGCCGGGCTGATGTGCGGGTCGGCGACCTGGTGCACGATCCCCTCCGCGCCGAGTGCGAACATGATGATCCCGGCGATCATCGGCAGGTAGAGGTACGCGTACGCGTCCCGGGCCATCGTCACCCGGGAGCGTCCCTTGCTGGCGTGCAGGGCGATCCGGGCGGCCGGTCCCACCCAGTCGTAGTGCGCCCACCACAGGGCGGCGGTGAAGACGATGCCCAGGACGGCGGCGGCGACGGCCGGCCAGGTCGGTGGTTGACCGAGCAGGTTGCTGCCGACGCCCACCGAGATGACCGACTCGCCCAGCGCGATGATCAGGATGAGGTCGTACCGCTCGGTCCAGTGCTCGGCGGAGATGACGTTCCAGCCCCAGGTGCCGGCGAGGATGCCGGTGCCGTACTGCAGCACCACCACGGTGGCCCACAGCGTGTCGCGGATCATGCCGGCCCGACTCGGGTCATGGAGCTGCGCCGGGATCAGCGCGGCGACGATGAGCAGGATGGTGCTCAGGATCAGCTCCGGGGCGAACCGGAGCAGATATCGGCGCTCGCTCGGATTGTCCCGTACGACGTGCAGATACAGGGCGAAGTGCACAGCGCGGATGACCACGTAGCTGCCGGCCGCCACCATCGGCCCGGCCGCGTTCTCGCCGGGGTCGCGGAAGGCCTGCGGAAGTGCCAGCGCGAAGGTGAACAGCGCGGCCATCCCGGCCACCATCAGCACCGGGACGAAGCCCTCGCCGAGCCGGACCCGGGTGGCGACCACGCTGTGCACCACCCAGGACCACCAGAGGACGGCGAGCACCAGCAGGGCGTGGAACAGGTTCGTGCGGTTGATATCCATGGCAGTGGCCCGGGTGATGATGAAGAAAGAGAAGACGAAGACCAGGTCGAAGAAGACCTCGAACCGGTCCACCCGGGCGCCGGGGGCGACGGCGACGGCGGGGCCTAACCGTCCGCGCCACCCCTTGCCGCCCACCGATCGAGTCTTTCAGCGCCCGGCGGGCTCCGGGTCGGAATCGCCTCAGCCCGGGACCCGGTGCCGCAGCCCGTCCATCAGCAGGTCGAGCAGCCGCCGGGCCTGCTCGCGCTGCTCCGGTTCGCCGGCGATCAGGGAGACCCCGCTCAGGCCGGCCAGCACGTCGGCGGCCGCCACGTCGGCCCGTACGGTGCCCGCCCCGGCGCCCGCCTCCAGCAGCAGGCCGAGGGCCGCCAGCAGCCGGTCCCGGCTGTGCGCGTACGGGTTTGCGCCAGAGGCGATCGCCAGCCGCAGGGCGTCCGCCATGCCGCGCTTGGTGGAGAGGTACTCGATGAACCGGTCCATCCAGGCCCGCACCGCCTGGTCCGGCGGCAGGGTTTCCAACAGCTCCGGAGCCGCGTCACAGAGCTTGGCCAGCTCGTTGCGGTAGGCCGCCTCGATCAGGGCCTCCCGAGTGGGGAAATGCCGGTAGAGGGTGCCGATGCCCACCCCGGCCTCCTTGGCTATCGCGTCGAGCGTTACCTCGGGGCCGACGTGGGAAAACGCGCGTACGGCGGCGTCCAGCAGCCGCTGCCGGTTGCGCAGCGCGTCGGCGCGCAGCGGTCGAGGGCCGTTGTGCGGCACGTCTCCTCCTGACGGTGCGACCGGCGTAGGCCGGGTCGGTTGGCAACCGGAGGATCCTCCGGTTAGTCTCGGCTGTAACGGAGGGCCCTCCGCTTCTGATCGTAGCGGCCGGACGGTATGTCCGCGTCGCCACCGACAAGGACGGATCATGACCACCAGCGAACTTGTCCGCACCCCGTTCTCCCGCGAGACCACCGCGATGGAGGTGGTCCGCGACCTCGACCTCGCCGGTCGGCGCGCCATCGTCACCGGCGGCGCCTCCGGCATCGGCGTCGAGACCGCCCGTGCCCTCGCCGCCGCCGGAGCCGACGTCACCCTCGCCGTACGCAACATCGAGGCCGGTCAGCGGGCCGCGGCCGACATCACCGCGTCCACCGGCAACGAAGGCATCCTGGTGGCCCCGCTGGACCTCGCCGACCCCGGGTCGGTGGCCGCGTTCGTCCGCACCTGGGACGGGCCGCTGCACATGCTGGTCGACAACGCCGGCATCATGGCGTCCCCCGAGATGCGAACGCCGCAGGGCTGGGAGATGCAGTTCGCCACCAACCACCTCGGACACTTCGCCCTGGCCACCGGGTTGTACCGGGCGCTCGCCGCGGCCGAGGGTGCCCGGATCGTGTCGGTCAGCTCGTCGGCGCACCTGCGCTCGCCGGTCGTCTTCGAGGACATCCACTTCCACCAGCGGCCGTACGACCCGTGGGCGGCGTACGGGCAGTCCAAGACGGCGAACGTGCTCTTCGCGGTGGAGGTCACCCGGCGCTGGGCCGGCGACGGCATCCTCAGCAACGCGCTGATGCCGGGCGCGATCCGGACCAACCTGCAGCGCTACGTGAGCGACGAGGACCTGGCCCGGCTGCGCGCCGAGAGCGGTGGCGGAGCCGCGCCGAACTGGAAGAACACCGAGCAGGGCGCCGCCACCTCGGTGCTCGTCGCCGCCTCCCCGCTGCTCAACGGCGTTGGCGGGCGGTACTTCGAGGACTGCCAGGAAGCCGGACCGAACCAGCCCGGAACCCGCACCGGCTACGCCCCGTACGCCCGCGACCCGGAGGCAGCGGTGCGGCTCTGGGAGGTCTCCGAGGAGCACCTGCAGAGCTGACGGTGCCGGGCTGCGCGGACAGCGCCACGACTCCGTAGCCAGCCCGAAACGACGGAGGGGGCGCGCGGCATCCACCGCGCGCCCCCTCCGGGCGTCAGGTGCCCGTCAGAGACCCAGCTCCCCCTCGAAGTTGCCGGCCTCCAGCCGCTCCTTGACCGCGACCAGGAAGCGGGCGGCGTCCGCGCCGTCGATCAGCCGGTGGTCGTACGACAGGGCCAGGTAGACCATCGAGCGGACCGCGATGACCTCGCCCAGCTCCGGGTCGTTCACCACGACCGGACGCTTCACCACGGCACCCGTGCCGAGCATCGCCGACTGCGGCGACGGCACGATCGGGGTGTCGAAGAGCGCGCCCCGGCTGCCGGTGTTGGTCAGCGTGAAGGTCGCCCCGGCGATCTCGTCCGGGCTGATCTTGTTGGTCCGGGTGCGCTCCGCCAGGTCGGCGATCCGCTTGGCGATGCCACCCAGGTTCAGGTCGCCGGCGTTGTGGATGACCGGCACCAGCAGGCCCCGCTCGGTGTCCACGGCGATGCCGAGGTGCTCCGAGTCCGGGTAGGTGATCGTCCCGGCCTCCAGGTCCATCCGAGCGTTGACGATCGGGTACGTCTGCAGGGCCTCGACGGCGGCGAGGGCGAAGAACGGCAGGAACGACAGCTTCACGCCGTGCCGCTGCTGGAACGAGTCCTTCGCCTGCGCCCGCAGCTTGGCGATCTTGGTGACGTCCACCTCGATCACCGTGGTGAGCTGCGCCATCTCGTGCAGCGACTCGTGCATCCGCTTGGCGATGGCCGCGCGGATCCGGGGCAGCTTCTCGGTGGT
>NZ_QGGF01000771.1 GCF_003857015.1 Micromonospora globispora | reverse complement strand
CCGCAGTACCCCGTCCGCCGCCAGCCCGGCGATCGACATCTTCGCCGGGCTGGCGGCGGACGGGGTACTGCGGGCCGGTGGGTGGTTGCACCTGCCCCGCAGCGAGCCGCAGGAGCTGACCGGGCGGTTGACCGTCACCCGGCTGGACGAGTGGGACTTTCTCTGGGCCACCGCGCCCCCGCCCGCGCAGCCGGAGGAGGAGCGGGTGGTACGCCTCACCGAGGCCGACCACCCGGCGCTGGCCGCGCTGATCGACGATTCCTTCCCGACCACCACCTCCCGCCCCGGCGACCCGCGCATCGTCGACTGGTACGGCATCCGGGACGGCGACCGGCTCGTGGCCTGCGGGGCGGACCGCAGCCGGGGCGACATCGGCTTCCTGGCCGGGCTGACCGTGGCGACCGACCGCCGGGGCCGCGGCTTGGGCGCGGCGCTGACCGCCGGGGTGACCCGGGCCCTGGCCGCCCGGTACGACCACGTCGCGCTCGGCGTCTACACCGACAACGTGGGGGCGATCCGGCTCTACCGCCGGCTCGGCTTCACCAACGGCGTGGCCCGCAGCTCGGTCCACCTCGGCTGATCAGGCGGGAGCAGGCGGAGCAGAACGGGAGCGGCCCCGGTCATCGCGTCGTGGCTGACCGGGGGCC
>NZ_QGGF01000171.1 GCF_003857015.1 Micromonospora globispora | reverse complement strand
CCGAGGCGATGTTCCGCACCTGCGACGTCAGGTTCGACGCCATCGAGTTCACGTTGTCGGTCAGGTCCCGCCAGGTGCCCGAGACGCCCTTCACCTGCGCCTGACCACCGAGCTTGCCCTCGGTACCCACCTCGCGGGCCACCCGGGTCACCTCGTCGGCGAACGACGAGAGCTGGTCCACCATCGTGTTGACGGTGTTCTTCAGCTCCAGGATCTCGCCCTGGGCATTCACGGTGATCTTCTGCGACAGGTCGCCCTTCGCCACCGCCGTCGACACCTGGGCGATGTTCCGCACCTGGCTGGTCAGGTTCGACGCCATCGAGTTCACGTTGTCGGTCAGGTCCCGCCAGGTGCCGGCGACGCCGCGTACCTGGGCCTGACCACCGAGCTTGCCCTCGGTACCCACCTCGCGGGCCACCCGGGTCACCTCGTCGGCGAACGAGGAGAGCTGATCCACCATCGTGTTCACGGTCGACTTCAGCTCCAGGATCTCGCCCCGGGCATCCACCGTGATCTTCTGCGACAGGTCACCCTTCGCCACCGCCGTGGTGACCGAGGCGATGTTCCGCACCTGCGACGTCAGGTTCGACGCCATCGAGTTCACGTTGTCGGTCAGGTCCCGCCAGGTGCCCGAGACGCCCTTCACCTGCGCCTGAC
>NZ_QGGF01000029.1 GCF_003857015.1 Micromonospora globispora | reverse complement strand
TGCCACCGGTGACCAGCACACTGCGCTCCGCCATGGCCACACGCTAACCGTCCGCGACGATGCGGTGGGGGCTGGGGCGGCGGCGGTGGCGTCCCCGGGGCCGCCCGTCCGGCCAGGCGTCCGAGCCGTCCGGAGGGCTCGGCGTGGACGACAGCCGATCGGGCGGTCGGGCGGCACGGTGCACTCGGCCGGAGCGGATGAGGTGGCGGGGCTGCCCGAATGGGACCCTTGGCGGGACGGCCCGGCGCGGAAGGCGGTACTTTTCCGATACGCGCGGCACGGTTGACGGTCACGCCTCATGAAAGTAAGTTTCATCCGTGGCGAAGAGTCCGAAGATTTCTGCGAGTCACGAACCGGGTGGACTGATCGTCCACATCAGTGGCCTGCTCCCGTCGCTGTCCCCGGCCGAGCAGCGGGTCGCCCGGCTGGTCGTGGCCGATCCCGCGGACGCCGCCCGGCGTACGATCACCGACCTCGCCACCGCCGCCGAGACCTCGGAGGCCACGGTCATCCGGTTCTGCCGGTCGGTCGGCATGGACGGCTACCCACAGCTGCGGATCCGGCTCGCCGCCGAGGCCGCCCGCCGGGTCGAGCCGCCGGACGCCCGGGTGGTGGGCGGTGACATCCCGCCCGGCGCAGACCTGGCGCAGATCATCGCGACCATCGCGTTCAACGACGCCCGGGCCGTCGAGGAGACCGCCGAACAGCTCGACCCGGCCGTCTGCGAGCAGGTCGTCGAGGCAATCGGCGGCGCCGGTCGGATCGACGTCTACGGCGCCGGCGCCAGCGGTTTCGTCGCCTCCGACTTCCAGCAGAAGCTGCACCGCATCGGTCGCACCGCCTTCTACTTCCCGGACGTGCACACCGCGCTGACCTCGGCCGCCCTGCTCGGCCGGGGCGACGTCGCGGTCGGCATCTCGCACACCGGCACCACGTCCGACGTGATCGAGGTGCTGGAGCAGGCCCGCTCCCGGGGTGCCACCACGGTGGCCCTGACCAACTTCCCCCGCTCGCCGATCACCGAGGTGGCCGACTTCGTGCTCACCACGGCGGCCCGGGAGACCACGTACCGCTCCGGCGCGATGGCGAGCCGACTGGCCCAGCTCACCGTGGTCGACTGCCTCTTCGTCGGGGTGGCGGCGCGGAGCCGGGCCAAGGCGAGAAAGGCCTTGGAGGCGACGGCCGCGGCGGTCCAGTCGCACCGGGTCGGCTCCGGCCGGAGGCGGGCATGACGGCCGGCCGGGTGGAACCGGACGAGATGGCGGACCTGGGCCGGCCCGTGGTGCGGGTGGGCGCGCCCACCGAGCGTCGCAACCCGCACAGCGTCGACCTCGACCTGATGTCGACCCGGGACGTGCTCACCGTCATCAACGAGGCGGACCGGCGGGTGCCGGCCGCGGTGGCCGGCGTCCTCGACGAGATCGCGGAGACCGTCGACCTGGCGGTGGCCGCCCTGCGCGGGGGACACCGGGTGCACTACTTCGGCGCCGGCACCTCCGGTCGGCTGGGCGTGCTGGACGCCGCCGAGCTGGCGCCGACGTTCAACTCGCCGCGGCACTGGTTCTGCTCGCACCTCGCCGGTGGCCCGGAGGCGATGTGGCGCGCCGTCGAGGACGCTGAGGACGACGACCGCGCCGGCGCCGCCGAGGCCGCCGATTGCGTACGCCCCGGCGACCTGGTGGTCGGGCTGGCCGCCAGCGGACGCACCCCGTACGTCCTCGGGGCGCTCGCCACGTCCCGCGCCCAGGGGGCCTCGACCGTGCTGCTCTGTGCCAACCCGGAGGCCGAGGCCGCCTCGGCGGTGGACGTCTTCATCGGGGTGGACACCGGACCCGAGGTCGTCACCGGGTCGACCCGGATGAAGGCGGGCACCGCCCAGAAGTTGGTGCTCAACACGTTCTCCACCGCCGTGATGGTGCGCCTCGGTCGGGTCTACTCCAATCTCATGATCGACATGGTGGCCACCAACGCCAAGCTGCGCGGCCGGATGATCTCGATCCTGATTGAGGCCACGGGCTGCGCCGAGGAGATCTGCCGGCGGGCCCTGCAGGAGGCCGACGGCGACCTCAAGACCGCGCTGGTCTCGCTCGTCTCCGGTGCCGGGGTCCCCGCCGCCCGCGCCGCCCTGGCCCGCTCCGCCGACCAGGTGCGCGGCGCGCTTGCCCTGCTCGCCTCCTGACGCTCGACGCCGTCCACCGGCGGGCAGAGGCATCGTCCGGCCCTACCCATTGCGACGCACGTCACTCCCCAGCCGGGACGTCTTTCCCAGTGCGGATTGTTCATCGAGGGGTGGGGTAATCCTCACCCGTGGCTGAACCGACCGGTCCACCGGCGCGTATCTCGCAGTGAGCAGGATCGCAATGAGGCGGTGACGCGGGTCGCTGTGTTCATGGAATTCGCAATGGTGCGATTCCCTGGGCGGGGCGGAAATGCGCTGATCCGCCGACCCGTTCGTGCTGCCTGGAGGGCGTCACCCGACGGGGGTCCTGACAGCAAACATGGACCGGGCTCTCAGCTACCACTCAGGCATTCGTGACAGTTTCGACTCACGACATGGAATCCCCGACGCGTCTCATCTGTTGTGTAGGTGTCAGCACCTGCGGGCACAGCGGAAGTTACGGGGAAGGGCTGATGAACGTGGGGATGGCAAGGAACCGGGCAACCGGCGCGAGCGAGGGGACCGTGGCAATCGTGGACAAGAACATTGGCATGCGGACTGACGAGGTCGCCGAGGAGCGCGACCTGGTCGGTGTCTACCTGCACGAGATCTCCCGGACGCCGCTGCTCGACGCCGCCAAGGAGGTCGACCTCTCCAAGGCGATCGAGGCGGGCCTCTACGCCGAGCACCTGCTCAGCGAGGACCGCGTCCCGGCCGGCGTCGACCGGGAGGAACTGGAGCGACTGGTCGCCGAGGGTGAGCGGGCGAAGGACCTCTTCATCCGCGCCAACCTGCGACTGGTCGTGTCGATCGCGCGACGCTACGTGCGTTCGGGCATGCCCATGCTGGACCTGATCCAGGAGGGCAACACCGGCCTCGTGCGGGCGGTCGAGAAGTTCGACTACGAGCGTGGCTACAAGTTCTCCACCTACGCGACGTGGTGGATCCGCCAGGCGATCAGCCGGGCCATCGCCCAGCAGGAGCGCACCGTGCGGCTGCCGGTGCACCTGGTCGAGGACGTCAACCGGATGCGGAACGTGACCCGTCAGCTCACCCGTGAGCTGGGCAGCGACCCGGAGCCGGAGCAGATCGCGACCGCCCTCGGCGTCACCGTCGAGCGGGTCAACGAGCTGGTCCGCTGGTCGCAGGACACCGTCTCGCTGGACACCCCGGTGGGCGACGACGGCGACACCAAGCTCGGCGACCTGGTTGCCGACAGCGATGCTCCCTCGCCGGAGGACATCGTCCTCACCGGCCTGGAGCGGCAGCGGATCGAGGGTCTGCTCAACCACCTCGACGACCGCTCGGCCGGCATCATGCGGGCCCGCTACGGCCTCGAGGATGGCCGGGAGCACTCGCTCACCGAGGTGGCGTCGCGGTTCTCGCTCTCTCGGGAGCGGATCCGCCAGCTGGAGATCCAGGCCCTCGGCCGGCTCCGTGAGCTGGCCCGGGCCGAAGGGCTGCAGGCGGCCTGAGCTGGTAGTAATTGACAACACGAACGGCCGGCGTCCGATAGGGGGACGCCGGCCGTTCGCTGTCTCAGCGGTCAGGCCGCGGGGGTCAGCGCACCCGGCCGTAGCCGGCGATGGTCATGATGTCCATGTCCCGCTTGCTGACGTTGCGGCCCGCGCTCGGCGCGTCGATCACCTGCCCGCTGCCCACGTAGATCGCCACGTGCCCGAGGCCCTCGTAGAAGACGAGGTCACCGGGTTGCAGGGAACTTCGACTGACCCGCGCGGTGGCGTCCCACTGCATCGCCGCGTTGTGCGGCAGTGACTTGCCGGCCGCCCGCCACGAGGCGAGGGTGAGCCCGGAGCAGTCGTACCCGTCGGGGCCGTCGGCCCCCCAGACGTACGGCTTGCCGATCGCCCCGTACGCGTACCGCACCGCCACCCCGGCCGAGCCGGAGATGGCCGGGGCGGTGCCGCCGGAGCTGGCCCTCGTCGGCGCCTCGGTGGCCCGGCCGTACGCCTGCCGGCGCAGCTCGTACAGCCGCTTCAGGTCGGTCTCGATCTTCTTCTTGCCGGCGGCGAGCTGGCGGGCCTGTGCGGCCTCGCGGGCCAACGTCGCGTCCAGCCGGGTCTTCTGGTCGATCAGCTTCCGCTGGTTGGCGGTGAAGCCGTCGATCGTCTGCTGGCGCTGCCGGGTCAGTTGGTCCAGGGTGCCCAGGCGCTCGGTCAGCGAGCTCGCCCCGCCCTGCTCCAGCAGGGCCTCGGTGGTCCGCAATCCACCGCTCTTGTACGCGGTGGCGGCGAGGGCCGCGACGTCGGCCCGGCTCTGCTCGGCCTGCGCCTGCAGCGGGCCGATCTGGGCCTGCAGCTTGGCCGCGGTGGCCTTGTTGGCCTTGATCTCCTCGTTGAGCTTGTTGTAGGACTCGACGATTCGCTCCAGCTCAGTCGAGGACTTCTCGATCTGCTTCGTCAGCTCGGCGGGGGTGGGCTCGGCCCGAGCCACCGACGCCGGGGCGATCAGCGTGGCCGAGAGGCCGACGACCGCCAGTGTGCGCAGCAGCATCCGTAAGGACGACAAGAGCGGAAGGCTCCTCTCCACGGTCGCCGGGGCGGCGCTTGCTGCCACGACGACACCGGCCCGGGGCCATCCGGGTGAATGGCGGTCGACCGGTCCGGCCCGCCCAACCTAACCCGTGACGCGAGTGAACCGCAGTTGAAGCAGGGGCGAATGTTGCCAAAGTGGCAGGAAGTGCCAGCGATCACGGTGACGCTTGGTGACCCCTTCGCTGGCCGTTCGTTGCGGTCGTGCGGCGGGATGTGCCCTACGCGCGGCTAGCCCGATTCGTCGTTCTCGGCGGATGTCGCCAGGCAACGAGGCGCAAAATGCTGACAAAGACCGAAATGAATCCTCTTTGTGGGCGAGAGTGCCAGGCAGCCGGTTGCCCGGATGCGCGCAAATCACCGCGTCCGGCTGGCGCGACGCCCGAACAATGAAGCAGGACCCGGGAATCCCGCCGGACGGCATCGACGCAGCTCGCCGAGGCGGACAGCCGGCAGCGCCAGCCCTGGGAGGACGCCGTGCAGACTGATGGCTCCGCCACCCGCCCACCCCGGTCGCCGAAGCCGACCGCCGCCCCGACCCTGCTCTACGCGCGTCCCGGCATCGTGGTCACCGCCGAGCGCTTCACCGTCGGCCGGAACAGCTGGCCGGTCGCCGAACTGACCCAGCTGTGGACCACCCGGGGTCCGCACGACCGGCTCGCCCTCCGTGCCGTGGTGGCCACCGCCGCCATGATCGGCGGGGTGGGCGTACTGCTCGGCTTCACCGGCGGGCTGCAACGGCTCACCGCCGGGGCGTACCTGGCGTTGGGAGCGGTCGGCCTGCTGCCGGTGCTGCTGGTGGTGGTGCGGGACCGGTGGCGGCCGCCGCCAGCGCGGCCAGCTCGCCCAGATCGGCGGCGACGCGGACGTCGGCCACGCCGGCCCGGCGCCACTGCCCGGTCAGCCGGTCGACCCGGCTCTCCCCGGTACCGGTCGGCAGGCTCGCCGCGTCGGCGGCGAGCACGATCGCGAGCGTCACCGCTGTGCCGCGCTGCCGTAAGCGTGCAGCGCCTCGTCGATCGTCCCGTCGACGGTGAGCCGGCCGGCGTCGAGGTAGAGGCCCCGACGACAGAACCGGGTGAGGTCCTTTTCGTTGTGTGACACCAGCACCAGCGTGCGCCCTTCCGCGAGAAGTCGCTCGATGGTCGCATAGCACTTCGCGCGGAACTCCGCGTCCCCGACCGCGGTCACCTCGTCCACCAGCAAAATGGGGTGCGGCAGGTGGGCGATGACCGCGAAGCCGAGCCGGACCTTCATGCCGGACGAGTAGTGCCGGACGGAGGTGTCGATGGAGCGTTCGATCTGCTCACCGGCGAACGAGACGATCTCGTCGAAGTGCCGGCGCAGGTACGCCGCGGAGAGCCCGTGCAGCCCGCCGACCAGGTAGAGGTTCTCCCGGCCGGTCAGGTCGTTGGAGAACCCGGCGGAGAGTTCCAGCAGCGGCGCCACGTCACCGTGCACCCGGATCCGGCCCTCGTCGGGAATCAGCACCCCGGCGATCAGGCGCAGCAGGGTGCTCTTCCCGGTGCCGTTGCGGCCGACCACACCGACCGTCTCACCCGGCTCGATCCGGAACGACACGTCCCGCAGCGGCCAGAACTGGCCGGCGCCGGCGTCCCGCCCGCCCCGGCGGATGAGCAGCTCCCGCAGCCGGAGCTGCCGGCGGCGGTTACGGACGAACCGGATGCCCAGCCCGTCCGCCTCGATGATCGCCGTCATTCACAGTTCCTTGAGCACGGCGGGTTCCAGCCGGCGGAACGACCACCAGCCGACCGCCAGCACCAGCAGGCTGCCCAGCACGGTGGTGGCGAGCAGCCGGGCGTCGGGGAACTCGTCCGGGTACCAGATGGCGTGGTGCAACTGGAAGATGCCGACCAGCGGGTTCAGCTCGTAGGCGACCTTGAGCCAGGTCGGCATCCCGGACTCCCGCACCAGGCTCAGCGGATAGATGATGGGGGTGGCGTAGAAGAGCACCCGGATGATCAGCCGCATGAACCGCTCGATGTCGCGCATCAGCACGTTCAATGCCGACAGCAGCAGCGCGATCCCCACCAGCAGGACGCCCTGCACCGCGACGGCGAGCGGCAGGGCGAGCACCGTCCAGCCCGGGTGGACCTTGCCCCGTGCGGTGTACACGGCGGCGATGCCGATCAGGATCGGCAGGCCGGCGGCGTACTCGGCGAACCGGCCGGCGACCCGGCCGATCGGGAAGATCTGGCGGGGCATGTTCATGGTCGTGATCAGCCGGGCCTGGCCGGTCAGCGCGTTCGTCGCCTCGTTGATCGCCGAGCTGGCCCACATCCAGGCGAAAATGCCGGTGATCAGGAAGAGCGGGTACGACTCCGACGCGTCGCCCAGGTGCCGGCGGGTCGCGCCGGAGTAGAGCACCCCGAAGACGAACCAGTAGATCGCCCCCATGCCGAGGGGTTCGATCAGCGACCAGAGGTAACCCAGGACGGACTGCTGGTACTTCACCGCCAGGTCCCGCTTGACCAGGATCCGCAGCGAGTTGCGGGCCGACCAGAGGGCTTCGACGCCAGCCGTCACGTGCCCTCCTCGCCGACCGGGGGCGCGGGCGGGTCACCCCGTCGGGCTCAGCACTCGATGACGTTGACCGCCAGGCCGCCCCGCGCCGTCTCCTTGTACTTGACCTTCATGTCGGCGCCCGTCTCCCGCATGGTCTTGATGACCTTGTCCAGCGAGACGGCGTGCACCCCGTCGCCGCGCAGCGCCAGCCGGGCGGCCGTGATCGCCTTGATGCTAGCCACCGCGTTCCGCTCGATGCAGGGGATCTGCACCAGGCCACCGACCGGGTCGCAGGTCAACCCCAGGTTGTGCTCCATACCGATCTCGGCGGCGTTCTCCACCTGCTCGGGGGTGCCGCCCAGCGCCTCGGCGAGCCCGGCGGCCGCCATCGAGCAGGCCGAGCCGACCTCGCCCTGGCAGCCGACCTCGGCGCCGGAGATCGACGCGTTCTCCTTGAACAGCACGCCGATCGCACCGGCGGCGAGCAGGAACCGGACCACCCCGTCCTCGGAGGCGCCCGGCACGAAGCGGGTGTAGTAGTGCAGCACGGCCGGGATGATCCCGGCGGCGCCGTTGGTCGGCGCGGTGACCACCCGACCGCCGGCGGCGTTCTCCTCGTTCACCGCGAGGGCGAAGAGGGTGACCCAGTCCATCGCGCGCAGCGGGTCCGTCGAGTCGGCCTCCGCCTCCAGGCTGCGCCGCAGCTCGGCCGCCCGCCGCCGCACCTTGAGTCCGCCGGGCAGGGTGCCGTCCCGCTCGCAGCCGCGCTCCACGCACTCCCGCATCACCCGCCAGATCTCCAGCAGCCCGGCCCGCACCTCCCCCTCGGTACGCCAGGACAGCTCGTTGGCGAGCATCACCTCGCTGATCGACAGGCGGGTGCCGGTGGTGACGGTGAGCAGCTCCGCGCCGGTGAGGAACGGGTACCGGACTGGCGTGGTGTCCGCGGTGATCCGGTCCGCCCCGGCCGCCGCCTCGTCGACCACGAACCCGCCGCCGACGGAGTAGTAGGTGCGGCCGCGCAGCTCCGCGCCCGCCCGGTCGTACGCGACGAAGGTCATCCCGTTCGGGTGGTACGGCAGCGAACGGCGGCGGTGCAGCACCAGGTCCCGGTCCGGGTCGAAGTCGATCTCCTGCACGCCGAGCAGGCTGAGCCGCCGCTCGGCGCGGATCCGGGCGACCCGCGGCGCGACGCTGTCGGTGTCGACGGTCTCCGGCGCCTCGCCCTCGAGCCCGAGCAGCACCGCCCGGTCGCTGCCGTGACCGTGGCCGGTCGCGCCGAGGGAACCGAAGAGTTCGGCCTGGACCCGCACGGTGTCGGCGAGCAGCCCGTCGGCCTTGAGCCCGGTCACGAACGTCCGGGCGGCCCGCATCGGCCCGACGGTGTGCGAGCTGGACGGCCCGATGCCGACGCTGAAGAGGTCGAAAACACTGATCATGGCTGCACTTTCCTCGCCGTCGTACCCCGTTGTGCGGGGTCCGGCCCGGTCGCACCGCCCCATTGCGGAACGGCCGGTCGGGAGCCCGGGGTGTGGGCGCCCGACCGGCGAGCCTACCCGCCCCCACCAGCACCTGCCCGCCGCCCGGCACACTCCGGCACACCGCGCGGAAAGCCCACCCCGACGCGCCGGCGCGTTGGCGCGGACCCGCCGGGGTAAGCACCTACGGGTGCCGGGGCCGCCGATCATCCTCGCGACCGAGGGCGCGGTGGCCAGCCGTTTCTACCGTAGAACCAGAGCGGCGGATCGCCGCAGAGTGGGAGTACGACGATGAGTCGCAAACTGGTCCGGCCCCGCGAGGGGCGCATGCTCGCCGGTGTCTGCGCCGGCCTGGCCCAGCGGTTCGGCATGTCCGCCGGCATGGTCCGGCTGCTGTTCCTGCTGTCGCTGCTGCTGCCCGGCACCCAGGTGATCATCTACCTGGTGCTCTGGGCCCTGATGCCGAACGAGGACCGCTACCCCGCCACCGGTTACTGATCCCCCCGTCGAACGGATCGGCGCCCGCCCGGAAGATCCGGAGCGGGCGCCGTCGCGTACCGGGTCAGGAGGCGGTGTAGGTGACGGTGACCTTCTCGTAGCCGAGGGAGCGGAGCAGGCCCTCCAGCATCTTGCGGGTGTTCTCCTCCGCGCGGGCCGTCAGCCCGCTGTCCCGGGCGGCGGCGGTGATCCGCTCGTCGGCCAACTGGTAGACCTGCTGCTGCCGGTTCGGGTCGCCGGCGACCAGATCGTTGAGCCGGTTGAGCAGACCGCGCTGCTCGGCGAAGACGTAGCTCTTCTCCAGGTCGAGGTTGGTCTCGCCGAGCTGCGGCGCGGGCAGCTTGATCTCCACCGACTTGCCGTCGGGGGAGACGACCACCGCGCCGTCGGAGATCTTCGCGAAGTCGACGTACGCCTCGACGCTGCCCGCCCCGACGAAGAGCGTCCGCTGGTTGAGCAGGAACTCCGGCACGTTGTTGCGGTCGTTCTGCAGGTCGACGACGACCTGGAAGTTGCCCTCGGCCGCCACGTAGCGGCTGAGGTCGCGGATGGACTTGAGCAGCGGCGGCTGGCTGCGGTCGGTCTGCTCCTTGGCGAACGGGTTGCGGAAGTCCGGCAGGATCCCGGTGGCCTGCACGCCGAGCAGCACCACCACCGCGAGCGCGGCCGCGCCGAGCACCCAGAGCAGGCTGCGGGCCTGGCCATTGGCCGGTGTTGGCGCATCCGGTTTGGCGTCCGACCGGGCGTGCAGCGACTCGGCGGTCGGGTAGCCGGGAAACTCCCGGGTGGGCTCGTTGATGTCAGGGTCGCGGGCCATCGCCCTCACCGTCCTCGTCAGACAAATCGCCTGATGTTGACGGTACGTGCCCAGTACGACACCCGCTCGGTGAGCCGCCGGAAGCGGCGTGTCCGCAGGTCAGGCGAACGCCGACAGCCCGGTCAGCTGCTGCCCGATCACCAGCTGGTGGATCTCCGAGGTGCCCTCGTAGGTGAGGACGCTCTCCAGGTTGTTGGCGTGCCGCATCACCGGGTACTCGCCGGAGACGCCGTTCGCGCCGAGGATCGTCCGGCACTGCCGGGCGATCGCCAGCGCCTCCCGCACGTTGTTCAGCTTGCCGACGCTGACCTGCTCGGGGCGGAGCTTCCCGGCGTCGGCGAGCCGGCCCAGGTGCAGGGCGAGCAGGAGGCCCTTGTTCCACTCGACCGCCATGTCGGCGAGCTTCGCCTGGGTGAGCTGGAAACCGGCCAGCGGGCGGCCAAACTGGGTCCGGGTGGTCGCGTACGACAGGGCGGTCTCCAGGCAGTCGCGGGCCGCGCCGAGCGCGCCCCAGACGATGCCGTGCCGGGCCTCGGTCAGGCAGCTCAGCGGCGCCTTCAGCCCGATCGCCTCGGGCAGCCGGGCGTCCGCCGGCAGCCGCACGTCGTCGAGGGCGATCTCCCCGGTGAGCGAGGCGCGCAGCGACATCTTGTGCCGGATCTCGCGCGCCGTCACGCCGGGCGTGTCCATCGGTACGGCGAAACCGCGCACCCCCTCGTCGGTGCGCGCCCAGATCACCCCGACGTCGGCGATCGGCGCGTTGGTGATCCACAGCTTGCTGCCGTTGAGGATCCAGTCGTCGCCGTCCCGACGGGCCCGGGTGGCCATCGAGGCCGGGTCGGAGCCGTGGTCCGGCTCGGTCAGCCCGAAGCAGCCGATCGCCTCGCCGGCCGCCATGGCGGGCAGCCAGCGCTGCTTCTGCTCCTCGCTGCCGTAGCGCCAGATGGCGTACATGGCCAGCGAGCCCTGCACGGACACCAGCGAGCGGACGCCGGAGTCGCCGGCCTCCAGCTCCAGGCAGGCCAGCCCGTACGCGACGGCGGAGGCGCCGGCGCAGCCGTACCCGGTCAGGTGCATGCCGAGCAGGCCGAGCTTGCCGAACTCGCGGGCCAGCTCGCGGGCGGGGACGTGGCCGTCCTCGTACCAGCCGGCGACGTGCGGGCGTACCCGGTCGTCGACGAGCTGGCGCACGACGGCGCGGATCTGCCGCTCCTCCTCGCCCAGCGAAGCGTCGATGTCCAGCAGGTCCAAGGCAGTCATGGGGGTCACCTTAACGAAGACTCAGGCGGTCGTCACTCGCCCTGCGGGCCGAGGACCAGCACCCGGGCGTGGATCTGGTTGCGCTGCTGGAGCGCCGCGCGCAGCGCCCGATGCAGGCCGTCCTCCAGGTAGAGGCCACCGTTCCACTGCACGACGTGCGGGAAGAGGTCGCCGTAGAAGGTGGAGTCCTCGGCGAGGAGCTTGTCCAGCGCCAACTCCCGCTTGGTGGTGATGAGCTGGTCCAGCCGCAGCGGGCGCGGTGGGATCTCCGCCCACTGCTTGAGCGTGAGGTTGTGCTCCGGGTAGGGACGCCCGTCCCGGACCGCCCTGAAGATCACGGCGCGCTTCCCTCCCCCTGGCCCGGCCGGCCTCGGCGCCCGGCCGGATCACGGCGGAGCACCGCGCGGCGCGGCTGACGATGTCGCTGCCAGCCTAGCCGCCCTCGCCACACCACGTTTTCCTCCCTCATGTCGGGTTCGCTACCGCCGGTACCCCCGCCGACGGGCGTCAACCGGAACGACTTCCGCCGATGTGCGATCAGCTCCACCGGCCCCGTCGGACCACCTCGCCGACCGGCCGCCGGCCCCGGCGCAGCGACGGCGACCGGTGATCCGGCGCCCGGTAGCCGACCGTCACCGCGCCGATCGGGTGGTACTCCTCGGGTACCCCGAACGCCTCCCGGTACGGATCGATCCGCTGCGGCGGAATCCCGAAGAAGCACGCCCCCAACCCCTCGTCGACTGCGGTGAGCAGCATCAACAGGGCGGCGAAGCCGGTGTCGACGTACCAGTACGGCACCGGCCAACGCTCGGTCGACCGGTCCGCCCAGCCCTTGTCCGGCTCGGCGTACCGCTCCAGATAGGCGGACCGGTTCGCGTGCGGTACGACGATCAGCGGCGCCCGGCGCATCCCGGCCAGCCACCGCTCCCGCCCACCGCCCGCCGGCGTGGCCGCCGCCCAGAACCGCTCCCGGTCCTCCGGCGTCTCCAGCACGAGGAAACCCCAGCCCTGGGCGAACCCCGCCGAGGGCGCCCGGGTCGCGTGCTCCAACAGCCGGTCCACCACGTCGGGCGGGACCGGCCGGTCCGGGTCGTAGTTGCGCACCATCCGGCGGCGCCGGACCACCTCGGCGAACTCCATGTCGCTCCCCCGCCCCGCTCAGGCCCCGGGCCGGACGCCCCAGGCGCCCCGCCAGGTGCCGCCCGGCTCCAGCGTGATCACGTCCCGGCCGGAGCGGAACGCGTCCGGCGGGCAGGTCATCGGCTCCACCGCGACCGAGCGGCGGTGCCGCTCCCCGCTGAGCGTGTCCCCCGTGAAGACCTGCCACCAGCCGAACTCGCGGTCCGCCCAGACCTGCACGGCGGCGGAGCCGTCGGGCGCGGCGAGGGTCACCGCGGAGCCGCCGTCGCCGTCGCGGATCACGTCGCCGAACGCCATGTCCAGCACCGCGTCGCCGATCGGGCGGGGCTCGGTGAAGTCGTACTCGGTGCCGGCGACCGCGGTGGCCCCGACCGGCAGCAGGCGGCTGTCCACCAGCACCCGGATACGCCCCGGCACCTGCAACGACAGCTCACCGACGGGGACCCCGGGCAGCCGCAGGTACGGGTGCATCGAGTAGCCGAACGGGCAGGGCTCCTGGCCGACGTTGGTGGCCTCGTGCTCGACGCGCAGGCCGTCGGGTCCCACGCTCCACCGGGTACGCAGCCGCAGCGGCCACGGGTAGCCCGGGCTCGGCGGCAGGTCGTACCCGACGGTGACGCTGTCGTCGGACCGCTCGACCAGGTGCCAGGAGACCCAGTTGACCAGGCCGTGGATGGCGTTGTGCCGGGCCGGCTCGCTCAGGTCGAGCTGCAACGACCGCCCCCCGAAGGTGTACGCCCCGTCGCGGATCCGGTTCGGCCAGGGCGCCAGCACCTGACCGGCCGAGCCGGGGCAGATCTCGTCCGCCGCGTACCCGTCGAGGTAGTCCACCCCGTCGTGCCGGTACGCCCGCAGCCCACCGCCCACCTCGACGACGACCGCCTCGTGCCCGTCGGCGGAAATGCTCCACTGTGTCCCGGACGGGCGGGTCGCGGCGTTCTCCATGTCGGCGACCTTAGTCCGTTCCCGCCGGCCCCCGCTGAACCCCGATGATCAGCGTCCCGACCGGCGGCACCCCGGTCGGCGGGCCATCCTCACGTCCGGTCCGGCTCCGCGGCCGCCCCCGCCCGGTAGCGCAGCAGGGCTGGGAAGACCGCCACCAGCAGCACCGCGAGGACGGCCGAGGCGAGGCCGCCGGCGACCATCGCGACGCTGGTGCCGAGCCCGGCGGCCATCGCACCGGCCCGCAGGTCGCCCAGCCGGGGGCCGCCGGCGACCACCACCGTGTTCACCCCCTGGAGCCGGCCGCGCATCCGGTCCGGCGCGTAGACCAGCAGCATCGACTGCCGGAGCACCGCGCTCACCAGGTCGGCCGCGCCGGCCACCGCGAGCAGCGCCACCATCAGCCAGAGCTGCCGGGCCAGCCCGGCGGCGGCGACGGCCAGCCCCCAGCCGACCACCGCGATCACGAGCGCCCGGCCCTGCCGGCGGATCCGGCCGATCCAGCCGGAGGTCAGGCCGCCCACCATCGCGCCGATGGCGATGGCGCTGTAGAGCCAGCCCACCGCCGCGCCGCCGCCGAACCGGTTCTCGGCGATCTCCGGGAAGAGCGCCCGGGGCATCGCCAGGATCATGGCGATCAGGTCGATCGCGAACGACGAGAGCAGCACCGGGGTGGTGCCGAGGTACCGGAGACCGTCGACGACGCTGGCCAGCCCCGCCCGACGCGGCGTGTCGTCGCCGTCCGGGTCCGGTTCGGGCGGCAGCGCCGGCATCCGGACGGTGGCCCAGACCGCCGCGGTGAAGAAGAGCGCGTCCAGGCCGTACGCGATCGGCAGCGCGGCCTCGGTCCGCCAGACGGCGAAGATCAGGCCGGCCAGCAGCGGGCCGAAGACCGAGGCGGCGGTGTAGGTGGTGTAGTTCAGCGTGGTCGCCGCCGGCACCAGCTCCGCCGGCACGAGGCGGGGCAGACTCGCCGTGCGGGCCGCCCCGCTGACCGCGAAGCCGACCGACTGGAGGGCCACCAGCACCAGCAGCAGCACCGGGCTGCCCACCTTCAGCAGCGACTGGAGCAGCAGCGCCAGCATCGACGCCCAGAGCACCGCCTGGCTGACGAGCAGCACGGCGCGCCGGTCGCGGGCGTCGGCGGCGGCCCCGCCCCAGAGCCCGAAGACCAGCAGCGGCAGGAACGCGGCCACCCCGAGCAGACCGACCCAGAACGAGTCCCGGGTCAGGTCGTACATCTCGACCGGTACGGCGACCGCGGTGAACTGGAAGCCGAGCATGGCGATGCCGCCGCCCAGCCAGATCCGGCGGAACGCCGGCACGCGCAGCGGGCGCAGGTCGATCGCCCAGCGGCGCGCCTCGCGCGGCCGGGTCTCCTTGATCGCGGTCACGGCGCCAGCCGCTCGGTGACCCAGGTGCCGCCCTCGGTACGCCGGAACCGCAGCCGGTCGTGCAGCCGGCTGGCCCGGCCCTGCCAGAACTCGACGCTCTCCGGGCGGACTCGGAACCCGCCCCAGTGCGGCGGCGGTGGGATCGGGTCGACGTCGGCGAAGCGCTCGGCGACCGCCTCGTACGCATCGTCCAGCGCGGCCCGGTCCGGGATGACCCGGGACTGGGTGCTCGCCCAGGCGCCGAGCTGCGAGCCGCGCGGCCGGCTGGCGAAGTACTCCTCGGTCTCGGCCCGGTCGACCCGCTCCACCGGACCGGCCACCACCACCTGCCGCTGCATCGGGAACCAGGGGAAGACCAGGCTGGCCCACGGGTTGACGGCCAGCTCGCCGCCCTTGCGCGAGTCGTAGTTGGTGTAGAAGACGAACCCGTCCGGGTCGTACCCCTTGAGCAGGACGGTACGCCCGCTGGAGTGGCCGGCGGCGTCGGCGGTGGCGACGATCATCGCGTTCGGCTCGGGGAGCGGGTGGGCCACCGCTTCGGCGAACCAGCGGCCGAACTGGGTGTGCCAGTCGGCGGCCAGGTCATCCTCGGAAAGGCCCTGGTCGGCCGCGTACTCGTTACGCATGGCCGCCGGGGCAACTGTGTCGCCCGTCACGTTCCTTCTCTCCCTCGTGGGGCGGTGCGCGTCCCCCGACGCTGGCCAGACCCCACCGCCCAGTCTGGCCGAGGGGGTGAGCTTGTCCACCCCGGGGGATGTCGCGTGCGGCACAGTGGCTGCGGGTCGCGCACTTGGTTACCCAGCAGGCAAGATGTCACGAACACATCCCTGAGGGTCGCCTGAGGCGCTCGGCCGACTGGGCCTGACCGCCCGGGCGCGCCGAGCAGATCCAGGAGAACGAGATGGCCGATTTCAAACCCGGGCTGGAGGGCGTCGTCGCCTTCGAGACCGAGATCGCCGAGCCCGACCGCGAGGGTGGCGCCCTGCGCTATCGCGGCGTCGACATCGAGGATCTGATCGGCCAGGTCTCCTTCGGCAACGTCTGGGCGCTGCTGGTCGACGGGCGGTTCGGCCCGGGCCTGCCGCCGGCCGAGCCGTTCCCGGTGCCGGTGCACTCCGGCGACATCCGGGTCGACGTGCAGTCCGCCGTCGCGATGCTCGCCCCGTACTGGGGGCTTAGCCAGCTGCTGGACATCTCCGACCCGCAGGCCCGCGAGGACCTGGCCCGGGTGTCGGTCACCGCGCTCTCCTTCGTCGCCCAGTCGGCGCGCGGCCTGGGCCTGCCGGCCGTCCCGCAGAAGGAGATCGACAAGGCGGAGACGATCGTCGAGCGCTTCATGAAGCGCTGGCGGGGTGAGCCGGACCCGCGGCACGTCAAGGCCGTCGACGCGTACTTCATCTCGGCCGCCGAGCACGGCCTGAACGCCTCCACCTTCACCACCCGGATCGTCGCCTCCACGGGCGCCGACGCCGCGGCCTGCATCTCCTCCGGCATAGGGGCGCTATCCGGCCCGCTGCACGGCGGCGCGCCGTCCCGGGTGCTCAGCATGCTGGAGGCCGTCGAGCGCAGCGGCGACGCCGAGGGGTACGTCAAGGGCGTCCTCGACCGCGGCGAGCGGCTGATGGGCTTCGGCCACCGGGTCTACCGGGCCGAGGACCCGCGCGCCCGGGTGCTCCGCCGCACCGCCAAGGAGCTGGGCGCGCCCCGCTTCGAGATCGCCGAGGCGCTGGAGAAGGCCGCGCTGGCCGAGCTCCAGGCCCGCCGCCCGGACCGGGTGCTCGCCACCAACGTCGAGTTCTGGTCGGCCGTGGTGCTGGACTTCGCCGAGGTGCCGGCGCACATGTTCACCTCGATGTTCACCTGTGCCCGGATGGGCGGTTGGTCCGCGCACATCCTGGAGCAGAAGAAGCTCCAGCGGCTGGTCCGCCCGTCGGCCCGCTACGTCGGCCCGGGCAGCCGGAAGCCGCAGGAGGTCGAGGGCTGGGACGCCATCCCGCACGGCGTCTGATCCGCGTACCCGTCGAAGGGCCCCGTCCGCGCGGACGGGGCCCTTCGCGCGTCCTGTGGCGCATCCCTCACCCCGGTGCGTGGGACCAGCCGTCGGACCCGCCGGTCAGGGTGCGAGGATGAAGGCCGGCAGTGTCGCCGGACCGGGCTCGGATCCCGGCCGCGCCGTGCGCCTGAGCGCACGGGTCCGCCGTCGATCCGCGCCCGCTGAAGGGCCCGCTCTCGCCCATGCGGAAGGATCTCGACAACCGTGGCTGACGCACCGACCATCCGGATTCCCGACGACATCAAGCCCGCCGACGGGCGGTTCGGCTGCGGGCCGTCCAAGGTCCGTCCAACGGCGGTCTCCGCACTTGCCGACGTGGCGACCAGCTACCTGGGCACCTCGCACCGGCAGAAGACGGTCCGCGACCAGGTGGCCCGACTCCGCCGGGGCATCGCCGAGTTCTTCTCCCTGCCCGAGGGCTACGAGGTGGTGATCGGCAACGGCGGCACCACCGCCTTCTGGGAGGTCGCCACCTTCGGCCTGATCCGCGACCGCGCCCAGTTCGCCAGCTTCGGCGAGTTCGGCGCCAAGTTCGCCAAGTCGGTCAAGGACGCGCCGTTCCTCGGCGAGCCGACCGTCCGCAAGTCGGAGCCGGGCAGCGCGCCGACGCTGGTCGCCGAGGCCGGGGTGGACGTCTACGCCACCCCGCACAACGAGACCTCCACCGGCGTGGCCGTGCCGATCAGCCGGGTGCCGGGCGCCGACGAGGGCTCGCTGCTGCTGGTCGACGCCACCTCCGGGGCCGGCGGCCTCGAGGTCAACGTCGGCGAGACCGACGTCTACTACTTCGCCCCGCAGAAGTGCTTCGGCTCCGACGGCGGTCTCTGGCTGGCCCTGATGTCGCCGGCCGCGCTGGCCCGGGCGACCGAGATCAAGGAGTCCGGCCGCTACATCCCGGCCTTCCTCGACCTGGTCACCGCGATCGACAACTCGCGGCTGGAGCAGACGTACAACACGCCGGCGCTGGCGACCATCTTCCTGGCCGCCGAGCAGACCGACTGGATGAACGCGCAGGGCGGCCTGACCTGGGCGGCCAAGCGCACCGCCGAGAGCGCCGGCATCGTGTACGGCTGGGCCGAGCGGTCGCCGGTGGCGACCCCGTTCGTCACCGACCCGGCGCTGCGTTCCAACGTGGTCGCCACAATCGACTTCGCCGAGGGGGTGGACGCCTCGGCGATCGCCAAGGCGCTGCGCGCCAACGGCATCGTGGACACCGAGCCGTACCGGAAGCTGGGCCGCAACCAGCTCCGGGTCGCGCTCTTCCCGGCCGTGGAGCCGGCCGACGTGGAGGCGCTGACCGCCTGCATCGACTACGTGGTGGAGCGGCTCTAGCAGTTGTCACGGTGGGTGGTCGTCGGAGCTCCGGCGGCCACCCACCGTGATCATCACCGCAGCTCAATCCCGACATGCGGAGTGTCGCATCCCCCACCTTCGGGTAGATGCGCGTACGGTGGTCCGAGACGCCCGGGTGGCCGGCTCGTGGCGTGACGGCCAGCGAAGCGGGACGGAGGCAACGCCATGCGCCCAGTACGCTTCGTCGCCCTCTCCGAGGACGGCCAGGCTCTGGTGCTCGCCGACGAGGTCGGGCGCCTGCTCGCCCTCCCCATCGACGAGCGCGTCGCCTCGGTGCTGCATGCCGAGCCTGGCGCCACGCCACTCGCGGTCGTGCCCAGCCCCGCCGACCCCGCACCCTCCCTCTCCCCGCGGGACATTCAGGCCCGGATCCGTTCCGGCGAGTCCGCGGAGGACGTCGCCCGGATCGCCGGCGTTCCCGTCGACCGGGTGCTGCGCTACGCCGGGCCGGTGCTGCAGGAGCGGGCCATGCTCGCCCAGCACGCCCGGCGCACCCGGCTCAAGGGGGCCGAGAAGCCGACCCCGCTGGCCGAGGTGGTCCAGGGCCGGCTGGCCCAGCACGGGATCGACACGGAGAAGATTTCCTGGGACGCGTACCGGCGCGACGACGGCACCTGGCGGATCATCGCCACCTGGCCGTCGGGCAAGGCCACCGCGCAGGCCGTGTGGGATCTCGACAAGCTTCGGCAGAACGTCACCCCGCACGACGACATGGCGCAGTACCTCTGCGCCGAGCGTCCCACCCCGATCCTGGGCCAGGAGCCGGCGCCGGAGCGGGGCGGCCACGCGCTGCCCGGCCCGTCGCGCGGCGAGCCGAGCCGGGGTGGCG
>NZ_QGGF01000355.1 GCF_003857015.1 Micromonospora globispora | reverse complement strand
GCATCACCGCCTCCGAGGCGCCCGCCGCCGGCCGGGTCCGCGTGCCGGGCGCCGACACGTACGACGACCCGTCCGTCAGGGGCCGCTACGCCGCCCAGGACGAGGCGGCCTGGGCACAGCCCGCCGCCGACCGGCGAGACGAGGACGACGCGGCCCGCCGGGCGCAGTCTGCCGGCCGGTACGGCGCCGGCGTCTACGGCACCGCCCAGCCCGGCGTGTACGGCGCGGCGCGCGGCGCCGAGCACGACGTCCGACCGGAGCCGGGTCCCCGCCAGGTCGGGGTCGTCCACCACACCGAGACCGTGCACGTCACCACCCGGCACACCATCGTGGACGGTGCTGGCGCCGATCCGGTGGCCGGCAACCTCTACGGCGGCGGGTACGCCGGGCGCTGGTCCCCGGCGCCGGAGGAGCGACCCTGGTCCGGCGAGCCAGAGGACCGTTCCCGCTCGGGGTACGCCGAGCCGGACCAGCGCAACTGGTCGAGCGAGGACCGGCCCTGGACCGGCCAGGCCGGGGGCCGGGACGACCGGCCGTGGGCCGGACCGGCTGCCGCCCGCGACGACCATTCGTGGGCCCCCGACGACGATCAGGCCGCGGCCGGGCCGGCCGACCGGTGGGCCGGCGAGCACGACGAACGAGCCTGGGCCGCGCCCCGGGAGGAGCCCGGC
>NZ_QGGF01000749.1 GCF_003857015.1 Micromonospora globispora | reverse complement strand
CCGCTGCGGGTACGCCGCGGCGGCGTGCACGGCGGCGCGGACCAGGGGGTGGCGGAACCGCAGTGCCCGGCCGGTGACCTCGACGAGCCGGGCCTCCTGCGCCGGGCGCAGGTCCGCCGCGGCGGCACCGAGGGTGGCGGCGGCGCGCAGCAGCACGTCCAGGTCACCGGTGTCCTCGACGGCCGCGACCAGCAGCAGCGTCCGGGCGCCGGCGGGCAACCGGTCGACCTGGCCGTGGAAGGTGGCCTGCAGCCGGTCGGTCAGCGGCACCGGCCCGCCAGGGTCGCCGGTCTGGACGACCCCCGGCAGCTCGATCAATGCGAGCGGGTTGCCCTGCGCCTCGCCCAGCACCCGCATCCGCACCTCGGGAGCGAGCGCCGGGTCGAGCAGCCGGACGGCGTCCGCCGGGGCGAGCGCCCCCACGGCCAGCTCGGGCAGGCCGGGGGCGGGAAAGACGCCCTCCCGGGCGGCGAAGATCAGCACGACGCCCTCGGCGTGCAGCCGGCGGGCGGCGAGGAGCAGCGCCTCGGCGGAGACGGTGTCCAGCCAGTGCGCGTCGTCGACGAGGCAGAGCAGCGGGCCGTCCTCGGCCAGGTCGGCCAGGAGCGACAGCACCGCGAGCCCCACCAGCAGGCGGTCGGCCGGGTCGCCGCAGCCGAGCCCGAACGCGGACGCGAGCACCTGCCGCTG
>NZ_QGGF01000767.1 GCF_003857015.1 Micromonospora globispora | reverse complement strand
ACGTGTGGCGGGTGACCGGGGTGGCCCGGCCGCGGCCCGGCCGGCACCACGGTCCGCTGATCGGCCGGCGGCGGGAGCTGGCCACGGCCGTCGACGACATCACCGGGGCCGGCTGCTGCACGAGCTGGCCCGGGCGGTGCCGACCGTGGACGGGACGCCGGTCCGCTGGTGCTTCGCGCACTGCCCGCCGTACCCGAAGGGGGACCTGGCGCCGCTGGCCGACATGGTCCGCGCGTTCGCCGGGGTCCGCGACAGCGACTGCCCGACAACCGTACGCCGGCGGCTCGCGGCGGCGTTCGACGGACACCTGCCGTCGACCCGGCTGCCCGCCCTGGCGGAGTTGCTCACCACACCCGAGGACGCCGCGGTCGCGGCTCACGGGGCGGAGGTGTGGCGGGAGGCGCTGCTCGCGCTGGCCGCGGAGCAGCCGCTGGTGGTCGCCGTCGACGACCTGGACCGGGCCGCTCCCCCGTTGAACCGCTTCCTGCACCGGCTCTTCACCGCGGCGACGGAGCGGGGGCTGCCGCTCGCGGTGGTGGCCACCCACGGTCCGGGCTGGGCGAATCTGCTGCCGGGCGGCGCCGACCGACGGCGCGTGGTGCCCCTGGCGCCGCTCGGGACCGTCGAGTCCGGACGGTTGCTGCGCCACCTGCTGAGCCGGGTCGGCCGACCGGCCGCGCTGGCGCGGGACCTGC
>NZ_QGGF01000764.1 GCF_003857015.1 Micromonospora globispora | reverse complement strand
CGACGGGCCGGCTCGCCGTACGCGCGTCGGCGTGGGCCGGGTCCGTGGGAGTCGTCGGGTGAATCCGTCATGGCCCCAATTTCGAGTGCACGGTGCCGTCCGTTCGACGGCACGGGCTCGATTATGCGCGGCAGACAATCCCTGTCGTCAATGGTTGCGAGTCGCCAAATTGTCGCCGGTGTAGACCAACGGATCTTCCTGGGCCGCCGAACGTCGGGCTGGTGAGGACCGTCCAGCCAGCCGCCGGCCGGTGCCGGCCAACGAGGTGACGCGGCGAATTCAGGCGGGCGCTATCGGGCCCTTGCAATTGCCAACCTTATTGATATCTGCGGTCGGGACGAGTTGCTCCATAACAGATCGATTCGGCCGGCGGGCGTTTTCCACAGGCGGCGCCGTTGTCCACAGCCGACGGCTGAGGGGCGGTACGGCGAGCGGTGCCGGCAGCAGGCTCTGCCGCAGCACCCCGGAGCCGACCGCTGGAGACCGCCATGCCGTCCCGTACCCCGCTTCCCCCGCACCGCCGCCTGCCCCTGCTCGTCACCTCCGACGGCGACCTGCTCGACGAGCTGCTCCGGCTGGCCGCGGCGGGCGGCACCGAGGTCGAGCTCGCCGCCGACCCGGCCGCCGCCCGCGCCCGCTGGCTACCGGCTCCGCTGGTCCTGTCTCTTATACACAGCTCCGAGCCCACGAGACCGGAGCCTA
>NZ_QGGF01000215.1 GCF_003857015.1 Micromonospora globispora | reverse complement strand
CTGCCCGCCGCCTGCCGCCCTGGCCACCGCCACCCCCGAGGCGACCCGGGCGGCGCACCGGTTCGTCCGCACGTTCCTGGAGATCCTCAACGGCTACCGGCCGCCGGGGCAGCTCCGACCGCTGAGTGACCCGGCCGCCGCCAGCGGGGTGGCAGCGGAGCTGACCCGTGCCGCCCAGCGCGTCGGCCCGGTACGCCGCCGGTCCACCCGGCCGAGCGTTCAGCTACGCCGGCTGCGCGTCTGTGAGCCGCGTACCGGGGCGGTGGAGGCGGCCGTCGTGGTCGCCGGGCCGGCCGGCAGCAGTTGGGCGATGGCGCTGCGGCTGGAACACCGCCGGGGCAGCTGGTTCTGCACCACCCTGCAGGTCCTCTGACCCGGCCCGCCCGGTCGGCAATCCGGGTCGGCGATGTGGCGGTATCCCGGTGGCCGATAGCCCGCCATATCGCCGGCACGAAGTTGATCACCCGCCGCCGGGCGGCAGAGGCCGCGGACGTGGACGGGCCCCGGCCGAGAACGGCCGGGGCCCGTGGACCTGACGGAAGGGGCTGGTCAGGCGTTGTTCGGGGCGCCGTGGCAGCGCTTGTACTTGCGCCCGGAGCCGCACGGGCAGGGCGCGTTGCGGGAGGGGCTGTCACCGGCGGCGTCCACCCGACCCGGCGCCGCCCGGCGAGCGGTGCCCGCCGCCACGGCCTGGCCGCTCATCCCGGC
>NZ_QGGF01000507.1 GCF_003857015.1 Micromonospora globispora | reverse complement strand
GGCGGGCCGGTGGGTGTGGCAGGCTGACGGGGTACGCGACTGGCGGCCAGGGGATGGCATCAACCATCGGGGAGCTCGTCGCGGGGGTCGACCGCCTGGGCCTCCGCGGGCGGGGTGAGCCATGTCTTCTACGGGTACGACGGCGCGGATCCTGTCCGGTAAGCCGGTGGCGGAGCAGGTGTTGGCGGAGGTCGCCGAGGGTGTGGCGGGGCTGCGCGCGGCGGGGGTGACGCCGGCGTTGGCGACGGTGCTGGTGGGCGACGACGATGCCAGCGCCGGCTACATCCGGATCAAGCAGCGGCAGGCGGCGGAGTTGGGGTTCGCGTCCCCGCATGTGCATCTGCCGGCGTCGGCGTCGCAGGCGGACGTGCACGCTGTGTTGGAGGACTTCAACGCGGACGCCGGTGTGCATGGCGTGCTGGTGCAGTATCCGATTCCGGGGCATCTGGACTACGACCGGGCGTTGCAGGTTCTCGATCCGGACAAGGACGTGGACGGGCTGCATCCGATGAACATGGGCCGGTTGGCGTTGGGCGTGCCGGGCCCGTTGCCGTGTACGCCGGCGGGGATCGAGGCGCTGCTGGCGTTTCACGGGGTGCCGGTGTCGGGGCGTGAGGTGGTGATCCTGGGTCGGGGTGCCACGTTGGGTCGGCCGTTGGCGATGTTGTTGGCGCAGAAGCGGCCGACGGCGAATGCGGCGGTGACGGT
>NZ_QGGF01000410.1 GCF_003857015.1 Micromonospora globispora | reverse complement strand
GCTGCTGCGCCTGCGCACCCGGGCCGGTCGGTGGTTCGGGCGGCTGGGGTCCGGCGGACGGCGCCGGGGGCGTCGGGCCGGGTTCGGCGACCTGCTCCCGCAGCGTCCGGTCGGCGACCGCGCCCACCGTCCCGAGCTGCTGGCCCGTCTGATTCACCATGGGTGCCGCCGCGCCGCCGGCGAGCTGCTGCGCCGCCCGGTTGACGTCGTCGATGCTGAGCGCGGCCGTCCGGGCCAACGCGTCGATCACCTGCGGGTTCCGGTCGATGGTGCTCAACGCCCGGTCCAGGATCGCCACCAGCTTCTCCAGCCGCACCTTGAGCAGCGCCTCGGCGCTCACCCCGGCGACGTCCAGCTCCGCACCCTGCAGGTGCACCCGGACCCCCGCGTCGATCTGGAGCAGGTTGGCCAGCCGGGCGCGCAGTGACAGGTCCGCGTCGAGCCCGTCGACCGCCAGCCGGATCTGGTCGACCGTCACCTCCGGGATGTCGAGCAGGACGTCCGGCTCGCCCGCCCCACCCCGTTGGGTGAGCCGCTCCCTGGTCGGGTCCGGTTCCTGTTCCGTCGCTCCGCTCTCGCTCATGCTCCCCGCTCCCCGCTGGCCCGTCTCGCCGGGCCGGATCAGCCGCGGTTACCCGGTTTCGGGTACGGCATCCGTGCCGGGTCCGGGTGCCCGCCGCCCGTCCGAGTGCCCACCCCGGCACGTCGTACGCCCGGCGGCCGCGCTCAGAGAACGTTCTCCCGAGCCCCGAGAGGGGGCACACACGAAGCTGCGCACCGAGGCATCAGCCGGTATGGTCCGGGCCTATGGGACAGGAGATGGCCGATCCGGATGAGGTCCGTCAGGAGTTCGACCGGTTCTCCCTCCGCAGCAGCCTCTTCGCCCCAGCCTCCGCCGAGCAGGCGTTCGCGGTCTTCACCGAGTCACTGACCGACTGGTGGGTACGCGAATACACCTGGTCCGGGCCGGAGGCGCTGGCCGAGCTGGGGATCGAGCCGCGGGCCGGCGGCATGCTCTACGAGATCGGCCCGTACGGCTTCCGGAGCGACTGGGGTCGGGTCCTCACCTGGGATCCGCCCCGACGCCTGGTCTTCACCTGGCAGATCGGCCCGGACCGGGTGCCGGTGCCGGACCCGGCACGGGCCAGCGAGGTGGAGGTGCTCTTCGTGCCCGAGGGGCCCGACCGCACCCGGGTGGAGGTCGAGCACCGCGACTTCGACCGGCACGGGGAGGCCGCCGAGGGTTACCGGAAGGCGTTGACGGCCGGCTGGCACGACCTGCTGTGCCGCTACCTCGCCACGGTGGCCCGGCGCACCACCTGAGCCCGGGTGCCGGATCGCGCGGCCGTCATCCGAGATGGGCGGCGGCCACCCGCTTCGGCACCACCATCCGCCACGCCTCCACGACGATCTCCCGCAGCTCGGATTCGTCGATCGCGGCCAGCCGGACCCGCACCCAGTTGTAGCGTTCGTCGGCTGGCTCGGGCATCAGGAACTTCTCCGGCTCGGCGGCCACCAGCCCGGCCCGCTCGGCCCGCGGGAAGGCGAAGCCGAGCAGCGTCTCGTCCCGGGACAGCGCCAGGTAGACGATCCGGCCGACCCGGAACTTGACCCGGTCCCGGACCAGGGCCTCCTCGGTACGCGGAAGGGGCCGGGCGATCCGGCGTACGTCGTCGACGGTCACCATGCGATCCCCCTCGTCGGGCCGGTGGTGACCCCGGTGCCACCGAGGTCGGCGCGGCGGCCCGCCTCGGCGCCGGAGCCGAAGCCGCTGCCGGCCAGCCGGCGCGGTGCCGCCGTCCGCAGCCGCGGGTAGACCTCGGCGAGCCGGCGCTGCACCCGGTCGGAGCGGTCGGCCAGCACCAGCGCCACCGAGGGTGCGCCCGACTCGACCACCGCATCGGCCTCGGCTGCCCGCAACCGGTCCGCCACCGCGTGGGCGAAGCCGGCCAGCCAGGTACGGCGGAAGGCGGCCGGATGCTCACCCGGCGGTACCGGCTTGCCGGCCAGCCCGTGCGCCGCCTGCACCAGCAGCGAGGTGAAGAGCAGCTCGACCCGTTCCAGGTCGCTGGCGAAGCCGAACAGGTGCATGGCGAAGCCGGCGCCCTGCCGGCGGCGTACGCAGCGGCAGCGCATCGGGTCGGCCACCGCGGCCAGCAGGCCGACCTTGTCCCGGGCGTACGGGGCGACGACGTCGACCACCCGGTCGCCGACCGGGTCGGTGGCCGGATCGCGGGCGGCGAGCAGCGCCCGGTCCACGCCGTAGCGGGCGACCAGCTCGGTCGCCTTGGCGGTGAAGGCCGCCGACTCGGCCGGCGTGCAGGCCGGGTCCTCGGCCTGGGCCAGCAGCTTGCGCACCTTGCTGAGCATCGCCTCGGACATGCCACCACAGCTACCACATCGCTGGGACGGTTCCGGGGCAGACGCGGCGGACATCGACCGCTACCATCTTCACGCTCAGCTCCCTGACCGCAACTCAGGGTTCATCAATCCCCTCTGGAGGCACGTATGGCATCCCCGGTCGCCCGTCTGCTCGCCACGACGGCGGCGCTGTCGCTGCTCCCGTTCGGTTCCCCCGCCCAGGCCGCCCCCGACGACCCCGAGACCAGCCTGGCCGGCTCCGCCGCCACCTGCTACGGCGGCGCGGTGCGCTCGTACTTCGAGACCGGCAGCTGGGGCGGGGAGGCCGGCTCCTACCGCACCACCACCCGCTGCCGGGACATCAACGTCCGCAACGCCAGCGACTTCGACACCAAGGCGTGCGTGGTCTTCGTCGACCGGACCAACAGCTGCAACTACTGGACCTACCTGCCGGCGAGGTCCGGCTTCCGCACCGTGGCGACCAACGTCCGCGACGGGGTCGACTTCCGGGTCCGCTTCGCCAACCCGCGCTACGAGCACGAGCCGCTGGTCGCGTACCACGCCTTCTGACGCCGCCGGTCGCGCGGCGCCCGTCCCCCGGCGGGCGTCGCGCGGTCAGTCGCCCCGGCTGCGCAGGGTGGCCACCGTCGAGCCGGCCAGGGTCAGCAGGCAGTCCGGCAGCAGCCCGTCGGCCGCCGCCGCGCCGAAGAGCGCCTCACCGGTGTCCGCGTCGTCGTTGGCGTACGCGCTGACGAACCGGGCCACCCAGCGGGTGTCGTAGGCGGCCTGGTCGATGCCGGGAAAGTCCAGGGCACAACCGCCGGCCGGCGTGGCGTCCCCGACCATGGTGGCGGCCAGGCACCAGGCCACCCCGTACGCCCCGGCCAGCCCGGCGCGGTCGACCACCGCGTCGAAGGTGCCGACCACCGCGTCGCCGTCCCCGGCCAGTGCCGAGCGGAGCACGGCGGTCGCGTCATCCAGCGTCTGCTGTGCGTGGTCGGTCACCCGCGGAACAGTAGGACGACCGGTCAAGTGGTGACCAGCGTACGGCCCGGTCGTCACGCTGCGTGACACTCGGAGTCGGGCTGCCGACGGAGCGACCTCCACGGTCCCGCCGGCCGCCACGGCACGCTAATGTGCGCAGCGGACCTTCGCCCGAGGAAGGACGACGATGCTCGTATCACGCGGTTCCCGCACGGCCACAGCACTGGCCGCTGCGGCACTCCTGCTCGCCACCAGCGCATGTGGGAGTGACAAGCCCGAGGGGGCGGCCACCACCACCCAGGTGCGCCTCTACGGCTCCGACGGCAACATGCTCAATTCCTTCGCCACAGAGTTGAAGGACCGCGCCGACCTCGTGAACGGCATGAAGGGCACGACGCCGCTGACCCCGCTGCCGGAAAGCTTCAAAGAACGGCTACGCACCGTAGACCCGAAGCTGACGGACTACCTCTACGCCGCGGAGACGTACGACGCGGTGGTGGTCAGCGCGCTGGCCGCCCAGCTCGCCGGCAGCACCGACGCCGCCGCGATCGCCAAGCAGATCGTCGGGGTGACCACCGGCGGCGAGCGCTGCGACGACCCGGCCGCCTGCCTGCAACTCGCCGCGCAGGGGCGGGACATCGAGTACCGGGGCGTGTCGCTGACCCGGGCGGGGTTCACCGACGCCGGTGAGCCGGCCACCGCCAGCTACGCCACGCTGCACTTCGACGACCAGAAGGTCGACGACGGCAAGACCGAGTTCGTCGGCGCCGGCGACGAGTCGGCGGCGAGCAGCAAGACCCCGCCGCGGGGGAAGAAGCAGCGCAAGTCCGCCACGCCGCTGATCCTCGGCGGGCTGCTGCCGCAGACCGGTGACCTGGCGATCGCGAACCCGCCGATGGCGGCCGGTGCCGCACTCGCCGTCAAGGAGGTCAACGCGGCCGGCGGGGTGCTCGGCAAGCCGGTGGTCTGGATCGACGGTGACGACGGCACGAACCCCGACGTCGCGAAGGCCACCGTGGCCTCGCACATCGCCAAGGGCGTGCAGGTCTTCATCGGCGCCGGCGCCTCCGGAATCTCCCGCGCGGTCCTGCCGGACGTGGTGGCCGCCGGGCGGGTGCTCTTCTCCCCGTCGAACACCGACGCCGGGCTGACCACGGTGGACGACAAGGGTCTCTACTTCCGTACCGCCCCGTCCGACATCCTCCAGGGCCGGGCCCTGGCCGACGTGATCCTGCGCGACGGACCGCACAAGATCGCCATCGTGGCCCGCAAGGACTCCTACGGTGAGGGCCTCCAGGAGAATGTGCGCGCCGACCTGGAGCGCGCGGGCATCGGCGCCGACAAGGTCAAGCTGCTGACCTACGAGCCGCCGGCCGACGCGGACGCAGCGCCGGTGGACTTCACCGCCGGCGCCAAGGAGATCAAGGACTTCGGCCCGGACGCCGTACTGATCATCGGCTTCGGCGAGTCGGCCCACGTGATCACCGCGCTGGCCGACGCCGGGGTGCAGATCCAGCACTGAGCGACGACGAAGGCCGCACCGGGCGAACCGGTGCGGCCTTCGTCGTGTCGAGCTCTGTTCAGCGGGAGCGACGCCGCTCCAGGAACTCGGTCATCCGCCGGTGCTTCTCCTCGTCCTCGAAGAGCACCGCCTGGCTGAGCAGGTCGAGCTGCGGGTGCGCGGCGGGCGGGGCGTCCACGGCCAGCTTGGTCAGCCGCAGCGCCAGCGCCGAGCCCTTCGCCATCTCGTCGAGGAGCTGGTGGGCGGCGGGCAGGAGCTCCGCCGGCTCGGCCACCACGCGGTTGACCAGGCCGATCCGCAGCGCCTCGTCGGCGTCCACCCGCCGGCCGGTGAAGAGCAGTTCCTTGGCCCGGGCCTCGCCGATCAGCGCCGGCAGGCGGTGGGTGGCGCCGGCACCGGCCAGGATGCCCAACCGCACCTCCGGCTGGCCGAAGACCGCACGCGCCGTGCACACCCGCAGGTCGCACGCGTACGCCAGCTCGGCGCCGCCGCCCAGCGCCGGCCCGTCCACGGCCGCCACGGTCGGCATCGGCAGCGCCCGGATCCGGGCGAACGCCGCGGAGTTGATCGCGGCGAGGGCGTCGAGCCGGCCGCGCTCACGGAGCTGGCCGATGTCCGCGCCGCCGGCGAAGATGCCCTCGGTCCCGCCGGTGAGCAGCAGCAGCCGCGGCCGCGCCTCCAGCTCGGCGCAGACCTTGTGCAGTTCGGCGATCAGGTCGGCGTCGATGGCGTTGCGCTTCTCCGGCCGGTCCAGCGTCACCACCAGCCGGTCCGGCAGCTCCTTGATCCTCAGCCCGCTCACTGCTTGACGCCCCCTTCCCAGCGGTAGAAGCCCTGGCCGGACTTCTTGCCCAGCCTGCCGTCGGCCACCATCTGCTCGAGCAGCGGCGGCGGCGCGAACCGGTCCCCGTACGCCGCCTGGAGGGTGCGGGCGATGTCGAGCCGTACGTCCAGCCCGACCAGGTCGGTCAGCTCCAGCGGGCCCACCGGGTGGCGGTAGCCGAGCACCATCGCCTTGTCGATGTCGGCGGGGCTGGCCACCCCGTCGGCGACCATCCGGATCGCCTCCAGTCCGAGGGTGACCCCGAGTCGCGAGGTGGCGAAGCCCGGCATGTCCCGTACGACGACGGGGTCCTTGCCCAGCCGCGTGGCGAGCGCGACGGCCGCGGCGGTGGTCTCCTCGGCGGTGGCCGGGCCGACCACGATCTCCAGCAGTGCCATCGCCCACACCGGGTTGAAGAAGTGCAGCCCGAGGAAGTCCTCCGGCCGGTCCAGTCCGGCGGCGAGCTCGCCGATCGAGATGCTGGAGGTGTTGCTGCCGAGCAGGGCGGGGCGCAGGGCGGCGGCCTCGCGGAGCACCGCCCGCTTGAGGTCGAGCCGCTCGGGGACCGCCTCCACGATCACGTCCGGCCCCTCGGCGACCTCGGCGAGCCCGGCCCGCAGGGTCAGCCGCTTCCGGTTCGCCGCCGCTTCGTCGGCGGTCAGCTTGCCGCGCTGCACCCCGCGTTCCCACAGCTCGCCGAGGCGCTCGACAGCGGCGGCGCCGCGCGCCGGGTCCACCTCGACGAGTTCGACGGCGTAACCGGCGCCGGCCGCCACGTAGGCGATGCCGAGCCCCATCGTGCCGGCTCCGACGACCACAAAACGACCACTCATGACGTCCCCTCGCCGCGCGCGGTGGCGCGCGGGGTCTCCGCCGCGCCCGGCCGCCCGCTCCGCTCGTTCATGGGTGCGACCCTAGGCGGGGCCGGCCCGGGCGGTATGCGTGGGGGCCGACCGGATCGGGTACAGACGGCCGTCAACGCCAAGGGAAGGACTGACATGAGCCAGGCACCGGAGAGCGCGGAGAGCATGGAGACGGTGGAGACCCGCGGCGACGACCGCGTCGACCTGCTGCGCGCGGACACCAACAACGACGGCAAAACCGACGTGTGGGTGGTCGACACCGACGGCGACGGCAAGGCCGACCTGTTCCAGTTCGACACCGACGGTGACGGCAAGGTGGACATCACCATGGTGGACATCGACGAGGACGGCACCCCGGACGAGGTGGTCGACGGCGACGGCGGTCTCCCGCCGGAGCAGCACACCCCGACCGTCCAGGTCTGAGCGGCGACGACGGCCCCCGGGGCTCGCCCCGGGGGCCGTCGTCACGCCCCGGCCAGCTTGAGGGTCGCCAGATAGTACGGGGCGTCGCGGTCGTCCACGTCGACCAGCCGCCACGGCGAGCCCTGCACCAGCTCGGCCAGCTCGTCGACCGAGCACACCAGATAGTCGAACCACTCGGTGCCGAGTTCCCGGTAGCGCAGCCGCAGCCGCAACTGCCCGCCCAGCCGCCCACGCTGCCGGTTGAGCTCGTGGTAGCCGGTGTGCAACGGGTCCCGGGTGCCGTACGGGTCGGTGCCGTGCGCGATGACCTGCGCTCCCGGTCGGGCGAGCGCGGCGAGCGCGGCCAGGAACCCGGGTGCCCGGTCCCGTCCCTCGATCAGTCCGAGGTTGTTGCCGAGCAGCAGGAAGGTGTCGTACCGCCGGCCGTCGGCGACGTGCTCGTCGACCGTGCCGTGCACCAGGTCGCGTACGCCCCGGTGCCGGCAGACCCGCAGCGCCCCCGCCGAGGTGTCCAGCCCGGTCACGTCCACACCCCGGTCCTGCAGGTGCAGCGCGATCCGGCCGCCGCCGACCCCGATGTCCAGCGTTCGGCCGCGCACCCGGTCCACCGCCCGGTGGTCGTACGGCAGCCACTCGGACGGCGGGTCGAGGTAGTGGGCGGAGGGCGCCCCGTTGATCAGTCCGTCGTCCCGCTCGATGATCTCGATGACCGGGCGGGGGTACCGCCCACCGACCAGCGGGCGGGGCCCGATCCCGGTGGCCACGGCGTACGCGTCGCGGATCATCTCGCCAAACACGTCGCCGATCCTGGGTTCCCCGGTCACGGCGATCACGCTATCCGGGCTGCGCGCGGCTGTCGCGGCCGTATCCTGAGCGGCGTGACCGAACTGGACCGCTTGGCGGCCGAGAAGTACGTCCTGCTCACCACCTTCCGCAAGGACGGCCGGGCGGTGCCGACCCCGGTCTGGGCGGTCCGGGAGGGTGACGCGCTGGCGGTATGGACGGTGTCGGATTCCGGCAAGGTGAAGCGGATCCGGCGGGACGGCCGGGTCACGGTGGCCCCGTGCGACGTGCGAGGTCGGCCGCGCGGCGGGGCGGTGCCGGGGCACGCGACGATTTCCGACCCGGCCGGCACCCGTCGGATACGTGATCTGTTGAAGCAGAAGTACCGGCTGATCGGCCGGTTGAGCCTGCTCGGCAGCCGGCTGCGCCGGGGCGAGCGCGGCACGGTCGGGCTCCGGATCGTCCTGGAGGAATGACCCCCGACACGAGTCAGGGGCGGCGGATCGACGCTGTCGCGTACGTCCGGCCGCCCCTGATCGGAACGTCTGGTGAAATCGTCCGGGTCTTCAGTCTCCCTGACGCTGCTGCGGGATCTGCCCCTGCAGCAGGGCCCGGACCTCCGACTCGCGGTAACGGCGGTGGCCGCCCAAGGTCCGGATGGCGCTGAGCTTGCCAGCCTTGGCCCACCGGGTCACCGTCTTCGGGTCGACACGGAACATCGACGCCACCTCGGCCGGCGTGAGTAGCGGCTCTGGTTCGTGCGTTCGCGATGCCATCGGGTCACTCCTCCACATGTATAGACATCGGCCGGGGTCCCGCCGGCCGACGCGTCTCCCATGGTCCGGCTAGTCCCCGATGTCCGACATGGGCCGAACGGCTGAAGGTCCCTAGACGGACGGATGAACCATGCCCGATTTTTACGACTTTTATGCCGCAGAAGCTACCTTATTTGGACTCATGATCGCTGTTCGTGATGCGTCAACTACGAGCGTTTCTCGGATCGAGGGCGCTCGGTAGGACATTTGCGACTAGTTGCACCGCTCCAGCAGCTGCACGGCACGCCACCGGGCGACCAGCTTGTCGTACGCCGCCGAGGCCTCCTCCGCCTCGCCGCGGGACAATCCGGCCAGCCCGGTCGCCACCAGGTCGGTCGAGTCGTCGGCCGCGAGGGTCTCGTCCGGCAGCAACTGCACCAGGCCGCCGTAGTCCAGCTCGACCACCGAGCGCGGGTGGAACTCCTCCAGCCACCGGGCGGCCTCCTCGACCGCCTCGGTGATCGGCGCCTCGCCCACGGACTTGCGCAGCACCGACAGGGCCCGGGACGACCGGCGGCGGGCCTTGGAGATCTCCGTCCGGTAGCGCAGGGCCCGCCGGGCCGGATCGGTGACGAAATGGCGCTCCGCCGACTCGAAGAGCACGAACCAGCGCAGCGGCACGCCCCAGGTCGCGATCTGCTCGTGCACCCGGGGTACGCCGTGCTCCAGCACCCGGGCACCACTGCGCCAGTCCTCCACCACCGCCTTGGCCTGCCCGGCCAGGATCGGCGGCACGAAGGCGTCCGCGAGCACCGAGGGCACCCCGTCCCGGGCGCTCAGCGCCGCCTCGGCCACCCGGATCCGCAGGTTCCATGGGCAGACCAGCAGGGTGTCGTCCGTCTCCAGCACGTACGCCTCGTCGGGCAGGTCGGGCAGCCGGGTCCAGCCCGCGCCGAGCGCCTCGATCACCGCCGTCCGCTGCCGGACCGGCCCCTCCAGCGGGGCGATCGCGCGGCCCTCGTTGACGTACCGGCGCCAGTACGACTGACGGTCCCGGTCGAAGGCGGTCAGCGGCTCGTACACGCGCAGATAAGAAGCGAAGAGCGACGGCACGGCGCGATCCTCCCACGAGTCGGCACCCGCACGTCGTCCGGCGCGGCGCGGACACGTGACGCGGGCGACAGTACGGCTCCGGCCGATATTAGGCTCAGCATCACCGGCAGCATCCCGCCGGCGTGCCAGCAGGTCCGCGCCCCACAAGGACGCACACCGACACAGGAGTTCAGCCATGGGCGTTTTCGCCAGCACCGAAGACCCGGGATCGACCGGTCACGAACAGGTCGTGTTCTGCCAGGACAAGCAGTCCGGCCTCAAGGCGATCATCGGGATCTACTCCACCGCGCTGGGCCCCGCGCTCGGCGGCACCCGGTTCTACCCGTACGCCAGTGAGGCGGACGCCCTCGCCGACGTGCTCGATCTGTCCCGCGGGATGGCGTACAAGAACGCCCTGGCCGGCCTCGACCTGGGCGGCGGCAAGGCGGTCATCTGGGGCGACCCGGAGCAGATCAAGAGCGAGGCGCTGCTGCGCGCGTACGGCCGCTTCGTGGAGTCCCTCGCCGGGCGGTACTACACCGCCTGCGACGTCGGCACCTACGTCGCCGACATGGACGTGATCGCCCGGGAGACGAAGTACGTCACCGGCCGCAGCGTGGAGCACGGCGGCGCCGGCGACTCCTCGATCCTCACCGCCTGGGGTGTCTTCCAGGGCATGCGGGCCGCCGCGGAGCAGGTCTGGGGCACGCCGAGCCTGAAGGGCAAGCGGGTCGGCGTGGCCGGCCTGGGCAAGGTCGGCAAGTACCTGACCGGCCACCTGCTGGACGACGGTGCCGAGGTGGTGGCCACCGACGTCAACTCGAAGGCCCTGGAGTGGGCGCGCACCACCCACCCGCAGGTCGAGCTGTTCGACGACGCCGCCGCGCTGGTCGCCGCCGACATCGACGTGTACGCCCCGTGCGCGCTGGGCGGCGCCCTCAACGACGACACCGTGCCGGCGCTGCGCGCCAAGGTGGTCGCCGGTGCGGCGAACAACCAGCTCGCCCACGCGGGCATTGAGAAGGTCCTGGCCGACCGGGGCATCCTCTACGCCCCCGACTACGTGGTGAACGCCGGTGGCGTGATCCAGGTCGCCGACGAGATCGAGGGCTTCAACTTCGAGCGGGCCAAGCTGCGGGCCACCCGGATCTACGACACCACCCGGGAGATCCTCCGGCTCGCCGACGACGAGGGCGTCCCGCCGGCGGTGGCCGCGGACCGGCTCGCCGAGCGGCGGATGGCCGAGGTCGGCCGGCTGCGGATGATCCACCTGCGCTGACCGTCACCCGGGGGCGGGGCGCCGCTCCGCCCCCGGGCACCTGACGCGGAGGGCGGCGGTAAGCTGGACATTGGGAGGCTTCGTGCCGGTTTGCCCGCTGTCACGGGCGGTCCAGCATCCGCTCCTTACCGGGTACACTGGGTGACGGTCGGATAACTGCGACTCGCAGGTCCGGCTGACGGTAACCCGAGGTGCCGAACGGTGGCATCCCCATGTACCGTAAGAGCCACGAGAGATGCCTGACGTCATCGGGGCCCGCCTTCGGGCTGCCCCGCATTCTGTGCGAGGGGGTCGAGCCATGGGGCGCGGCCGTGCTAAGGCCAAGCAGACTAAGGTGGCCCGGGAGTTGAAGTATCACTCCCCGAACACCGACCTCACCGCCTTGCAGCGCGAGTTGGCGGGTGCTGGTAAGTCTGAGCACAACTTCGACGACGACTACAAAGAGTATGTCGACGACGATGATGAGGATCACGCGGACGAAGACCCGGACACCTGGGCCCGTCCGACCCGCTGACCTCCGGTCGCAGCTGAGCACGCGGTAACTCCCCGCGTGCTCACGCATGTGCCCACCTTGAGCGGCGTAACCGACGATCAGGGACCTCGCCATGCCGGATGCCCTCCGGCTGGATCGGCGGGTCCCTGATCGCGGACGCGTACCCTCAGCGGGGCCGGTTGTTCCAGTTGTAGAACGTCGGGATGTTCTCGAAGTGGTTCCAGGCGCAGACCGCGCTGGCACCGTCGCCGCCCGACACCTCCGCCCGCAGCCGGCGCGCCACCTCGGCCTCGTGGAGCAGTGCGGTCAACCCCACGGCGGCTTCCCGCACCCGGTCGGCGACCCGGTCCGGGTCGGCTCCCCCGACGCGCTCAGGCTGCCGGTGACTGGTGGTCTCGGGCATGCTCCAACACTCCCTCCAGTAGGTGGATCTTGCTGTTGCGGCAGTGCTCCGTCTCCGTACCGGAGAACCGCCCCTGCTCGAAGTAGCGGTTGGCGGCGTGGCCGCCCCCGCAGAAGCCGAAGTACGGGCAGGACGACCGGCACGCCTCCACCCCATCGAGGAACTCGCTGACCCAGGGCGTCCGGGCCGCGTCGGCCAGGATCTCGTCCAGCGGGGTCGCCAGCACGTTGCCGCTGCTGAAGTCGCCGTACCGCGGGTCGGTGAAGCCGGCCAGCTCCGGCGAGAGCACGATCACCGAGCCGTCGTGACCGACGGTGGGGATCGGGTCGAGCCGGCGGGGCAGCAGCTCGTCCGCCGTGCCGTCGAGGACCGCCGCGGCGTACCGCAGCGACCACTCCACCTCCCGCAGGTGGATCCGGGGCTCCCGCCGCCAGGCGGCCACCAGTTCCGCCCAGAACGCCCGCACCGCCGGGGCGTCGTGGGCGTTGCCGCGGGTGTTGACCCCCTCGGTCTCCTCGATGTTGATCCCAAGGACGTCGCAGCCGAGGTCCAGGAAGTAGTCGTACAGCTCGGTGGCGAGGCCCGGGCCGGGCCGGGAGACCACCGCCAGCGCCGAGAAGGGCAGCCCGTGCCGACGCAGCGCCCGCACCCCGGCCAGGATCCGGTCGTACGCCGGCCGGCCGCCCCGGGTGACCCGCTCCCCGTTGCGCTCCCGCGGCCCGTCCACGCTGACGCTCACCCGGATCCGGTGCTCGGCGAAGAACTCGCACCAGGCGTCGTCGATCAGCGTGGCATTGGTCTGGACGTGGTGCTCCACCTCCGGGCCGAACGGCGCCAGCAGGGCCGCGAAATGCTCCCGGCCGGCCGCCAGCGGCTCCCCGCCGTGCCAGACCACCGAGAAGCGGCCGGCCGCCGCCCACGGGTTCACCGACGCCGCCACCGCCTCGGCCACCGGCACCGGCATCCGCCGGTCGACCGCGCGCATCGGCAGGTAGCAGTAGGCGCAGTCCAGGTTGCAGAGAGTCGTCGGCTGCATCACCACGTACGAGGGGACGGCGGCGATGCCGCGCATCCCCGTGAAGGCGTGCGCCCGAGCAGCCATCGGCCCTCCTCCCCCGTGCCCGAAGTGCCCTTCAGGCTAGGCGGCGATGGCCACTCGGGTGAACCCCTGATCAGGTGCCCGGCTGATCACCGGAGAGTGATCAACCCCGGGTATGCTGGCCGATCATCTGCACGTTGCCGGAGCCCTCGATGATCTCGCCGGCCTGCCAGGCGTCCACGCCGCGGCCGGTGAGGGTCGCCAGCGCCCGGTCGGCGTCCTCGGCCGAGACGATCGCGAACATGCCGACGCCCATGTTGAACGTGGCCTCCATCTCCGGGTCCTCGATCCGGCCCTTGGACTGGATCAGGTCGAAGATGGGCTGCGGCTTCCAGGTGGAGCGGTTGACCACCGCGTCGACGTGCTCGGGCAGGATCCGGACCAGGTTGCCCGGGATGCCGCCGCCGGTGACGTGGGCCAGCGCCCGCACCTCGGCCTCGGCGATCAGCTTGAGGCAGTCCTGCGCGTAGATCTTGGTCGGGGTGAGCAGCTCCTCGCCGAGGGTGCGCTGCCGGCCGAAATCATCGATCACCACGTCCAGCCGCATCCGCCCGGCGCCGAGCAGCACGTGCCGGACCAGGGAGTACCCGTTGGAGTGCAGGCCGGAGGAGCGCATGGCGATGACCACGTCGCCCACCTCGACCCGCTCCGGGCTGAGGATGTCGCTCTCCTCGACCACGCCGACGCCGGTGGCGGAGATGTCGTACTCGTCCGGGCGGAGCACGCCCGGGTGCTCGGCGGTCTCCCCGCCGAGCAGGGCGCAGCCCGCGTACCGGCAGCCGTCGGCGATGCCGGCGCCGATCTCGGCGACCTTGTCCGGCACGACCTCGCCGGTGGCGATGTAGTCCAGCAGGAAGAGCGGCTCGGCGCCGCAGGCCACCAGGTCGTCCACGACCATCGCGACCAGGTCGATGCCGACCGTGTCGTGGATGTCGAGCTGCTGGGCGATCACCAGCTTGGTACCGACGCCGTCCGTCGAGGAGGCCAGGATCGGGTTCTTGTACTTCTTCGTGTCCAGCCGGAACAGGCCGGCGAAGCCGCCCAGGTCGCCCATGACCTCCGGTCGCCGGGTCTGCCTGACCTTCGACTTCAGCAGCTCGACCGCGCGGTCACCCGCCTCGATCGACACCCCGGCGTCGGCGTACGAGACCGAGCGTTTGCGCCCCGTGCGACTGGTGCCGGCCGTCCAGGGCTGGCGGTCGCCGCCGGCGCCCGTCGGGCTGGTTCCTGCGCCGCTGCGCTCGGACACGTGGGTCACGGTTCTCCCCTTAGTGGTTCTCGCGGAGTGCACCGGCGGTGCCGGTACCCGCGTCGGGTGGTGCTATGGGCGGTGTGTGGCAACGCCGCCCGGAGTGGCGACGAGCGGGAGGGCGGTGTGCCCGGTGGCCCCGGACGCCTCGGCGGCGACCCGACGACCCACTCCTTCGAGCACGTGCTTGCCGATCAGGTTCCCGGCCGGCAGCTCGATCGGGTACTCCCCGTCGAAGCAGGCCCGGCAGAGGCGGGTCTTCGGCTGCTCCGTCGCGGCGATGAGACCCGGGAGCGAGACGTAACCCAGTGTGTCTGCGCCGATGGAGCGCCGGATTCCCTCGTTGTCCAGCCCGTTGGCCAGCAGCTCCGCCCGGGTGGCGAAGTCGATGCCGTAGAAGCAGGGCCAGCTGACCGGCGGCGAGGAGATGCGCACGTGCACCTCCAGCGCCCCGGCCTCGCGCAGCATCCGGACGATGGCCCGTTGCGTGTTGCCGCGCACGATCGAGTCGTCGACGACCACCAGCCGCTTGCCGCGGACGTTCTCCCGCAGCGGGTTGAGCTTCAGCCGGATGCCGAGCTGGCGGAGCGTCTGCGACGGCTGGATGAAGGTCCGCCCGACGTACGGGTTCTTCATCAGGCCGGCGCCGTAGGTGATGCCGGACTGTTCGGCGTACCCGATGGCGGCCGGGGTGCCCGACTCCGGCACGGGGATGACCAGATCGGCCTCGACCGGGTGCTCCTTGGCGAGCTGGCGGCCGATCTGCACCCGGGCGGCGTGCACGTTGCGCCCGGCGATGGTGGCGTCCGGGCGGGCGATGTAGACGTACTCGAACAGGCAGCCCTTGGGCTCCGGCGCGGCGAACCGGGTGGACCGCAGGCCGTCCTCGTCGATCGCGATCAGCTCGCCCGGCTCGACCTCGCGGACCACGCTGGCGCCGACGATGTCCAGCGCGGCGGTCTCGCTGGCGACCACCCAGCCGCGCTCCAGCCGGCCGAGCACCAGCGGGCGTACGCCGTGCAGGTCGCGGGCCGCGTAGAGCGTCGACTCGTCCATGAAGACGAAGCTGAACGCGCCGCGCAGCTGGGGCAGCACCTCCAGGGCGGCCGCCTCGACGGAGAGATCCGGCCGGCTGGCCAGCAGCATGGTGACCAGGGAGGTGTCGTTGGTCGAGCCGTCGGAGTGCATCCCGCGCTCGGCCACCTCGCGCTGGAGCTCGGCGGTGTTGACCAGGTTGCCGTTGTGGGCCAGCGCGATGGTGGTGCCGGCGGTGGTCGCCCGGATGGTCGGCTGGGCGTTCTCCCAGGTCGACCCGCCGGTGGTGGAGTAGCGGGCGTGGCCGATCGCGAGGTGGCCGCGCAGGCTGGCCAGCGTCGGCTCGTCGAAGACCTGGGCGACCAGGCCGAGGTCCTTGTAGACCACCACGCCGGAACCGTCGCTCACCGCGATGCCGGCGGCCTCCTGGCCGCGGTGCTGCAGGGCGTAGAGCCCGAAGTAGGTGAGGTTGGCGACCTCCTCCCCGGGCGCCCAGACGCCGAAGACGCCGCAGGCGTCCTGGGGGCCGGGTCGCTGGGGGTCAAGGTCGTGGCTCAGCCGGCCATCGCCTCGGGGCACCTGCCGCTCCCTCATGCTGGTCTGGACTGGCCTGGGGCGGAGTCGGGAGAGAGCTCCGCACGGTGGGCCGGGGACCGTCGTCGCCTGACAGTGTACGCGAACAGCGGTCGACACTGATAGTCACGATTCGGCAGCGCTCCGTGACTCCGACGGACGTCGGTCCAGCTAGAGGGGAAGGTGCTCGGAGAGGTCGGCCCGGATTCCGCTGACCCGGACGCGACCCTCGGTGACCGCCTCCGCCCACCCCAGGCGGCCGACGGCCAGTTCCAACCAGGTGACCGGATCCATTTCCACCACGTTCGGGGGGGTACCCCGGGTGTGTCGCGGACCGGGAACGCACTGCACCGCGCCGTATGGTGGGACACGCACCTCCACCGATCGGCCGGGGGCGCGCTCCGCGAGGACGGCCAAGAGAGTACGGACCGCTTCCCGGAACACCGGCCGTTCGGGCGTACGCCCCTCGTCCAGCGCCGTCAATACCGCCGCTACCGCGGCGGACTTAATGTGCGGAGAGGACACGACGGGACGATACGACGCGACTGCACCGCCATCGACGCTGGCCCTGGGTAGAGATGATCCGGTCAGACAAGGCATAGTTGCCGACGGCGTATTCGTACCGTGAGTGATTATCCCCGGCCCGGCGCCCGCCGGCGGGGAGATCAGACCCGGAAGGCGGTGGACGTGTCAACACACCGACGTGCCTGGAATCATCGGGCCGGTGTGGTCGTGGCGCTGGTTGTCGGCGCCCTGCTCGCCGTTCCCGCCACACCAGCACTCGCCGCGCAGGCCGTGGTGCAGCCCTCGTCGATCACGGTCAACGCCGGCAGCGACGCCACCGTGACCGTGGTCATCTCGCCGGGCCCCAACGACAAGGGCGGCGACATCAGCCTGACCGGCCTGCCGTCCGGGGTCAGCTGCGCGAACGGCTGCGGCAACTTCCAGTTCAACGGGCCGCCCGGCTCGCCGAAGACGCAGTTGCTGACCCTCAAGGCCAACGACAACGCGCCGGACGCCAACACGACCGTCACCGTCCGCGTCGTTCCCGACGCCTCTGACCCCGCCACGCCGACCTTCTCGCTGACGGTCAAGGCCAAGCCGGCGCCCGCGCCGACCCAGGCGGAGACCGTCAAGCTGATCTCCGGCAAGGTCGTGAACGCGACGAACGGCGATCCGGTGCCGGGCGCCACGGTGATGCTGCTCGACTCGCAGCAGCACAAGTACAGCACGAGCAGCGACAGCAGCGGCAACTACCGGTTCTCCGGCTCCTCCACCAACCCGATCACCCCGGGGCGGATCGAACTGGGCGCCATGAAGGGCAACATCAACGCCACCAAGAGCGTCAACGCGAGCGCCGGGCAGAGCCTGACCGGTCAGCGGATCAGCCTGGACATCAAGGTCGCGGCCAGCCCGAGCGCCACTCCTTCGGCGAGCGACGCGGCGCTGCCGACCGACGAGGCGACCGACGAGGCCACCACCGAGGAGACCGCCGCCGAGGGCGCCGCCGGCCAGCAGGCCACGGCGAACGAGGACTCGGGCAGCTCCTGGCTGCTGATCCTGCTCGGCGGTCTCTTCGTGGCCGTCGGCGTCGGCACCATCGTGCTGCTCTACATGCGGCGCAAGAACGACGGCGACGACACCGAGGACGGAGACGGGCCGGTCGGCCCCGCCGCCGGCGTCGGTCCGGTGCCGGGTGCCCGGGGCGCCTACCGCGGTGCCGACGACCAGACCCGGGTGGTGAACGGGATGGGCGCCGGAGCCGCCCCGACGATGGTCGGTGGCGCCTCGCTCAGCGACGCGCCGACCATGATGCACCGGCCGGTCGTCGACGACGTGCCGCCGGACCCCTACGGTGCCCCACCGCCCGCGTACGGCGCCGGTGGGCAGCCGGGTTGGGCCGGCAGCGGATACGGCGACGAGGCGCCCGGCCAGGGCGGCTACGGCGGCAACGGGTACGGCAACGCGCCCTCCTCGGGTGGCGGCTACGGCAACGCGCCCTCCTCGGGTGGCGGCTACGGCAACGCGCCCTCCTCGGACGGCGGCTACGGCAGCCGGGACCACGGTGCCGGCGCGGGCGGCTACCCGCCGGCCCAGGGCGGCTACGGCGAGCGGTACGACGAGCCGACCGGCCGCTACCCCGGTGACGGCACCCAGTCGTACGCCCCGCCGGCCGACCCGTACCCGACCAGCACCTACCAGCCGCCGACGGACCAGGGGCGCGGCTACGGCCAGGACGCCGGGCAGTACGGCCGGGCCCCGGAGCCGACCAACGGCTACGGCGCGGGCGGCGGGTACGGCGCCCCGGCCGGTGGCGGCTACGACAACGGTCCCGCGAGTGGCGGGTACGGCGGCGGCCAGCAGCAGGGGTACGACGGCTACGGCCAGCAGGGCGGCTACGGCGAGGGCTACGGCCAGCAGGGCGGCTACGGGCAGCCGGGCGGGTACGGTCAGGAGCCGCCGCAGCAGCGCGGCGGTGGCTACGACCAGGGTGGCTACCACGGCGACCCGGCGCAGACCGGCCGGGGCCGCTCGGACGGACCGGGTCAGGAGCGGGGCGGCCGCCGGCTGGACTGGCTGGACGACTGACCCGGGGGGCATCCCGCCCCACTTGTGACGAGACAGTGGCCGCCCGGTGCTCCGGGCGGCCACTTCTGTCCCTGACGTGGAGATGACCTGTCCGGCCCTACGGACCTGAATTCGTGAACGAATCACGCTCATCGGGCGGTGGAGCGCCACTCGCCATCGCCGCAACCCCACCGCGGATCAGCGACGCCACAGCAATCGCCGGGACCGGGCACACCGGAGGGATCAGGCGGCGGAGAAGACGCCCTGCCGGAGCACCGGCACCACGTCCGAGACGTCGACCTGGACCGCCACCTCCACGTCGTCGGCGAAGCCGTCCTCGATGAGCTCCCGCCCGGAGACGCAGCCCCGGACCGCGGCCGGCACATCGGGCGTACTGGCCAGCGCGGCCAGCGCCATCGCCGCCTCCACCGACAGCCCACCCGGTACGCCGGACAGCGCGTCCAGCACGCTCGCCGCCCCGAGCTGGTCCTCCACGGAGGGGCGGAGCGTTCCATCGGGCCACCGCTCGCCGGCGGCGACCACGCCGATCGGGGCGTTTGTCGACCCGTACCCCTGTCGGCGCAGCCACCGCCCGACGGCACGGGCGTTGCGCAGGCAGCCCGCGACCACCGGCAGGCCGGTGGCGCTGGCGGCGGCACTGATCGCCGAGCCGTTCGGCGACGGGAGCACCAGGTCGGTGACGACCGGCGCGGTGTGCAACGCCGCCGGCGAGAGCGACCACGGATGCTCCCGGGTCATCTGCCGGCGGCCGACCGCGGCCACCGCGCCGACCCGCAGGGCGTACTCGGCGGCCTGCTCCCCCCAGGGGAACGGGTGCACCCGCATGCCACGGCCGACCGCGACCTCGACGGCGGTGGTGAACGACAGGACGTCCACCACCACCAGCGCCGCACAGACCCGGCCGAGCTCGGCCGCCCCGGTCAGCCCCCAGTCGAACCGGGCGCCGGATCCGGGTTGGGCGTATACGGCGGCCAACGCCTCAGCGTTGGTCGGGCGCGGACTGGTCCGGTTCACCGGTAGCCGTCACGGGCTCCGCCGAGCCGGCCTCGGCGGTCGCCGGGGCGTCGGAGGCGTCGTCCGTGGTCGTGGCGGCCTCCGCCGGGGCGTCCTCGGCCGGCTCCACGGCCGCGGTCTCCCCCACGCTCACCGGTGCGGTGTCCGCCTCAGCGAGCCGCGTCTCGGCGGCCGGCGCGTCGGTTTCCGGCTCGGCGGTCTCCGCCTCGGCCGGGGCCGGCTCGACGTCCACCGGCTGCTCGGCGGTCGCCGGGAAGACCGTGGTGGTCCCGGTCCGGGCCGCCTCGACCTCCACCTGAGCCGCCTCGGGCCCGCCGAAGAGCCGCGGCAGGGTCGCCGTGTGTGCGGCCCGGAGCTCGTCGAGGCCGATCCGGAACTGGCCGTGCACCTCCAGCGCACCGCCGGCCGGGTCGGTGACACCGACGAACTCCCACGGCACCCCGCGCTCGGCGCAGAGGGCGGTGAACGCCTTCTCGTGCCCGCGCAGCACCGACACCAGGACGCGCCCGGCGGACTCGCTGAACAGGAAGACGAACGGCATCGAGCCGCCGGTGAACTGATCCGGCACCGCGACCCGGGCACCGACCCCGCGGCGAAGGCAGGACTCCACCAGGCTCTGGGCGAGGCCACCGTCGGAGAGGTCGTGCGCCGAGCTGAGGTGCCCGACCCGGGCCGCCTCGGCCAGCAGGTCGGCGAGCTGCCGCTCCCGGGCCAGGTCGACCTGCGGCGGGATCCCGCCCAGGTGCTCGTGGGTCACCCAGGCCCACTCCGAGCCGGAGAGCTCCACGTGCGTCTCGCCGAGCAGGAAGAGCTGGTCGTGGTCGCCGGCCGGACGCGGCACGAAGCCCATGGACACCCGGTCGGCGACGTTGTCCAGCACGCCGAGCACACCGACCACCGGGGTCGGGTGGATGGCCGCCGCGCCGGTCTGGTTGTAGAAGCTGACGTTGCCGCCGGTCACCGGGATGCCCAGCTCGGCGCAGCCGTCGGCGAGGCCGCGGACGGCCTCGGCGAACTGCCACATCACGCCCGGGTCCTCCGGCGAGCCGAAGTTGAGGCAGTTGGTGACGGCGATCGGCTTCGCGCCGGTCACCGCCACGTTCCGGTACGCCTCGGCAAGGGCCAGCTTGGTGCCGTGGTACGGGTCGAGGCGCGCGTACCGCCCGTTGCCGTCGACGGAGAGGGCGACGCCCAGGCCGGTCCGCTCATCGATCCGGATCACGCCGGAGTCCTCCGGCTGCGCCAGCACGGTGTTGCCCAGGACGTACCGGTCGTACTGCTCGGTGACCCAGGTCTTGTCGGCCAGGTTCGGCGACGCGATCATGCGCAGCACGGTCTCCCGCAGCGCCTCCGGGTTGTTCGGCCGGGGCAGCGTCTCCGCCCGGTCGGCCTGGAGCAGGATCAGGTCGGCCGGCTCGCGCATCGGGCGGGCGTAGACCGGCCCGTCGTCGACCAGGGAGCCCGGCGGCACGTCCACCACGACCTGGTCGCGCCAGGTGATCAGCAGCCGCCCGGGCCGGCCGTCCGGCGCCGGCGGAGTGACCTCGCCGATCGGGGTGGCCAGCACGCCCCACTTCTCGGCGGTCTTGAGCACCGCCTCCAGCCTGTCCGGGGCGACGACCAGCAGCATCCGCTCCTGCGACTCGCTGGCCAGGATCTCGTGCGGCTCCATCGAGGGCTCGCGCAGCGGCACCCGCTCCAGCCAGACCCGCATGCCGGTGCCGGCCGCCGCGGCGGTCTCGGTGAGCGCGCAGGTGAGGCCGGCGCCGCCAAGGTCCTGGATGCCGACGACCAGCTCGGCGTCGTACAGCTCCAGGCAGGCCTCGATCAGCAGCTTCTCGGTGAACGGGTCGCCCACCTGCACCGACGGGCGGCGCTGCTCGCTGCCCTCGTCGAAGGTGGCGCTGGCCAGCACCGACACCCCGCCGATGCCGTCCCGACCGGTCTTGGCGCCCATCAGCACCACGACGTTGCCGGGGCCGGCGGCCTCCTTCTTCTGCAGCCGGTTGACCGGCAGCACACCGAGGCAGAGCGCGTTGACCAGCGGGTTGCCCTGGTAGCAGGGGTCGAAGACCACCTCGCCGCCGATGTTCGGCAGGCCGAGGCAGTTGCCGTAGCCGCCGACGCCGGCGACCACGCCGGGCAGCACTCGGGCGGTGTCCGGGTGGTCGGCCGCGCCGAAGCGCAGCGGGTCCATCACCGCGACCGGGCGGGCACCCATGGCGAGGATGTCCCGCACGATGCCGCCGACACCGGTCGCCGCGCCCTGGTACGGCTCGACGAAGCTCGGGTGGTTGTGCGACTCGACCTTGAAGGTCACCGCCAGCTCGTCGGAGACCTGCACCACGCCGGCGTTCTCACCGATGCCGGCGAGCAGCCGGTCGCTCGGCGGGGCCTTCTCGCCGAACTGGCGCAGGTGCACCTTGCTGGACTTGTAGGAGCAGTGCTCGCTCCACATGATCGAGTACATGGCCAGCTCGGCCTGGGTGGGCCGGCGGCCGAGGATGTGCCGGATCCGGTCGTACTCGTCGTCGCGGAGGCCCAGCTCGGCGTACGGCTGGAGCTCCTCGGGGGTGCCGGCGGCACGGGACACGGTGTCCACGCCGAGAGCCCAGTCGTCGACCGGGGCGGCCTGCGGCACCACGGTGGCCGCACGCGGCTGGGCCGGGGCGGCCGGGAAGGCGCCCGGCGTCTCCCGAACGGCCGGGTCCGGATGGGTGGTCATGACCTCTCCTCGCTGCGCTCGCCGCCGTAGCGGCGGGTGAGCCAACCGATGATCCCGCCGCGCACGGTCACGCCGGCGCCCCCACCAGGTGCTTGAGCACCGAGGTGAAGAAGCCGAGACCGTCCAGGGAGGGGCCGGTGAGGGCCTCCACCGCGTGCTCGGGATGCGGCATGATGCCGACCACGTTGCCGGCCTGGTTGGTGATCGCGCCGATGTCGCGCTGCGAACCGTTGGGGTTGCCACCGAGGTAGCGGGCGACGACCCGGCCCTCCGCCTCGAGCTGGTCCAGCGTCGCGGGGTCGGCGACGTAGCAGCCCTCACCGTTCTTGACCGGGATCAGCACCTCCTGGCCGGGCTGGAACGCGTTGGTCCAGGCGGTGTCGACGGACTCGACGCGGAGGATCTGGTCCCGGTTGCGGAAGTGCAGATGCTGGTTGCGGGTGAGTGCGCCGGGGAGCAGGTGGGCCTCGCAGAGGATCTGGAAGCCGTTGCAGATGCCGAGCAGCGGCATGCCACCCCGGGCCGCGTCCACGATCGTCTCCATCACCGGGGCGAACCGGGCGATGGCGCCGCAGCGCAGGTAGTCGCCGTAGGAGAAGCCACCGGGGAGGACGACGGCGTCCACCCCGTACAGCTGCGGGTCGCCGTGCCAGAGGCGAACCGGTTCGGCGCCGGCGATCCGGACGGCACGGGCCGCGTCCCCGTCGTCGAGCGAGCCGGGGAACGTGACCACACCGACCCGGGCGGTCACGAGTGCGCGTCCACGGTCTCGTCGGTCTCGACCAGGCGGACGGTGAAGTCCTCGATGACCGGGTTGGCGAGCAGCTTGTCGGCGATCTCCCGGGCCCGGTCCAGATCCGGTTCACCGGTGAAGTCGATCTCGATCCGCCTGCCGATCCGGACCGAGGCGACATCGTTGACGCCGAGCCGGGGCAGCGCGTTTGCGACGGCCTGGCCCTGAGGATCGAGGATCTCGGGCTTGAGCATGACGTCGACGACGACGCGAGGCACTGGGCACTCCTGACTGTGTACGCAGTTGGGTGCCGACCCACAACGGGCGAGCGCAGCCAGCCTACCTGGCAGATACCGCCCCGGCCGCACCGGCCGGGCGCAGTCCCGGCGGTGATCGACGTCGCCGACGGCCGATGGAAGCGGCGGGTGTCCCGGCCTGCGCGGAACGTGCCGTTAGCAGGCTTTACGGCCCTCCTGGAGTGGCCAAATTGTTACCTCCGGATGTCGCAGCCGGCGGCGTACACGAACATGTGAGCCATCCGCGACGGCCGATCCGTGGCCGGTCGGTTCCGGCATTCGACGGCCCTGGTGGCCGGTTTCCGACACTCCCTGCCCGTTGCGTCCGGAATGCGCGTTCCGGCCCGAACCGGCCGCGGCACGCCGTCCAGCACTGCCTGGGCCCACCCGTGCCGACCCGTCCGCAGCGCCTCGTTTCGCAGCATCCGGCCAAGTGAACAAGCCTCACGAACAGGCCATTGGCCGACCTGACAGCATCGGAAGCGTGCTGGTCGTGACGACGGAATCTCTGCCCGGCTACGAGATCCGCCAGATCCTCGGCGAAGTGGTTTCCTCGATGGCCAGGACCAGGAACCCGTACCGCGAAGGGGTCAAGAACCTCCGTGGTGGCGCCTACGACCCCATGGCGCCGGACAACCTCACCCGCTGGCGTACCGACTCGGTGGCGCGGCTCGGCGAGGAGGCCCGCCGCCTCGGCGCGAACGCGGTGGTCGGGATGCGTTTCGACAGCCGGGACTGCGGCGAGATGTGGATGGAGATCTGCGCGTACGGGACAGCGGTGATCGTCGTACCCAAGATGCCGGACGTCATGCCCTCCGACCAGCCGATGGTCGCGGCCGAGACCGCCCACGAGCCGGAGATCGTCGAGGCGCCCGGCGGTATCGCCGAGCCGGCGAGCGCGCCCAACCTGAGCTCGGCCGGGGAAACCCCCACCCGCGAACCCTGACCGCCACCGCGCTCAGACCAGGCTGGGTGGGGCGCTGCCGCTCCGGCACCGCATGATCGTCGCAACTGAGCGCTGTGACACGCCGGTAGGGACCAACGCGATCATCAGATGATCTTGTCCTGACCAACGGCGGAGGGCGCGGTCAGAGGATGGGGGGTGGGGAGTAGGTGGCCGCCTCGGGGTGGGCGGTCACCACCTCGGAGATGCGCCGGGTGACCGCGTCGACCTGGGCCGGGGCGGCGCCGACGAAGCCGGTGCGGTCGGCGACCAGGGCGTCGATCTCGGCCCGCGACAGGCCCAGCCGGCTGTCCGCGGCGAGCCGGTCGAAGAGGTCGTTCTCGGCGGTGCCCTTCTCGCGCATCGCCAGCGCCACGGCGACCGCGTGCTCCTTGATCACCTCGTGCGCGACCTCCCGGCCGACACCCCGCCGAACCGCGGCGACGAGGATCTTGGTGGTGGCGAGGAACGGCAGGAACCGCTCCAGCTCCCGGTTGATCACGGCTGGGTACGCGCCGAACTCGTCCAGCACGGTGAGGAAGGTCTGGAACAGCCCGTCGGCGGCGAAGAACGCGTCCGGCAGGGCCACCCGGCGGACCACCGAGCAGGAGACGTCCCCCTCGTTCCACTGGTCCCCGGCCAGCTCACCGACCATCGACAGGTAGCCCCGGATGATCACCGCGAAGCCGTTCACCCGCTCCGACGACCGGGTGTTCATCTTGTGCGGCATCGCGCTGGAGCCCACCTGGCCCGGCTTGAAGCCCTCGGTGACCAGCTCCTGACCGACCATCAACCGGATCGTGGTGGCCAGCGACGACGGCGCCGCGGCCACCTGGGCCAGCGCGGAGAGCACGTCGAAATCCAGCGACCGCGGGTAGACCTGGCCGACGCTGTCCAGCACCCGGGCGAAGCCAAGGTGCTCGGCGACCCGCCGCTCCAGCCCGGCCACCTTGTCCGCGTCGCCGTCGAAGAGGTCGAGCTGGTCCGCGGCGGTGCCGACCGGGCCCTTGATCCCGCGCAGCGGGTACCGGCCGATCAGGTCCTCCAGCCGCTCGTACGCAATCAGCAGCTCCTCTGCGGCCGAGGCGAAGCGCTTGCCCAGCGTGGTGGCCTGCGCGGCGACGTTGTGCGAACGACCGGTCATCACCAGGCCGGAGTGCTCGTGCGCCAACCAGGCCAGCCGGGCCAGCGCAGCGACGATCCGGTCCCGGATCAGCTCCAGCGACGCGCGGATCTGGAGCTGCTCGACGTTCTCGGTGAGGTCCCGGGAGGTCATGCCCTTGTGCACGTGCTCGTGCCCGGCGAGCGCGCTGAACTCCTCGATCCGGGCCTTCACGTCGTGCCGGGTGACCCGCTCGCGCGCCGCGATCGAGGCCAGGTCGACCTGGTCGACCACCCGCTCGTACGCCTCGACCACCCCGTCCGGCACCGGCACGCCGAGGTCGCGCTGGGCCTTCAGTACGGCGAGCCAGAGCCGCCGTTCCATCCGTACCTTCTCCTCCGGCGACCAGAGGGCGACCAGCTCGGGCGAGGCGTACCGGTTGGCGAGCACGTTCGGGATCGTCGTCACGGCCCTCATTCTCCCGTACCCGGCGGCCGCCCCCTGACGGGGTCACCGACGGTGCCCGGGGCCGGCGGTGGGCCGACCCCGGGCACCGTCACCGGTCAGGGCAGAAGGTTGATCAGATCCGGATGTCCGGACAGCGACGTCACTTCATCGAGGGTCAGCGGTGGAGTGGCCCCACCCCTGTTGCCCTTCGGCCACTCCCGGGGGAATTCGCCATGCTTCGGCATGTCGGTGGCCGACCCGGTGTTCGGCCGGTTGTCCAGCACGACCTCCACCGTGCCCCGGTCGGGCCGCTGCACGAAGACGTCGTAGGTGACCGTCCCGGACGAGCGGGACACGAGGGAGACGACCCGGTTGCCATCCGGACGGGTCGACTCGCTGCACTCGCCGTCGTGCGGATGCCCCTCATGCACTCGGGAGGAGAGCGACCTTACATTGCTGCACGTCAATGTAGATCCCATCCTCCGCTGGACAATGATCTCCCCGTCGCCAGCCAGTCCGGACCGCTGCACCAGGAACGGGAACGCCACCTCGCTGGCGCCGATGAGCCCGTCGAAGCTCCCTCCCGCCGGGTAGCCGAGGTAAATGGTCCCGGCGGGCGAGACGTCGTCCAGGGCGGCGACGGCAGCGGTCCGCTCAGCCTCGCCGTAGAACTGATCCGGCAAGCCGTAGACCTGATTGGTGCCGGGACCAGGCGGCGGGGGGGCCAGGGTGAGCGCCGGATCGCGCGCGACGGCGATCAGCTGCGCCGTCGACAGCACCGGCTGGCTCACGTACAGGTACACGAGGGTGCCGTCCGACCGCAGCACCTCGACCAGGACGTCCTGGCCCAGGGTGGGCCGGTCTCCCGGCGCGCCGAGAGGTTTGAGCAGCCGCCGGGCCCGCACCCGCTCGCCACCCGGCCCTTCCGTGACTGTGCAGTTGCGGCCGGCCAGGCCGGCGGTCGGGCAGGGGGATGCGTTCTCCCAGGCGGCTCGGCCCTCCCGGAGCAGGCGCATGCTGAGCTGACCGGCACGGTCGCCCACCCGGAACGAGGCGGCGTCCAGGACGGGCGCATTCACGTTGAGCCGGCCCTTGGGTGCAAACCCGACGGGCATGGGGCTGTCCTTGCCGCCCCACTTGGTCGTCCAGGTGAAGCCGGCCGCCTGCCGGCCCAGCGCCGCCGTCAGCGCCTCGTCGAGCCGGACGGCGTCCTGCTGACTGCCCGCGACGGTCCTGACGGTGGAGCTGGGGCCGGGGGACGCGGACGGTGCGGGGCCGAGGACGATCGCCGGGTCGAGAGCCACCGTGGTGAGCTGATCGACGGTCAGCGGGAGCCGAGAGTCCTCCCCGGTCGTCCCGGCGGACACGACTATCAATGAGCCGTCTCCGCGCAGGATCGTCACATCCGCGCTCTCCATGCGCTCCGGGATCTCGGCCCGCAGCCTCGGTGGCACCTCCTGCTGCGAGACCGACCGCTGATACCGCATCCTTTCCCGGTGCGGGCCGGTCCGCTCGCCGCACTCGACGGCGTTCTTGCTGCACGAACGGCCTCCCTCCCGCTCCCAGGCGGTCGCGCCGTCGCGCGTGATCTGCACACCGATGAACAGGTCGACACCGCCGATTCGGAGCTGGCCCTCGCCGCGGTAACCCGAGGCCAGGCTGGCGCCGGCGGGCCGGGACTCCCAGTTCGGCACCGTGCCGGCCGGGTTGCCCTTCTCGGCCCAACTGAGGGCCGGCTCCATCCTCAGCAGAGCGGCGACGACGGCCGCATCGATCCGGTCCAGGTCCCGGTCGCTGCCGGGGACGGTGGTGACGGTCGGCGTCGGCCGGGCAGGTTGGGCGTGCGGCTTGCCGATCAGGCCGGTCGTACCGAAGACCACCAGGGCCACCGCCGCGGCGACCGCAGTGGTCCCCGCGCCGATCCGCAGGCGCCGGGCCCGGCGCTGCCGGCCGATCACCCGGTCCACGTCCACCGTGGAGAGCGGCGTCTCGCCGATCAGATCGTCGAACAGCTGCTGGTACGTCATGACAGCTCCCCCCGGGCCGACGGGGCGCCGGTCATCAGCAGGCGCAGCGCATCCAGGCCGCGGGCGGCCTGGCTCTTCACGGTCCCGGCGCTGATGCCGAGGATGCCGGCGGTCTCCTCAACGGACAGGTCGCAGTAGAAGCGGAGCACGAGCACCGCACGCCGCCGGGGCGGAAGCTGGCCGAGCAAATCCAGCAGCATCTCCCGGGTCCGCCAGCGAAGGCTCCGGCATCACGAGGTCGGCCTGCTCGGGCAGCTCGTCGGTGCTGCGCTCACGCCGCCACGGCCGGCGCCGCTCGTCCAGCCAGGCGTGGGTGAGCACGCCCCGGACGTATGCGTCGACGTTCTCCGCCGCGCGTACCCGCCGCCAGTGGCGGTAGAGCTTGCCGATGGTGATGGAGACCAGGTCGTCGGCGGTGTGCCAGTCCCGGCAGAGCAGGTACGCCGTCCGGCGCAACGGCTGCAGCCGGGCGGCGACGAACTGCCGGTACTCGTCCTCGTCGGCCCGGTTCACGATGCGGGGCCTCTCGTTCGCCTCATGACCAGGTGACGGAGGGCAGCCGGGCGGAGGTTGCCCGCCCGGCACGCAGGATCAGCCGGGACGGCCGGTGAGCGCGTGTGGAGGCCAGAAACCGTCTCCTCCGATCAGCGCCCTCGCCTGTCTGCGACAGGGGAGTTTCCTTTTTATAACTTCGCACCTTACTGCTCGACTGGTCATCGACTGGGGTGAGAGCCCCTTTTGCGAGCGGGGGCAGCGCGACCCAGAGCCGGTGGAGGATCATGACCGCGACTCTCTCCCGGCCCAGTCCCGGGCTCCTTCCTCCTCTACCGAGGACTCGCATGCAAAGACCCTCCCTCGCCGGCCTGGCGACTCTCGTCCTGACCAGCGGTTCCCTCCTCTCCCTCGCGTCCCCGGCTCAGGCCGCCGACGCCACGGTCCTCTACGTCCGCCAGATGTCGACCGCGTGCTCCGACGCCGGACCGGGCACATTGGAGCAGCCTTTCTGCTCGATCGCTCCGGCCGCCGCGATCGTCACCGCCGGCCAGACCGTCGACATCGGCTCGGGGACCTACGCGGAGCGGCTCACCGTCTCCCGCTCCGGCACCCCGGACCAACCGATCGTTTTCCTCGGCAGCGCGTATGCCACCCTGACGGGCTCCGGTGCCGGCGGAGGCGTCACCATCGACGGCCAGCACGACATCCTGGTGCAGAACATGAACGTCCGCGGCAGCACCGCCACGCCTGCCCTGGACCTGCGGAACGCCACGGATGTCACGATCGAGCGTGGCATCTACTCCATGGCGGACGGCTCGACCGCACCCGCCCTACGACTCACCGGGGTGACCCGTTCGACCCTGAAGGGGGTCACCGCCAGCGGCCGCGCGCTCAAGGCCGGTCTCACCATGGATGCCACTACCAGCGCCGTCTCGGTCCGGCTGGGCAACATCGTGAGCCCGATCAGCGACAACTTCGCCGATCAGAGTCACGGCATCCACATCGAGGGGTCGGGCAACAGCGTCGTCGGGGTGAACGTCACCGGCTTCACCGGCGCCGCCATCGCCGTCGAAGCGGGGGCGACCGACACGGTGGTGGCCAACACCCAGATCAGCGGTGGCGCGGGCTACGGCATTCACAATCACGGCGCCACCGGTACGGCGATCAGCAACAACAGCGTCCGAAGCCGCTGCCGGGACGGCATCCGGGTCGACGGCGTGTCCACCGGTGTCTCGGTGCAGAACAACGTGCTGAGCTCGAACGGGATGTTCGGGCAGACCTATTGCGACCCGAACGGTGAGCCGGGCGCGGAGATCGGCCTCTACGGCGACGCCGGTCAGAACACGGTGGCCGACTACAACAACGTCTACCACCACGCCTCGCCCTCCGCGTCCGCGTACTCCTGGAACGGCACCGCGATGGGTCTCGCCGAGTTCCGTACCGCATCGGGCCAGGCCGCGCACGACAAGGACACGCCCTGGAGCTACGACGCGGAGGATGCCGCCAACTCGGCCGCTCCCGGCTACCAGAGCACCGACCGGATCGGCAATCCTCGAGCGGACAACCCGGCCCGGCCGGATTCCGGCGCCGGGCCCGTCACCTACGCCGATCGTGGCCCGGTGGAGACGCTCGGCACTCCCGCCTCCCGGTTCACCGTGGCGCTGGACCTGGGCACCATGTCGGTCACGGTCGACGCCAGCGCCTCCACCCCTGGCTACGTTCCGATCACCTCGTACGTGATCGACTTCGGTGACGGCACGGTGGTCACCCAGGCCACCCCCGTCGCCACGCACCGCTACGCGGCCACGGCCACCTACACCGTCTCAGTCAAGGTCTCCGGCAGTGACGGTCGCGCACACGCCAGCCAGCAGAGTGTCACCGTGGCCCGGCGTAGCGGCACGGTGGCGCTGCTCGCGCAGTCCGGCCTCCGCTACGTGGCGGCGGGGGCCAACGCTGCCCTGATCGCCGACCAGGCCGCGCCCGGGGGCACCGCCCAGTTTGACCTGGCGGACATCGGCACCGGCCGCGTCGCGCTCTTCTCCCGAGCCACCGGCCGGTACGTGACCAGCAGCAACGCGTTCATCGCCAACGGGACCTGGGTCGACACGACCGGCTGGTTCCGCCTGCTCCGGAACACGGACGGCACGATCAGCCTCCGCTCGACCGCAAGCACGTACGTCAGTGCGCCCTCCACCACTTCTCCGCTGACCGCGAACGCCACCACGATCGGCACCCGGGAGAAGTTCTACCTGGTCAATGTCGCCGACGCCGACCGGTCGCTGAAGGCCCGCGTAAACAGCAGGTACGTCACGGCCGAGAGCGCCGGCACCAAGCCGCTGATTGCCAACCGCACCGCGGTCGGCCCGTGGGAACGGTTCGACATCGTCGACCTCGGCAACGGTCAGGTCGCCCTCTTCGCCCACGCCAACAACCGCTTCGTCTGTGCCGACAGCAAAGGAACCCTGCCGCTGATCGCCAATCGGACGGTGGTCGGCGCCTGGGAGCGGTTCACCATCATCCGGAACAGCGACGGCACCGTGAGCCTCAAGGCCGCCGCGAACAGCCGCTACGTCACGGCCGAGAGCGCCGGGGCGAAGCCGCTGATCGCCAACCGCACCTCGATCGGCCTCTGGGAGAAGTTCACCCTGGGCTGAGCCCGTCCCGCCCGTCCGACGCCCGCCAGGTACGTCCTGGCGGGCGTCGGCGCGTTCCGGGCCACCGGGCGGAAGACCGCTGGCCGCCCGGGCCGCCATCGCGCGGCGGCACGGCCCGGACGAGGAGGTCAGCGCTCCAGGATCGCCGTCACGCCCTGGCCGCCGGCCGCGCAGATCGAGATCAGGCCACGACCGCTGCCCTTCTCGGCGAGGAGCTTGGCGAGGGTGGCGACGATCCGGCCGCCGGTGGCCGCGAACGGGTGCCCGGCGGCCAGCGAGGAGCCGTTGACGTTGAGCTTGTCCCGGTCGATCGGGCCGAGCGGCGCGTCCAGGCCGAGCCGGTCCTTGCAGAACTCGGGCGACTCCCAGGCGGCCAGGGTGGCCAGCACCTGCGAGGCGAACGCCTCGTGGATCTCGTAGTAGTCGAAGTCCTGGAGGGTCAGGCCGGCCCGGGCGAGCATCCGGGGCACCGCGTACGCGGGGGCCATCAGCAGGCCCTCGTCGCCGTGCACGAAGTCGACCGCGGCCACCTCGTTGAAGGAGAACCAGGCGAGCACCGGGAGGCTGTGCTCGCGGGCCCACTCCTCGCTGGCCAGCAGCACCGTCGAGGCGCCGTCGGTGAGCGGGGAGGAGTTGCCGGCGGTCATGGTGGCGCCCTCGGCGTCCGGGCCCTTCGCGCCGAAGACCGGCTTGAGCGATCCCAGCTTCTCCAGCGTGGTGTCCGCTCGGAGGTTCTGGTCCCGGGTGAGCCCCAGGTACGGCGTCATCAGATCGTCGAAGAAACCCCGGTCGTACGCGGCGGCGAGCCGCTGGTGCGAGCGGAGCGCCAGCTCGTCCTGGGCCTGCCGGTCGACTCCCCAGCGCGCCGCGGTCCGGGCCGCGTGCTCCCCCATCGACAACCCGGTACGCGGTTCGGCGTTGCGCGGGATCTCCGGCTTGAACGGCTGGTGCGGGCGCAGCTTGGCGGCGATCTTCAGCCGCTCGCCGAGGGTCCGGGCGGAGTTGAGCTGGATCAGGGTGCGGCGGAGGTCCTCGTTGATGGCCAGCGGCGCGTCCGAAGTGGTGTCCACACCGCCGGCGAGGCCCACATCGATCTGCCCGAGGGCGATCTTGTTGGCGACCAGGATGGCCGCCTCCAGCCCGGTGCCGCAGGCCTGCTGGATGTCGTACGCCGGGGTGTGCGGATCGAGACGGGAGCCGAGCACCACCTCGCGGGTGAGGTTGAAGTCCCGGGAGTGCTTGAGCACCGCCCCGGCGACCACCTCGCCGACCCGCTGCCCGGCCAGGCCGAACCGGGCCACCAGCCCGTCCAGCGCCGCGCCGAGCATGTCCGCGTTGGACGCGTGCGCGTACCGGGAGTTGGACCGGGCGAAGGGGATGCGGTTGCCACCGATGACCGCGACCCGCCGGACACTCTGCACGATCGGCCTCCTCGAAACTGTTGCCCGAACCCTACTCGCCAGTAGGCTACGCCCATGACCGACAGGTACGCGAGCTTCGTCCAATCGGGGGCCGGCCGCGCGCTGGTCAAGCGCCTCGGGCTGCCCGAACCGCCTCGACTGCGCCGGTACACGCCCGGTGATCCGCTGGTTCCCGGGCCCGTCCTGCTCGGCTCGGCGACCGGCGGGCGACTCGCCGAGCCGGTCGGCAAGATTCTGGCCGCCGCCGGGGTCGAGCTGCCCGACCCGGCCGCCGCCACCGACGCCACGGCGCGCTACGCCGCCCTGGTGTACGACGCCACCGGCATCACCGACTCCGTCGAGCTGCGCCAGCTCTACGACTTCTTCCACCCGCACGCGCGGGCGCTGCTGCCCAGCGGCCGGGTGATCGTGCTCGGCAGCCCGCCGGCGGAGTGCGCCTCGCCGCGCGAGGCCACCGCCCAGCGGGCCCTGGAGGGGCTGACCCGCAGCATCGGCAAGGAGTTCGGCCGCGGCGTCACCGCCCAGCTCGTGTACGTCACGAGCAGCGGCGACGCCGGCACCCTCGCCAGCCTGGAGTCGACGCTGCGCTTCCTGCTGTCCGGGCGCTCCGCGTACGTCTCCGGCCAGGTGATCCGGATCGGCACCGGCACCGCCCAGCCGCCGGCCGACTGGGAGCGCCCACTGGACGGGCAGGTCGTACTGGTCACCGGAGCGGCCCGCGGCATCGGCGCGGCGCTGGCCCGGGTGCTGGCCCGGGACGGCGCCCAGGTGATCGCCCTGGACATCCCGGCCGCCGGGGACGAACTCGCCGCGGTGGCGAACGAGGTCGGCGGCAGTGCCGTCCAGCTCGACCTGACCGCGCCGGACGCGCCGACCCGCCTCGCCCAGCACATCGCCGACCGGTACGGCCGGGTGGACGTGGTGGTGCACAACGCCGGCATCACCCGGGACAAGACCCTCGGCCGGATGGACGCCGACCGGTGGGACTCGGTCATCGACGTGAACCTCTCCAGCCAGGAGCGGATCAACGAGGTGCTGCTGGAACGCGGGCTGATCCCGTCCGGCGGGCGGATCGTGTCGGTCTCCTCGATCGCCGGCATCGCCGGCAACCGCGGCCAGACCAACTACGCCACCAGTAAGGCCGGCGTGATCGGGCTGGTCGAGTCGATGGCCCCGGTGCTGCGCGACCGGGACATCAGCGTCAACGCGGTCGCCCCCGGCTTCATCGAGACCCGGTTGACCGCCCGGATCCCGCTGATGCTGCGCGAGGCGGGCCGCCGGATGAACAGCATGTCCCAGGGCGGTCTCCCGGTGGACGTCGCCGAGACGATCGGCTGGCTGGCCTGGCCGGCGACCGGCGCGGTCAGCGGCAACATCGTCCGGGTCTGCGGCCAGAGCCTGCTGGGGGCGTGATGGCCAGGAACGACGACCCGGCCGAGGCTCCGACGCAGGACCTGTCCGTGCACGAGCTGATCGACGGCCCGACCCAGGATCTCTCGGCGTACACCGCCGAGCTGAACCGGAGGCTTGCCGACGAGGCGCCGACGGCCGGCCGGGCGGTGGTCGAGCTACCCCGGATGCCGGCCGCCGGGGCGCTCTACCGGCGCGCGCTGCTCGGTGCGCTGCCCGGCCTCGGTGGCCGGCGGAGCGACACCGTGCCCGAGGTCGAGCTGACCGTCGCCGGCGTCACCGTCGACCGGGCACACCTGGCCGACTACGACCGGGTCTGCGGCTTCCGGCTGGCCGACCGACTGCCGGCGACGTACCCGCACGTGATGGGGTTCCCGCTGGCGCTGCGGCTGATGACCGCGCCGGCGTTCCCGATCCCGCTGACCGGCGTGGTGCACGTGGCCAACCGGATCACCGTGCACCGGCCCATCGAGGCGGGCGAGACGCTGGACTTCCGGACGTACGCGGAGAACCTGCGCCCGCACGACCGGGGTCGGCAGCTCGACGTGGTGCTCGTCGGGTCGGTCGACGGGGCGGAGGTCTGGCGCGGCGTCTCGACGTACCTGGGCAAGGAGCGCAGGTCGGGCGGGGGCGAGCGGCGCGACCGGGGCGAGCGGCCCGCGCCGCCGGCCGCCACCGCCCACTGGCGGGTGACGCCCCGGGTCGGTACGGACTACGCCCGGGTCTCCGGTGACCACAACCCGATCCACACCTCGCGGCTGGGGGCCCGGCTGTTCGGCTTCCCCCGCCCCATCGCGCACGGGATGTGGAGCAAGGCCCGCTGCCTGGCGGCACTGGAGAGCCGGCTGCCGGAGGGCTACACGGCCGACGTCGCGTTCAAGCTGCCGGTGCCGCTGCCCTCGACGGTGGCCTTCAGCGCCACCCCGGCCTGGGACTTCGCCCTGCACGACCGCGCCGGTCGGCCGCACCTGACCGGCACGATCCGCTGACGCGCCCCGCCGTCCGGGCTCCCGGGCGGCGGGCGTGATCCGGCTACTCGGCCCGCGGCGTCACCCTCACCATGGGCGCGGTCCGCTATCCGCTGCGCTGCTTCCCGCTCTACGACGCGCTGGCCACCGGCACCTGGGGGATCTACTGCGGCCTGCTCGGCTACTTCGGCGGCCTGGCCTTTGAACGGGACCCGGTCAAGGGCCTGCTGGTCGGGGTCGGTCTCTCGGTCGCGGTGACCGGGCTGGTGGAGGCGGCCCGCTGGCGCCGGCGCCGCGCCCGCGCCCGGGCCGCCGCCCACCGCTGAGCCACCTCAGGTCGCGGGCGGGTGCCAGGTGACGCCGTGCAGGAGCTGGGCGGCACCCATCCAGGCGACGTTCATCATCCGGGTGGCGGTCTTCTCCGGGTCGGCCTCCGGGTGGTCGGCGAGCCAGTCGGCCAGCGACTCGGTTGCGCCGACCAGGGCGTACGCGACCACTTCCAGGTCGGTGGCCCCGACCTCGCGGCCCTCGGCGCGCAGTGCGTGGTCGAGCATCCCGGCGACCACCTCCACCAGCCGGCCGCGCATGGTGGCCAGTTCGGCGGCGAACGGCTGCGAGGCGCGCGCCTGCCGGTAGAGCACCGCCCACCCGTCCCGGTGTGCCCCGACGAAGCCGAAGAACGCGCGCAGCCCGCGCCAGAGCCGCTCGTCGGCGGGAAGGTCCGGGGCGACCGCCCCGGCGATGGCCTCCATCATCCGGGTGCCCTCGCGGTGCAGGCAGGCGATGAAGAGCTCCTCCTTGGTGCCGAGGTACGCGTAGACCATCGGTTTCGAGATGCCGGCGTCGTCGGCGATCTCGTCCATGCTCGCGGCGTGGAAGCCCCGGCGGGAGAAGACCTTGACCGCCGCGTCGAGCATCTGCTGCTCGCGTACGGCGCGAGGCAGGCGCTTGAAGGTGGGGCTGCTGGACACTCTTGCGAGCATACCTACTCGTGCGTAAGGTTACGCGAGAGTAGCCAAAGTTGGCCCCGCCCCGAGAGGTGCATCCCCCATGACTGACTTTGACCCGGCCACCTTCGCGAACACGGACCCCAAGGAGTTCGCTCAGCTGGTCAAGTCCACGCCGGACGCCAAGATCGCCGAGGTGATGTCGGGCGACCTGCGCGGCAAGATCCTGAGCGAGGTCTTCAACCGGATGCCGTCGCTGTTCCGCGCCGACCGCGCCGGCGCCACCAACGCGGTCATCCACTGGAACATCACCGGTCGCCCGGACGGTGGCACCGACACCTACGAGGTCGTCATCGAGAACGGCACCTGCACCGTCAACGAGGGCGCCACCCGCGACCCGAAGCTGAGCCTCACCATGGGTCCGGTCGAGTTCCTGAAGATCGTCTCCGGTGGCGCCAACCCGGTCATGATGTTCATGACCGGCAAGCTGAAGGCCAAGGGCGACCTGGGCCTCGCCGCCAACATCGCCAACCTGTTCGACATCCCCAAGGGCTGAGATGGCCGAGTTCTCGCTCGACCTGACCGAGGAACAGCGGGATCTTCGCGACTGGGTGCACGGCTTCGCCGCCGAGGTCGTGCGCCCGGCCGCGGCCGAGTGGGACGCCCGGGAGGAGACTCCCTGGCCGATCATCCAGGAAGCGGCGAAGGTCGGCCTGTACGGCTTCGAGTTCCTCGCCACCTGCTGGGCCGACCCCACCGGCCTGTCGCTGCCGATCGCCAGCGAGGAACTCTTCTGGGGTGACGCCGGCATCGGGCTGAGCATCTTCGGCACCTCCCTCGCCGTCGCCGCGATCTACGGCGCCGGCACCCCGGACCAGATGGTCGAGTGGGTGCCGCAGTGCTTCGGCTCCCTCGACCAACCGGCCGTCGCCGCGTTCTGCACCAGCGAGCCGGAGGCCGGCTCCGACGTCGGCGCGATGCGCACCCGGGCCGTCTACGACGAGGCCACCGACGAGTGGGTGCTGCGCGGGCAGAAGGCGTACGCCACCAACGGCGGCATCGCCGGGGTGCACGTGGTCACCGCCTCGGTCGAGCCCGAACTGGGCTCGCGGGGGCAGGCCGCGTTCGTCGTACCGCCGGGCACGCCGGGGCTCAGCGCGACCCGCAAGCTGCGCAAGCTCGGACTGCGCGCGTCGCACACCGCCGACGTCTTCCTCGACGACGTACGTGTGCCGGGGCGCTGCCTGCTCGGCGGCAAGGACGCCCTGGACGAGCGGTTGGCCCGGGCCCGTTCCGGGCAGCGCGCCTCCGGCCAGGCCGCGATGCGGACCTTCGAGCTGTCCCGGCCCACGGTCGGCGCCCAGGCGCTCGGCGTGGCCCGGGCCGCCTACGAGTACGCCCTGGACTACGCGAAGGAGCGGGTCCAGTTCGGACGGCCGATCATCGAGAACCAGGCGGTCGCGTTCGCGCTCGCCGACATGAAGATGGAGATCGACGCGGCCCGGCTGCTGGTCTGGCGGGCCTCCTGGATGGGCCGCAACAACCGGCCGTTCACCGCCGGCGAGGGCTCGATGTCCAAGCTCAAGGCCGGCGAGGTGGCCGTGTCGGTCACCGAGAAGGCGGTGCAGCTGCTCGGCGGCGCCGGCTTCCTGCGGGACCACCCGGTCGAACGCTGGTACCGGGACGCCAAGATCTACACCATCTTCGAAGGCACCTCTGAGATCCAGCGGCTGGTCATCTCCCGAGCCATCTCCGGAATGCAGATCCGCTGATCGCCGGCGGACCCCGACCTGGCCCGCGACGACACCGCCACACCTGAGCGGCCGTCGCGGGTCGGGCCGCCGGTTCTCACCGTCCGTGCCGACGCCGCCAGCCCACCGTGTTTCCGACGTGGGCGGCGCCGACGCCGGCTGGGCTCCCGGCCGTCGCCGGGGCATGATCGTGAGGACACGCTCGGCCCGAAAGGGGCCCTTCCGTGCTCCGAGAAAGGAGGGCTGCGGCTTTGGACCTGCCGTTCATCGTCGCCACGCTGACCCGGCGCGGGCTGCTCACCCCCGGCCGTCCGATCCGGGTCGCCTCCCAGCTGGGAGCGCTGCGCAAGTGGGGCTGGAGCCTCTCCGGTGAGCTGCGCCAGGCCGCGGCCCGCGACCCCGGGCGCACCGCGGTCGTCGACGAGCACGGCGCCGAGCTGACCTACCGGGAGCTGCTGGACCGCGCCGAACGGCTGGCCAGGTCGATGCGGGCCGTACTCGGAGTGCAGAGCGGGGACCGGATCGGCGTCCTCTGCCGCAACCACCACGGGTTGATCGAAGCGGTGGTCGCCGCGATGCTGCTCGGCGCGGACGCCGTGCTGGTCAACACCGGGCTCTCCGCCGCGCAGCTCGCCACCGTCGCGGACGAGCAGTCGCTACGGGTGCTGGTGCACGACGCCGAGTTCGCCGAGCGGGTGCTCGGCCTCCCCGCCGACGTGCAGCGGGTCGACGAACGCGGACAGGAGGAGCTCATCGCCGCCGCGCTGCCCGGCGACGAACTCCAGCCGCCGGAACGGGACGGGCGGACGATCGTGCTCACCTCCGGCACCACCGGCACCCCGAAGGGCGCCCGGCGCCCCACCCCGAACGGCTTCGGCCCGCTGGTGTCCATCATCGACCGGATCCCGCTGCACGCCCGGGACACCGTGCTGATCGCCGCGCCGCTCTTCCACACCTGGGGGTACGCCGCCCTCCAGGTCGCCTTCGCGCTCCGCTCCACCATCGTGCTGCACCGGCGCTTCGACCCGGCCGCCACGCTCGCCGCGCTGGCCGGCCAGCCCTGTGACGCGCTCTTCGCCGTACCGGTGATGCTCCAGCGGCTGCTGGAGGTGCCGCCGCCGAACCCGCGCCCGCCGCTGAAGGTGGTCGCGGTCAGCGGCTCCGCGCTCCCCGGCGGCCTGGCCCCGAAGTTCATGGACGTCTACGGCGACGTCCTCTACAACCTGTACGGGTCGACCGAGGTCTCCTGGGCGTCCATCGCCGGCCCGGCCGACCTGCGCGAGGCGCCCACCACCGCCGGGCGGCCGCCGCACGGCACCCGACTGGAGATCCTGGACAACGCCGGTCAGCCGGTCCGCGACGGGCGGGTCGGGCGGATCTTCGTGGGCAACGAGATGCTCTTCGAGGGGTACACCTCCGGTGTCCGGCGGGAAACCCACGACGGCCTGCTGGACACCGGCGACCTGGGCCGGGTCAACCCCGACGGCCTGCTCTTCGTCGACGGACGGGCCGACGACATGATCGTCTCCGGCGGGGAGAACGTCTTCCCCTCGGAGGTGGAGGACCTGCTCTCCCGGTTGCCCCAGGTCCGCGAGGCCGCCGTGATCGGGGTTCCCGACCCGGAGTACGGCCAGCGGCTTGCCGCGTTCCTCGCCCTGCACCCCGGCGAGGCGCTCGATCCGGAGGCGGTCCGCGAGTACGTCCGGCACTACCTGGCCCGCTTCTCGGTGCCCCGCGACGTGATCTTCGTGAAGTACCTGCCACGCAACGCCACCGGCAAGGTGCTCAGCCGGGAACTGCGCCGCTACTACGGGTGATCGGTGGAGGCGCAGGGACGGACGGCCCGCCCGCGCAGTGGTACTTTCCATCCGCCGCCGGTCCCGGCAGGTCCGTCTCCCCTCCCAGGAGCTGCTCCATGTTCCGACTCCGCCGGCGCTGGGCACTCGGTCTGCTCGCCGGCGGCGTGTCCGCCGCCGCACTCGGCATCACGGAATCCGCCTCCGATCCCCAGCACACCGGCACCCTCACCCGGCGACAACGGCCTCCCGTGGAGCGGGAGAACCGGTCCGCCGGCGAGCCGTGGTGGCCGCCGCAGGAGCCCGGCCGCGACGCGGACGACCACCGCCGGCAGATCCAGGGGTACGCCTCGGCGACCAGCGTCGCCCCGGGCGAGTCGATCGACTTCCACGTCGCGGTCAACCCCGCCGGCCGGTATCGGATCTCCATCCACCGGCTCGGTTGGTACGGCGGTGCCGGGGCCCGAACTGTGCGGACCAGCCCCGAGTTCGACGGCGTACCGCAGCCGGTGCCGCCGGCCGACCCGGTCACCGGCACCATCGCCTGCGGCTGGCCCGTCTCCTGGACGCTCCGCGTGCCGGAGGACTGGACCTCCGGGCTCTACCAGGCCGTCTTCACCTCAGCCGACGGCTGGCGCGCCTGCACCCCGTTCGTGGTCCGCGACGACCGCCGGGCCGCCGCGCTCTGCGTGGTCCTGCCGGTCACCACCTGGCAGGCGTACAACCAGTGGCCGGTGGACGGGCGGAGCGGCAAGAGCCTCTACAACGGCTTCGCCCCGAATCGCCGCCGGGACCCGCAGCTCCGCGCGCGGGAGGTCTCCTTCGACCGGCCGTACGCCGACGACGGCATCCCCATCCAACTCACCCGCGACCACGACGCCATCCAGTGGCTGGAACGCAACGGGTACGACGTCAGCTACGCGACCAGCTTCGACCTGCACTCGGGGCGGCTCGACCCGACCCGGCACCGGGGGATCGTCTTCGCCGGGCACGACGAGTACTGGTCGGCGGAGATGCGCCGGGCCGCGGAACGGGCCGTGGTCGCCGGGCGCAGCCTCGCCTTCCTCGGCGCGAACAGCGTCTACTGGCACATCCGGGTCCGCCCGGCCGCCGACGGCCGGCCCGAGCGGGTGATCGCCTGCGCCAAGGCCATCCCGGATCCCGGGCAGGACGCCGTCGGGGCCACGGTCAAGTGGCGCAGCCTCGGCCAGCCCGAGCAGGCGCTCGTCGGCGTGCAGTACAACGGCATCGTCGACGGCCCGCAGCCCCTGGTGGTGCGGGCGGCGGACCACTGGTTCTGGGCGGGCACCGGGGTGGCCGACGGCGACCGGATCCCCGGCGTGGTCGGCGGCGAGGCCGACGGCCTCAACCCGGACGCCCCCCGGCCGGCCGGGGCGGCCACCACGCTCAGCGTGTCGCCGTACCGCACCCGGGAGGGCGGCCAGCAGGTGCAGAACACCCACCTGTACGAGACGCCGCAGGGTGGCCTGGTCTTCGCCACCGGCACCCTCTGCTGGACGATGGCGCTCAACCGCCCCGGTCACCGGGACGAGCGGATCCAACGGGCCACCGCCAACGTGGTGAACCGGATAGTCGGCCGGCGCCGGCCGCCGGTCCGGCCGGGACCGACGGACGCTCAGTGATAGCAGGTCATTCCCGGTCGGCAGCGCGTCCGATCGCCGCCTCCACCCCGCCGATCCGGTCGGCCAGCAGGCCCAGCGCGCCCACCGCCCGGTCCACCGGGTCGTCGGAGGCGCCGCCGAGCGCCCGGGCCCGCAGGTACCCGGCCTTGACCTCGGCCCACCGGCGCGCCGGCTCGGGGGTGAGCCGACCGCGCAGCTCGGCCAGCTTCAACAGGTTCGCCTCGGCGCCCGCGGCGAGGGTCTGCGCCTCACCGAGGTAGTGGTCGTCGATGACCGCCTCCAGCTCCTCGTCGGTGAGCACCGGGACGATCCGCTCGGCCAGCTTGTTCATGTTCCGGTAGGAGCCCTGGAGCTGGAAGGGCGGCTCGGTGCGGCTGGCATCCGACTGCGCCGCCGAGGCGATGTACGCCTGGTTGTTGGTCAGCACGACCTGCTGCACCCGCAGCAGTTTGCGCAGCACCGAGACGATTTGCTCCAGCTCCACCGGCGAGTACGGGTGGGAGAGCTGGTCGGCCCGGACCGAATCGTCGCCCCGGGCCATCCGGACCAGCAGTTCGAGGTCGCCCCGGTCCCTCCCGGAGAGCGGCGCCAGCACCGGGTTGGAGGTGAGGGCATTCTCGATGTAGCTGAGCGCGAACACCTCCTCGCGGCCGGAGAGCACATCGCCGAGGTTCCACACGTCGGCCCGGTTGGCGAGCATGTCCGGCACCCGGAACCGCTGCCCCGACTCGGTGTACGGGTTGCCCGCCATGCACACCGCGAACCGTTTGCCGCGCAGGTCGTACGTCCGGGTCCGGCCCTGCCACACGCCCTCCATCCGGCGCTGCGCGTCGCAGAGCGAGATGAACTTCTGCAGCAGCTCGGGGGAGGTGTGCTGGATGTCGTCGAGGTAGAGCAGGACGTTGTTGCCCAGCTCCAACGCGAAGGAGATCTTCTCCACCTCCTGGCGGGCGGTCGCGTCGGGGGCGTCCGCCGGATCGAGGGAGGTGACCGCCGAGCCGAGGGCGGGCCCGTTGACCTTGACGAAGACCAGGCCGAGCCGACTGGCCACGTACTCCATCAGGGTGGTCTTGCCGTAGCCGGGCGGGGAGATCAACAGCAGCAGGCCCATCTGGTCGACCCGCTTGGCGTCGCCGGTGGCACCGAGCTGGCGGGCCAGGTTGTCGCCGATCAGCGGCAGGTAGACCTCGTCCAGCAACCGGTTGCGGACGAAGGCGCTCATCACCTTCGGCCGGTACTCCTCCAGGCGCAGCCGGTCCCGTTCAGCGGCCACCAGGGCGTTGCGGCGACGCTGGTAGTCCCGGTACGCCGGCACCACGTCGGTGCGGAACCGGCGGGTACGGGCCAGCGTCTCGTCCAGGCGCAGCTCGATGGCCGCGCCGACGATCCGCGGGTGCGCGCCGAGCAGCCCGCCAACGGTCTCCGACATCGTCGCCGCCGCCTCGTGCCGGGGCAGGTCGGCGCCGCACAGCTCCACCGCGACCGCCTCGGGCAGGTCGTACCCGGACAGCGTGCCGTCGTCCGTGGCGAGGAACGCCGTCAGCCACGCCTCGACCAGCTGGTACCGGCTGGCGAGGTCGCCGTCGAGCGCCCGCAGGTCGGCGTCGAACTCCCGCGCGGAACGGGACTGCGGGCCGCCGAGGGCGCGGCGGAACCGGTCGAGCAGCACCCGGGCCCCGGCACCGGTGACGAACCCGTCGGGTTTTCCGGCCAGCTCCTCGAACAGGTACTCCCCGGCCAGATCGGCCTCCGCGGCCGGCCCGGCCAACCCGGTGTCCCGAAGGAAACGGCCCACCGCGGCGGCGAGCTCGGCGTGCAGCCGGTCGATGGCGTCACCGGAGTCGGCCCTCGGCTGGTCGGCGGTTTCCCCCGGGGGCACCGGGCGACGGTCGGGGCGACCGAACCGCTCCCGCGCCCGCGCCAGCGAGGCGGCCCGGGCGGTCCAGCCGGTCCGGGCCGGCTCGTCGGCACCGAACCGCCAGAAGAGCTGCGCGGCGGCCCGGGCCGCCGGCGGGTACCGGAGCAGGCCCGCACCGGCGTGCAGGCGCAGCAACGCCCGCAGGATCTCGGTGGCGTCGTGGTCGTGCACCCCGCGTTCGTAGCCCTCGTCGTAACGGGCCTCGGCGAACCGGCGGACCAGGTCCCGCAGGTCGGCGGGGTCGGCCGCCGCCGCACGGAGCCCGTCCACGGTCAGCCCGTCCCGGCCCGCCTCGGCGGCCGCAAGGATCGACGTGGCCAGGTACTCCGCCCGGTACACCTGCGGCGACTCGGAGACCAGCAGCTGGTCCCAGAACCGGCGGGTCCGCGCGAACTCCTCGTCCCGGACCGGAGCACGGTAATCGGTGCCGGTCACCGCGACCGCCATTCCGCCATCGTGCGGCACCACCGTCACATCGATCGGCTGGCTGTTCACCGCGAACCGGTGCCGGCCCAGCCGGATCAGCTCGCCGCCGTCGACGTACAGGTCGAGCCGGTCGCGCAGGCCGCGGCCGGCCTCCTGGCGGGCGGCCCGGATCCGGCCGTCCAGCTCCTCGGCCCGTACCGGGTCACCGAGGGTACGCAGCTCGTCGACGACCGCTCGCAGCTTGCCGACCATCGGGTCGGCCGCGAAGTACGTGTTGATCTCGTCCAGTGAGCTCAGGGTGCCGACCCGGCGCTGCACGCTGACCAGGATGCGGTCCGCCGACGAGACCAGCCGATCGGCCCGCCGCGCCCGCTCGTCCAGCAGTGCCTGCTTGCGGGAGGAGAAGGCCTCGTAGATCTCGGTCCGCCGGGTCACCAGCTCGGTGAGGAAGTCCTCGAACTCCCCGAACCGGGATTCCAGGTCCTCCACCCGCAGCAGCAGCCGGCCGAGCTGCTCGTCGCAGCGCTCGGCGATGTCCGCCGCCGCCAGCGCCCCGGTCACCGCCTGACCGAGCAGCGCGAACTCGGCCGCGAAGCCGGCCCGTCCCTCCACCTCCCGCAGCTCCCGGCGGCGGTTGTCCAGCACCGCCCGGGCCCGGTTCACCGTCCCGAGCACCTCGCCGACCCGGGTGAGGATCCCCGTGCGTACGGTGGCGTCGGCGAGGTCCAGCCCGCCGACCACGTCGGTGATCGTCTGCAGGCCCTCGGCGCGGCCGGCCAGCTCATCCCGGATTCCGGTGGCCTCCGCCACGGTGCGGATCCCGGCCGCCTGCCCGGCGAGCCGCTCCACGTCCTGCTGATAGCCGGTGAACGCGTCGTCCCGGCCCAGGAAGTCCACCGCCCGTCGGCCGGCCGCGGTGAGTTCCTCGTCGAGCCGCGCCGCCAGCTCGTCGATCCGGTCCCGGTCGACGTACCGGAGCTCCCGCAGCGTCTCCAGGTGGCCGCGCGCCTGGCGCAGCCCGGCGAGCTGCTTCACCCAGTCGTCGGCGGTCAGCGGCGCCTCGCCGCGGGCCCGGCGGACCAGCGAGGCGATCCGCTCGGCGGTCTCGTCCAGCGCGCCGCGCGCCTGCTCGGTGAGGGCGCGGACCTTCTCGTACTCGTCGAGGACGGCGACGGCGGTGCGACGCAGCTCGGTCAACGGTGCGAGCGGGTCACCCAGGTCGGCGTCGCCGAGCCAGTGGTAGTGGTCGGCGATGCGGGCGCAGGCGGCGATGAGCGCCTCGTAGACGCCGGTGGTCGGAGCCGTGCCGTCCACCGTCCGGGCCACCGACAGGCAGTCGGAGATACCCCGGACCAGGTCGGCGTTGCCGACTCGTTCCAGGGGGCCGGTCCCCGCCGGCTGCGCCGCGGCGTACGCGTCGGACACGTACGGCGTCTGCCAGATCTGCATCGGGTGGACCCGGGTCGGCTCCTCGGAGATCGCGCGGAACACCACCAGCGTGCCGTCGTCGAAGAGGGAGAAGCCGTGGCACGGGATCGGGGTGGCCACCTCCTTGCGGATGGCGTTGTACGGCAGCAGCAGGGAGCGTCCGTCCGCGCGGGCGTGGAAGACGTAGAGGACGTCCTCCCCGTTCGGGGAGCGGACGACCCGCTCGAACTCCAGATCGGACACGTCCGTGTCGAAGGTGCGGGTCTCTCCGGTGGCCAGGTGGTAGCCGCCCGGGAAGATGATCCCGTGGTCCTCCGGCAGCCGCTGGCAGGCCGGCCCGATACCGTCGAGCCGCACCACCTCCCGGGTCAGCGTGTTGAAGACCAGGTGCCGCCACTCGATCTCCTTGTACGGCCGCATCCGCAACAGGATGAGCGGACCGACCCGGGCCCAGCTGACGTCGGCGTCGGCCAGGCTCTGCAGCGGCTCGTCGACCGGTTCGCTGTAGATGCCCTCACCGGTCTCGGTGTTGTTCTCCAGCTTGACGGTCAGGGTGCCGCCGACGGTCTCGACGAAGACCTCGTTCTGGATGGAGATGTGCGGGTGCCGGCCGAGGACATGGTCCTCCCGGGTGGTCTCGATCCACTCGAAGTCGTGCGACGGTGGGAAGACGTGGTCCCGCTCGCCCCGGTTGTCGAGGTACGCGACCCCGCCGTCGGTGTCGATCCGCCAGCGCAGCACCCGGATGTCGTCGGTACGCGGGCCGGTCTGGAACACCGCCAGCAGCCGCCCGTCGAGCTTGCGCAGCTGAAGCAGCCGGGTCTGCCGGTAGTAGCGGTACAGCTCGCCGAAGTCGCGCTGGAACCCGGGATCGCGCAGCAGACCGGGCAGTTCGTCCGGGGCGACCCGGTCGAACCGGAACGCGTCGGTCTCGCCCCCGGTGGCGCCCGCGCCGTCGCTGCCGCTGGACTCGTCACCAGCGATGGAGGCATCGGTGGCGCGGTCCCGCGCGAAGCGGTGCAGCGAGAAGACGTCGTCGACCGTCGTCTCCGGCTTCAGGCCGATGAAGACGTTGTAGCCGAAGAGCATCAACCCCCCGACCGAGACGATGTCCCGGGGCACGCAGTTGTGCTCGGTACGGATCCGCTCGGTACTCAGCAGCCGCAGCTCGGTGCTGCCGAACACCTCCAGCCGTCGGGCGTTGAGCCGCTCCGCCCGCCGGGCCAGCTCGGTGGCCTGCCCGGCGAGGCGATTCCGCAGCACCTCGTAGCTGCCCGCGTCCAGCGGGGTCGAACCGGCGGCGTTCTCCGCGGCACGGTCGGCGGAGCCGTCACCCGGCAGCTCCCCGCCGGTCGACCCGGACGCCGTTCCCTGCCGGGTCACCGGCTCACTCACCGGCACGCTGCCGCGGGCCGGCCAGGGCGCTCACCGGGGTCTCGGCCACGCCGAGACGCTGCGCGGCCTGCAACAGCTCCTGGAGCTTGCCCTTGTCGGCGCCACCGGCCCGCATCTGCTGAAGAAGGAACGCCGAGAGAGTCAGATTCTGCACATCACCGCTGTTCACCGAGCCGAGCATCCGGGTCAGATCGTCGGTGAAGCTCGCGGTGCCGTCCAGCCACGGCTGGGTGAGGCCACGGGCCACGTCGGAGTGCGCCACGAAGCCGTCCACGCTCTTGCCGAACGAGATCGAGCTGAGCAGCCGGTCGAAGAAGACGCTGTCCCCACCGACGATGTCGATGTTCGCCTTCTCCAGGCCGGTGGAGACCAGCTTCGCCTGCGCCTCGGCGACCTGCCGCTGGGCGTCCAGCCCGGCCAGCCGGACCTCCTTCTCCAGCTCCAGCCGCAGCCGGTACTCCTCGTGCTGGCGGGTGGCGTCGTCCAGCGCGGCCATCGCGGCGGCCTTGTCGGTGAGACCCTCGGCCTCGCCCTTCAGCTTCTCGCGTACCGCCTCCGCGGCCACCAGGGCCTTGTCGCGCTCGACGGCGGCCTCCGCGCGACCCACCTTCTCGATCGCCTCAGCGCCGCGCTCGCGGACCTGGACCTCGGCCAGCCCGGCGGCCGCCGCCTCGGCCTGGAGGCCCTCGGCCAGCCGGATCTTCGCCCGGGTGTCCAGCTCGGCAGCCTGCTGCCGGGCCTCGGCGAGGACCAGCTCCTCACGGGCCTTGAACTTGGCCGCCGCCTCGGCCGCCTCCGCCGCCTTGATGTCCTTGACCAGGTTCTCCTGCGCCTCGGCCTCGGCCTGGATGACCACCGCCTGGCGGGTCCGCTCGGCCTCCTCGACCACGCGCAGGCGCTTGATGTTCTCCTCCTGCTCGGCCACGGTCTTCTCCACCGCGATCCGCTCCCGGACGACCTCGGCGATGGCCCGCTTCTCCGCCTCGACCTCCTTGTCCTTGGAGATCGTGCTGAGTTCGGTCTCCCGCTGCCGGCCGATGACCTCCAGCATGCGGTCCTTCTCGATCCGCTCGGTCTCGATCGCGATCACCCGCTCCCGGTTCTTCTCCGCGACCGCAATCTCCCGGGCTCGGTTCTCGTGCTGGACGCCCAACTGCTCGTCGGTACGGATGTTCGCCGTCTCAGCCCGCAGCCGCTCCTCGGCCCGGACCCGGGTGATCTCGGCCTCCTCGCGGGCCCGCACCGTCTCGACCTCGCGCCGCTGCTTGGCCTCCGCGTCCGCCTGCCGCCGCTCCAGCTCCAGGATGGCCTCCCGCGCCTCGACGTTCTGGCGGGTGATCTCCTTCTCCTCGGTGCGCTGGAACTCGTTGGTCCGCACGTGCTCGATCGCGGTCAGCTCGGTGATCTTCCGGATGCCCTGGGCGTCGAGGATGTTCTTGGCGTCCAGCTGGGACATCGGCGTCTGCTCGAGGAAGTCGATCGCCGCGTCCTCCAGGCTGTAGCCGTTGAGGTCGGTGCCGATCACCCGGATGATCTGGTCGCGGAACTCGTCGCGCTTCGTGTACAGGTCGACGAAGTCGAGCTGCTTGCCGACCGTCTTCAGCGCCTCGGAGAACTTGGCGTTGAACAGTTCCTGGAGGGTTTCCCGGTCGCTCGCGCGGGCGGTGCCGATGGCCTGGGCCACCTTGATGACGTCCTCGGTGGTCTTGTTGACCCGGACGAAGAAGGTGATGCGGATGTCCGCCCGGATGTTGTCCCGGCAGATCAGACCCTCATTGCCGGTCCGCTCGATCTCAATGGTCTTGACCGAGATGTCCATGACCTCGGCCTTGTGCAGCACCGGCAGCACGACCGCCCCGGTGAACGTCACGTCGACCCGGCGAACCTTGGACACGATCAACGCCTTGCCCTGTTCCACCTTGCGGAACAGGCGGCTGACGAGGAACACCACGCCGAGGGCGACGAGGAGGAAAACGGCGAGCAGTACGCCGATTCCGGTGCTGATGACATCCATGGCTGGGCGCGCGGGGCCGGGCCGGTGGTGTGGCCGGACCGGTGGGTGCCGCGCATCCTCCTTTCAGAGCTGGGGCAGCGTGGCAGGGACCGGTGGCGGTGGTGACCGTCCGGTCAGGTTCGAGAGGTGACCCCGCCCTCGTGGCAGGGCCACCGGCGACGGTTACATCGGTAGTTGGCGCGAAGGGTCGGAATCGAAGGCGATGTCGGCGGGCATGACCCAGAAGAACTCGCCCTCGACGTCGTAGTCGTAGATCAGCGCGGAGCTGCCGGCCCGCAACGGCTCGGCGCCGGGCTGCCGTACCTGCACGACCGCGGAGGAGCCGTCGGCTGCGGTCACCTCCGCCTGACCGAAGTCGGCCGTCACCCGGCCGGTGCGGATGGTGCAGAGGCGGCCGACGAAGGCGTGCCGACTGGACTCCGTACCCGTCGGGAAGAAGCGGCCCAACGGCACGACCACCAGCCGGGTCACCAGCCAGGAGCAGACCAGGGCCACCACCAGCACCCCGACCGACACGGCGATCAGCGCCGCCGCGCCCAGGCCGAGCCCGTCGAGCAGCGCGGTGCCGGCCAGGCTGACGAACCACGCCACCGCGACGAGCAGGGAAAAGGCGACGGTGGCGGGCACGCCGCCGAGCCCGAGGCCGGCGAGACCCGGTACGCCGTCGACGTCGAGGTCGTCCCCGAGATCCAGCACCCCGGTCAGCACCAGAAGCCAGTAGCCGACGACGACCAGCAGCAGGAAGCTGAACAGCACGGTGGGGAAGCTGAGCGCCGTACCGACGAACCCGGTCACCGCATCCCCCTCCCCCGTTCCCGGCAGGGACTTCACACCCACCGGCAGGGTGATCGTGACACGGGTTGTCAATGCTTGGTGGCCGCCGAACGGCTGATTCGCGGCGGCCCGACCGCCGAGCCGTCCGATCCGGCGAAACCGGCGTCAGCGGTCGTCGCGGACGCGGCGGTGGTCGGTGGGGCGGCCTCGGGAACGGGCCTACCGGATGTGGGGCCGGTTGCGGGTGCTGGTCCGGTCAGCCCGGCAGGGTGATTCGGCCGTCGACCGCCGCGGCGGCGATGTCGGTGCGGTGGTGCGAGCCGGCCAGCTCGATCCCGTCGACCAGCGCGTACGCGGCGTCCCGCGCGGCGGCCAGGTCGGGGCCGGTGGCCGTACCGCAGAGGACGCGACCGCCGGCGGAGACCAGCGCGCCGTCGGCGGTCGCGTCCTCTGCGGTAC
>NZ_QGGF01000075.1 GCF_003857015.1 Micromonospora globispora | reverse complement strand
GGTACGCCCAGGGTGTCCGCGCCGCCGCGCTGGAGCACGGCTGGGAGCCTCCGGCCGACCTGACCGACTGGTCCGAGCCGGACTGGCTGCTCACCCGCCTGCTCGCGGTCTGCGCGCTGGCGCGCTCGCTGGACCCCCGCTACCTGGCCTGACACGGCGAGGGTGCCCGCGATCGCCCCGCGGACACCCTCCGTCGTGCATCGGCCGGCTCAGCTGCCCGGTCGACCGAACTGCTGGGTCTCCTCGCCCACGTTCCCGGACTGGTACGTGCCCTGCCCGCCCCGGGCGCCGGACATGGTCTCCTGCCCGCGCGACATGACCTGGGTACGCTCGGCCGCGCTCCGGTCGGCCATCTGCCGCTCGTAGTCGGTACGCCCGGCACCCTGCGCCTGGCGCTGCTCCCGGATCGCCCGGGACTCCTCCGCGGCCCGGTCCAGCCAGCCGTCCCAGCGGTTCTGCATCGGCTTCACCAGACCACCGCCGACCCCGACGATCAGGATGCCGGCCACCGTGGCGAGCACCGCGATCAGCACCGGCGTGGTGACGGTCGTGGCGATACCCACCTGGTTCAGCGCGGCGATGATGCCGAGCGCCAGGATGAAGACCGCCGCCAGGTCGGCGAGGATCTTGCCGTACGACAGCCCGCCCAGCGCACCGGTGACCAGGTCCCGCACCGCGTTGGCGATGGCGGCGGCCACGACGATGATGACGATCGCCACGAACGCCCGCGGCAGCCAGGAGATGACCCCCCGGATCAGGTCACTGATCGCGTTCGGTCCCCACACCCCGAAGGCGAACTGCAGGGTGAACAGCAGGACCGCGTAGTAGGCCAACCTGGCCAGGATGTCGCTGGCGTCGTACTTGGTGCGTTCGAGCGCGCGTTTGATGCCGCCCCGTTCGACCGCTCGGTCGAAGCCCACCCGTTCCAGTGCCACGTCCACGATCTTGAGGACGGCTCGGGCGATGAGCCAACCCACCACGAGGATCACGATGAACGCGATGGCCCTCGGGATGAAGAGCAGCACCGACCTCCACATATCGGCCAGGGCGTCGCCGATGTTGGCCTGCCCGACCGCGAGGGTTTTCTGCATGGTGTCCCTCCTGTCGCGTGAACTGCGACGCCCGCATACCCCGTCGTCCGGGTGGCACGCCGCGCCGCCCACCCGAGATTTCCGGACATGTCGGCCCGAACAGGCTCTGGCCTGCCGGAACGACCACGTCCGTCGCGGCCACGGAGCGTCGCCCCGGCATGATCGGAACGTCCGCGCCACGCTCGGGCTAGGCTGCGGTCATGCCAGGCACGGTCGGGCGAGTCCCCACGCCATCAGCCCCGGTCCCGGGAGCGCCAGCGGGCTCGAGCGCCACCCGCTCCGGCGCGGCGGCCGCGGTGCTGGCCCACCCGTGGGACAGCACGCCGCTCGGGCCGCCCGAGCGGTGGGACCCGGCGGTACGGGCGGTGGTCGACCTGATCCTGGCCTCCCCGGTGCCGATGGCCCTGCTGTACGGCGACGACCTCGTGCTCCTCTACAACGAGGGGTACGCGGAGCTGATCGGCGCCCGGCACCCGGACGCGCTGGGTCGGCCGGCGGCCGAGGTGTTCGCCGACATCTGGCACGACCCCGGCACCGGGCAGGTGGTGGAGCGGGCGTACCGGCGGGGTGAGTCCTTCCTCGAACGGGAGGCGGTGCTGCCGGTCGAGCGGCACCTGGCCGGCACCGGCGAGCCAGCGGTCTTCACCCGCGGCCACTCCCCGGTCCGGGACAGCGGTGGCCGGATCATCGGCGTGCTCAGCGTCGCGGCGCAGACCACCCAGCTCACCCACCAGCTGCAGAGCCTGAGCGACTTCGCGGCCGCGCTCTCCGGCACCCTCACCCTGGACGACGTCGCCCGGGTCACCCTCCGGTACGCGATCAACTCGTTCGACGCCGACCGGGTCTCCTTCGCCATCGACGAGGGGGGCAACTGGCGGCTGGTCCGACGGATCCGGGGAGAGCTGCTCGACGAGGCGGACGAGCGGCTGCCCCCGCTCTGGCGCCGGGCCCCGGCCGAGTCCCCCAGCCCGGTGGTCGCCACCGCCCGCAGCGGGATCCCCTTCTACACCAGCGACGGCCAGCCGCTGGGCGAGACCGCGGTGGACCGGCACGACCAGAAGATCCGTGCGCTGGCCACCCTGCCGCTGCGTTCCTCGGTGATCCGGGGCGCCCTGGCGGTCGGGTACCAGGCCCCGCACACCTGGTCGGCCGCGGAGCGGGCGCTGCTCGCCGCCTCGGCCGAGCTGATCGGCCAGGCGGCCGAGCGGGCCCGCCGGTTCGAGACCCAGCACGGCACCGCCCAGCTGCTGCAACGCAGCATGCTGCCGGAACAGCTGCCGGACCTGCCCCGGCTGCGCATCGCCGCCCGCTACTCCCCCGGTGTGGACGGCAACGCCGCCGGCGGCGACTTCTACGACGCCTTCCTGCTGCCGACCGGCGCGTTGGGCGTGGTCCTCGGGGACGTGGCCGGCCACGACGTGCAGGCCGCCGCCCGGATGGGACAGGTCCGGGCCGCGCTGCGGGCGCTCGCGCTGAGCGACCCCCGCCCGGACGCGGTCCTCGCCGGGCTGGACCGCCTGGTGGCCAGCCTCGGCACCGAGGCCGGGACGCACGAGCTCTTCGTCACCGTGGTGTTCGGGGTCGTCGAGGCCGACCGGGAGCAGATCACCCTGGCCAGCGCCGGGCATCCCGCGCCGCTGATCCGACGCTGCCCGCCGGACGGCGAGCCCACCGCCGAGTACGTCGAGGTGCCGCCGGCCGCCCCGCTGGGCCTCGGTTGCCGGCCGCGGACGACCACCGTGCCGTTCCCCCCCGGCGACACGCTGCTGCTGTTCAGCGACGGCGTGGTGGAACGGCGCTGGCAGGACCTCGCCGCCGGCCTGGACGGATTGAGGGCGGCGGTGACCGGCGCGAGCAGCGGCGATCCCCGGGCGCTCTGCGCGGTGGCCAGCGGCGCCGTGCCGGGCGCCACCGAGGACGATGTGGCGGTCCTCGCGGTGGAACACGCGGTCCGGCCGAGCCGCTCGGCCAGCATGGAGGTCCCCGCCGAGCCGACCGCCCCGAGCCGGGTGCGGCACTGGATGGCGGCGCAGCTCACCGAGTGGCAGGTGCCCGAGGCGGTGGTGGGCGCCGCCGTGCTCTGCACCAGCGAGCTGACCACCAACGCGCTGCTGCACGCCGGCACCGCCGCCCGGGTAGAGATCGACCTGAGCGCGGAGCGGCTGCTGGTGTCGGTGGCCGACTACGGCACCCGGGGCACGGTGACCCGGGCGCAGACCGACACGTTGAGCAGCCGCGGTCGCGGTCTGGGTCTCATCGAGGAGCTGAGCGACGCCTGGGGCACCGACCCGACGGTCCGCGGCTCCACCGTCTGGTTCGAGATCCTCATTCCCGGCGAGTGAGTCGCGCGTCGGCGCGGGCGCCGCAGGGTAGAAGGGGACACATGCCTACGGACAACCGCTGCGGCGTCCTCTTCGACGTGGACGGGACCCTGGTCGACACCACCTATCTGCACACGGTGAGCTGGTGGGAGGCGCTGCGCCAGGCCGACCACCTGGTGCCCATGGCGACGATCCACCGGTCCATCGGCATGGGGTCCGACAAGCTTCTGGACCATCTGCTCGGGCCGGAACGGGACCGGGACGCCGACGGCAAGCTGCGGGACGCGCATGACAGCCTCTACGCCGAGTACTGGGAGCGGCTGAGCCCGCTGCCCCGTGCCCGGGAGCTGCTCCGGGCGTGCGCCGGGCGCGGGCTGCGGGTGGTGCTCGCCACCTCGGCCGCCGAGCACGAGGTGGCCGCCCTGCGGGCCGCGCTGGACGCCGACGACGTCATCGACACGGTCACCTCCTCGGCAGACGCGCAGCAGAGCAAGCCGGCGCCGGACATCCTGGTCGCCGCGCTGGAGCAGTCCGGGCTGACCGCGGAGCGAGTGGTGTTCGTCGGCGACTCGGTCTGGGACGTCGCGGCCGCCGGCAAGCTGAACATCCCATGCATCGGGTTGACCTGCGGCGGCACCAGCCGGGGCGAGCTGGCCGGCTCGGGCGCCGTCGCGGTCTACGACGATCCGGCCGCGCTGCTGGACGGCCTCGCGGACAGCGCCATCGCCGCCCTCACCGACCCGACGAGGTCGGTCCGCGCCCCGCGCCGGGCCGGCGCCGAGGTGACCGGCCCCACCGGGGACAAGACGGACACCGAGGTATAGCGGCCCCCCGTACGGGGCACTGGTCACCACCTGGCCGCACCCCGGCGGCGGGAAGGGTGGTGCCGTGGAACCGGTCGATGTCGCGTTCGCGCTGGTGGGTGTCGGCGCGCTGTTGGCAGGGATCCTGCCCCGGGTGTTGGAGCGCCGGCCGCTGTCCATGCCGATCGCCTTCCTCGGCCTGGGCATGCTGGTCTTCCTGCTGCCCATCGGCCTGCCCAGCCCGGATCCGCTCCGCTGGCCCGAGGTGACCACCCATCTCACCGAGGTCGGCGTGATCGTGGCGCTGATGGGCGCGGGGCTGAAGATCGACCGGCCGCTGAGCTGGGCGCGCTGGTCGTCGACCTGGCGGCTGCTGGCGGTCGCGATGCCGCTGTGCATCGCGGCGGTGGCGTTGCTGGGCTGGTGGTGGGCGGGTCTGGTGCCGGCGGCCGCGCTGCTGCTGGGCGCGGCGCTCGCCCCCACCGACCCGGTGCTCGCCTCGGACGTGCAGGTGGGCGAGCCGACCGACGTGGAGGACTCCGAGGACGAGGTCCGCTTCGCGCTCACCTCCGAGGCCGGCCTGAACGACGGGCTGGCCTTCCCGTTCGTGTACGCGGCCATCGCGTTCGCCACCACCAGCCTGGCCCCGGCCGACTGGCTGGGCCGCTGGTTCACCGTCGACGTGCTCTACAAGCTGGCCGTCGGGGTCGGCGGCGGGCTGCTGATCGGTTGGCTGCTCGGCAAGCTCTTCTTTCGCGCGCCGAGCGAGCTGCGGCTGGCGCGGCACGCCGAGGGCTTCCTCGCGCTGGCCGCCACCTTCCTGGCGTACGGGCTGGTGGAGGTGGCCGGCGGGTACGGCTTTCTGGCCGTCTTCGTCGCCGCCCGGGCGATCCGGGCGGCGGAACGGACCCACGAGTTCCACTCGGTCCTGCACGACTTCGCGGAGCAGATCGAGCGGCTGCTCACCGTGCTGTTGCTGCTGCTCTTCGGCGGTGCGGTGATCGGCGGTCTGCTCGCCCCGCTGACCTGGCCGGCGGCGCTGGTCGGGCTGGCCCTGGTCTTCGTGGTCCGGCCGCTGGCCGGCTGGCTGTCGCTGCGTGGTGCGCCGGGCCGCCCGGCGGAGCACTGGGTGATCTCGCTCTTCGGCATCCGGGGCGTCGGCTCGTTCTACTACCTGGCGTACGCGACCAGCAAGACCGACTTCCCGCAGGCCGAGCTGGTCTGGGCCACGGTCGGCCTGGTGGTGATCGTCTCGGTGGTGGTGCACGGGATCGCGGCCACGCCGGTCATGCAGCTGCTCGACCGGAAGGGCGAACGGACCCAAGACCCGTCAGAGCGGGGGCGCGAGGGCGAACCCGTTCTGGGTGGCGCCCGGGGCTGAGCGGGGCACCGGGATTGCCGGGGGCAGCGGATCCCGGTCCAGATCGAGGTGCAGCCGGATGGTCGTCACCCCGTCGGCGGTGTGCACGTCGACCAGGTCGCAGAGCTGGTGGACCAGCAGCAGGCCGCGGCCCCGTACGCCGTCCCGCGGCGGCGGGATCCGGCCGGCGAGCGGGTCGGTGAGTTCGCCGCGCCCGCTGACCTCGCAGAGCAGCTCGCCGCGCTCGACCCAGCAGCGCGCGGTGGCCGGCCCCGCCCCGTGGGTGAGCGCGTTGGACGCCAGCTCGGTGACGGCGATCCGCAGGTCGTCGACCCGTTCCTCGGTGAGCCCGGCGGCGCTGCCGACCGTGGCGACCGTCGCCCGTAGCGCGGCGAGCCCGGCGGGCTCGACGAGCACCGTGACGGCGTCCCGCGGCGGCGCGGGGAGGGGGCGGGTGAGCTGGTCCAGGACGGACTCGGGGCGCTGGTAGTCGCGGCTGATCCGGGCCACTCCCCCGCTGACCAACCACGGATGGGTGTGCCCGACGCAGGCGAGCGCCGCCGCGGGCAGCCCGGACCGGTCGAAGAGACAGCGGGCGGTCACCGGGCGGTCGGCCAACGCGACGTTGAGCACGGCCTCGTGCTCCATGCAGTGCCGGTACGCAACCGACGGCCGGCCGGGCCAGAGCGACTCCCCCACGATGCGCAGCCGGCGGCCGGGGAACCGGTCGACGAAGTCGCGCAGGGCGGTCGGGATGATCGCCGCCGGGTTGCGCCCGATCACCGCCATGTCGGCGAGCTCGACCCCGCCGAGCCCGTCGAGGACCGGCTGGACCAGCGGCAACCGGTGGGTGGGCACGGCGACCAGCACGGGCTCGTCGGCGGCCCGACCGGCGGCGACGAAGTCGCGGATGCCGTCGAGGTAGTCGCGGTCATGGTCGTAGAGCAGGGCGTCGTGGCGCAGCCCCTCGGCCGGGAACGGCGACCGGTCGTCCCCGGTCAATGCCGCACCCCGCCGACCGCCCGCAGCCATCACGTCGCGCGCACCTCCCGTCGGCAGGATACCTGCCGGTAACCAGGGGCTGTCGCGCAGTGCCGCCGGTCAGCCACGGACCGCGATCAACCGCTCGCCCAGGGCCCGACCGAGATCCCGACCGGAGCGCCAGGCGCTCTGCACCCGGGGCTTGCCGAACGCGTCCCCGGCGAGCCCGATCCCGTCGTCGTCGAGGTGGTACGTCCCGTCGCCGCCCGGGGCGGGCTTGGCGTACGTCCACCGGTGCACGTGCACCAGTTCGGCGGGCTCGGGCAGGCCGAGCAGGTCGCGGACCGCCTCCTCGACGGCCGGACCGGCGGCGGTGGGCTGCGGGAGGTGGCGGGCGGCGAACTCGGGCGTGGTGTGCGCGACCAGCACGGGTGCGTTGTCGCCGCGCCGGTCGCCGTCGTCGCAGACCAGGCTCAGCACCGGGTGCCCGTTGACGAAGGCGCCCCGGAAGTCGGGCCAGCGGCGCGCGGGAAAGCGCAGCACCCCGGTCAGCGCCGGGGACCAGTGCTGCCGCTGCACGGCGCGGGTCGCCGCGGTGAGCGCCGGGTCGAGCAGCAGGGCCGCCTGCGGGCCCGGCATGGCGAGCACGACCGCCTCGCAGGACCGCCCGTCGACCCGGGGCCCCGGCTCGACGGTGAGCACCTGCCGGTCGAGGACCACGGGCAGGTCCCGCGCCAGGTGCTCGACCAGGGAACGCAGGCCCCACGGCGCGGCCCAGCGCATCGGGCCGGAGGCCTCGCGCCGGCCGTCCGGGCCGTACGACACCAGGGTGTCGGTCCATTCGCGGGCCAGCCCGGCCGCCCGCCAGCCCTCGACCACCTCCGCGAAATCGGGGTCGCTGACGGTCAAGTACGCCGCGCCGAGGTCGGCGGGGCGGCCGTCGAACCGCTTGCTGGCCATCCGCCCGCCGGGAACCCGGCCCCGCTCCCGGATCTCCACCGGGATGCCGGCCCGGGCCAGCTCGGTCGCGCACGCCACGCCGGCGATCCCCGCGCCGACCACCACCACACCCGCCCGGTCCATCCGATGATCGTATGCGGGGCCGGGCCGACCGGCATGAAGCCCGGAAACCAGGGGTACTGGTACACCTGTTCGAGGAAAGGTGATCATCATGACCGATCGCAGCAACGGCAACGCCAACCCCGAGGCCGCCATCAAGGATCCGGACGAGTGGGTCACCGGCGACGAGCCGCCGACCGCCGCCCAGGAGTCGTACCTGCACACCCTTGCCCGGGAGGCCGGCGAGGAGGTGCCGGAGGGCCTGACCAAGGCGGAGGCGTCCCGGCGGATCGACGAGCTCCAGGCGGAGACCGGCCGCGGGCAGTGACTCAGCCGGGTGGCAGGCGGTGCAGCTCGACCTCGTCGAGTCGCCCCGCCGCCACCCGCGCGGTCAGGTAGGTGGCGTACGGCTGGGCCCGCCGGTCGGTCGGTGAGCCGGGGTTGAGCAGCCGCAGGCCGCCCGGGGCCACGCTGTCCCACGGGATGTGCGAGTGCCCGAAGACCAGCAGGTCGCAGTCGGGGAAGCGGGCGGCGCAGCGTTCCTCCCGCCGGGTCTTGGGCCCGGTCTCGTGCACCACCGCCACCCGCAGCCCGTCCAGTTCCACCCGGGCCACCTCGGGTAGCCGGGCCCGCAGCGCCGGCCCGTCGTTGTTGCCGAACACGCCGACCAGGCGGCGGGCCCGGGCCTCCACCGCGTCGAGCAGCGCGACGTCCACCCAGTCGCCGGCGTGCAGCACCAGGTCGGCGGTGTCGATCGCGGCCCAGAGCGGCGCGGGCAGGTCCCGCGCCCGCTTCGGTACGTGGGTGTCCGCGGTGATGACCAGTCGCATCCCCGATCCTGCCCACCTGGCGCCCGGCTGTCGCGGACCGGCCCGGCGAGGTTCAGGCGCCCTGGCCCTGGTTCTGCATCAGGCCGCCGTCGATGAAGTACGTCGACCCGGTGACGTAGTCGGCGTCGTCGCTGGCCAGGAAGAGAGCCACCTTGGCGATCTCCTGCGGCTGCGCGGCGCGCTTCCACGGGATGCTCTGCACCTGCTCCTCCAGGTACTTCGGGTCGTCGATGGCCCGCTGGTTGAACGGGGTGAGCACCATGCCGGGTCCGATGTTGTTGACGTTCATGTGCATCGGGGCCACCTCCAGCGCCAGGCTCTTGGCGAACTCCAGCATCGCGCCCTTGCTGGTGTCGTAGTCCGCGCCCCCGGCCCGGGCGACCTCCTGGTGGATGGACGTGATGTTGATGATCCGCCCGCCGCCGCCCTGGTCCCGGCGGTGCCGCACAAAGCGGCGGGAGCAGAAGAACGTGCCGTAGACGTTGGTGCGGATGCACCGGTCCCAGGTCTCGGTGTCCAGGTCGGCCACCGGGATGCCGGAGGCGTCCACCCCGGCGTCGTTCATCAGGATGTCGAGCGTGCCGAACTCGGCGAGGGCCTCGTCGAACATGGCCTCCACCTGGTGCTCGACGCTGATGTCGCCCTGCACCACCACGGCCCGGCGGCCGGCCTTCTCGATCTCGGCCTTGGTGTGGTTCGCTCCGGCGTGGTCGTGCAGGTAGTGCACCACCACGTCGGCCCCCTCGCGGCCGAACTCGATGGCGGTGGCCTGTCCGATGCCCGAGTCCGAGCCGGTGATGAAGGCGGTCTTCCCCGCCAGGCGTCCGGTCATCTGCGTGCTCCCTCCGTGGCTGCCGTGCCGGTCGGCACGGGTCGTCGGGCGGCCCTGTCACCGAACCGTTCGACGGCATCGGTGATCTTGCCCGCGGCGTTGATGAGGCCGATGTGCGAGAAGGCCTGCGGGAAGTTGCCCAGCTGTTCCCCGGTGGCCTGGTCGATCTGCTCGGCGTAGAGGCCGAGGTCGTTGGCCCGGGCGGCGAGCTGCTCGAAGAGCCGGCGGGCTCGGTCCACCTCACCCGCCTCGGCGAGGCAGCCGACCAGCCAGAACGAGCAGATGACGAAGCCGGCCGGGTCGTCGTCCCAGCGCCGCAGCAGGCCGTCACGGGAGAGCCGGCGTTCCACCGCGTTCATGGTGGAGCGCATCCGGGGGTCGTCCGCCGGGAGGAAGCCGACCAGCGGCATGATCAGCACCGAGGCGTCCAGGTGGTCGGAGTCGAACGCCCCGGTGTACGCCTGGAGCCGCTCGTTCCAGCCGCGGGTCAGCACCGCCGCGCGCACCTCGTCCCGGGCCGCCGTCCAGTGGGCCACGTCGTCCGGCGTACCGATCCGCGCGCCGAACCGCACCGCCCGGTCCAGCGCGGTCCAGCACTGGACCTTGGACGACACGTAGTGCCGCTCGACGTCGCGCGCCTCCCACATCCCGGCGTCCGGCCGGCGCCAGTCCCGCACCGCCCGGTCGGCCAGGGCGCGCAGCAGGTCGCGGACGTCGGGTGACATCGGGTCGAGGTAGTACCGCATCAGCCAGGCAGCGTCGAGGACCTCGCCGAGCACGTCGGTCTGCCGCTGCTTCCAGGCGTCGTTGCCGATGAAGACCGGCCGGCTGTCGGCGTACCCGGCGAGGTCGTCGAGGTGGTGTTCGGTGAGGTCGCGTTCGCCCTGGACGCCGTACATGATCGGCACGGGTTGGTCGTCGATCTCGCCCATCGCCCGGGCGACCCAGGCGAACTGCCGGTTCGCCTCGTCGGGGCACGCGGCGAGCCAGAGCGCCTGGAGAGTCAGGCTGAAGTCGCGGACCCAGACGAAGCGGTAGTCGTAGTTGCGGTCGCCGCCCAGTTCCTCAGGGAGCGAGGTGGTCGCCGCGGCGACGACCGCCCCGCTGGGCTGGTACGTCATGCCCTGTACCACCATCGCGCTCAGCCGCACCTGGTCCCGGTAGAGCCCGCGGTAGTCGTGCAGGCCGGCCCAGGAGCGCCAGCCGGCGACCGTCTCGGCCACCACCTGGTCCGCGTCGGGGAGGGCGGGCTCGCCACCGTCGTAGGTGGGGGCGTACCCGAGGGTGAAGTGGTGGGCGGTGCCGGCGCGGGCAGTGAACCGCCCGGACGCCGTCCCGTGGCCGCAAGTGAGGGGGACGTTGGCCCGCAGGCTCAGCCGGGTGGGGCCGGCGACGGCGTCGACGGTTCCCTCGCCGCCGGTCAGGTAGGCGCGGACCCGGCCGTACTCGAAGCGCGGCCGGTACTTCACCCGCATCGGCACCGCACCGGACAGTCCCTCGACCACCCGGGCGAGCACGCGGGGCGACCGCAGCCCGATCTCGTGCCCGCGGGCGCCGGGCTCCAGGGCGAGGGCGTCGGTCACCGCCACCGACCCGCTCCGCGTGGTGAAGACGGTGCGCAGCACCAGGCTGTCGTCCAGGTACGACCGTTCGGTGGTGAAGGGGTCCTCGGGCCGGATGCTCCAGTGCCCGGCGTCGTCGTCGAGCAGCCGGCCGAACACCGACGGGCCGTCGAAGCGCGCCGGGCACCACCAGTTCACAGCGCCGGCCCGGTCCACCAGGGCGGCGCTGCGACCGTCGGCGAGGAAGCCGTGCTCGCTGATCCGTCCGGGCTCCACGTCCGCGCCTACCCGGGCCGTCCGGGCGACATGCCTCCGCCGCGCCGGCGATCCGCGTTACCGCCCGCCGCCGGTGGGAACGCGCCGGGTTGACGAAGGAGGATGCTCATGACCAGACCCTCGAATCCGACCGCGGCCTGGCGGCCCGGGCTGCCGGGCAGCGACAACCTCCCGTCCGGTCCGGCGGGGCGGCCGGCACCGCCCAGCGGGGACGGACACGGGCCGCAAGCCGGTCCACCGACCGTGACGATCGGCTCGTACCCGGACTATCCGTCCGCCCAGCGCGTGGTGGACTATCTGGCCGACAACCGGTTCCCGGTGGAACGCACGTCGATCGTCGGGACCAACCTGACCCTGGTGGAGACCGTGCTCGGCCGGATGACCACCGGACGGGCGGCCCTGGTGGGCGCCGGTACGGGCGCCTGGTTCGGGCTCTTCATCGGGTTGCTCTTCGGCATCTTCACCGCGGGCAGCTGGGTGGCGGTGATCCTGGTCGGACTGGTGATCGGTGCGATCTGGGGTGCCGTGTTCGGTGCCGTGGCGCACGCGATGAGCGGGGGCCAGCGCGACTTCACCTCGGCCAGTTCGCTGCGGGCCAGCCAGTACGCGATCACCGTGGACGCGGACCTGGCCGACCAGGCGCGGCAGCTGCTGGGGCGGATGCACCTGACGCCGACCGGCGCGACCGCCCGCTGACCGTCACCTTCGACGCCCCGGTGCCGGTGGCGCCGGGGCGTTGACGCGTCAGTGCCGGTACGCCAGCTCCCCCGCCCGGATCGGCACGTCCACCCGGTTCTCGGGCGGCGCCAGCGGGCACGCCCACCGGTCGTCGTACGCGCAGCTCGGGTTGTAGAGGTAGTTGGCGTCGAGGCGTACCCGGTCGCCGGGGAGCACCGTCAGGCCCCGGCCGAAGGTGCCCTTCACCGTGTCGGTCAGGTACCGCCCGCCGCCGTAGGAGTCGCTGCCGCAGGTGGCGTCGCGCAGCGGGACGAACAGCCCGCCGCCGTACGCCTCGATCCACCACAGGGTCAGCGGCCCCCACGGGGTCTCGGCGATCGCCACCCGACGGTAGTGGACCACGCCGTCCGGGCCGCCGGTGTCGATGCTCTCGGTGCCGGAGGCGGGGCGCAGCGGCGCCTCGACCACCGCCTCCGGGTTCGGCGGGTGGTAGCGCAGCCCGGTGAAGGCGGCCCGGTCGGCGGCCGGCAGCGGGCTCTGCGGGTGGGACCTGAACAGCTCGTCCCGGGCCGCCCGGAACCCGGCGAGGTCGAGGTCGGAGAGGTGCAGCCGGGCGACCCGTTCCCGCCAGTCGAGCAGCTCGAGATCATTCACGCCCCGACCCTAGCCGGGACGGCCTGTCAGGCGTCGGTGGCCAGCCGGGCGTGCAGGTGCTCGTCGTACCGCCGGCCGTCGCCGTACAGGTGGGACTCGCGCAGGGTGCCTTCGAGCCGGTAGCCGGCCCGGTCGGCGACCCGGCAGGAGGCCGGGTTGGCGACCGCGTGGCAGAGCTCGATCCGGTGCAGGCCCAGGTCGGCGAAGCCCCAGGCGGTGAGCGCGGCGGCGGCTGCGGAGGCGACGCCCCGGCCCCGCGCGGCGGCGGCCGTCCAGTACCCGATCGAGGCGTTCCCGTGGTGGATCTGGTTGAGCGACGCGCCGCCCAACAGCCGCCCGTCGGCCGCGTCCGTGATGGCCAGGGACATCCGGGTGCCGGAACTCCAGTCGGCGCGCCACCGGATCCATGCGGCGGCCCGCGTCAGGTCGGTCACGTCCTGCGAGTTCCATCGGGCGATGGCCGGCTCGTTCAGCGCGGCCAGCACGGCCGGGGCGTCCTCGTGCCGCCATCGGCGCAGCCGCAGGCCCGGCGCGGTCAGCTCGACATCATCCACGGCCGGCAGTCTGGCACGCCGGCCCACGTCAGGCGCGCGCATTCTCCGGAGACGCCATCCCTTCAAATCGCAAAAGCTTCCCCCACATGCGCCAACCTAATGCTGATAAGGCGCGTCACAGGGCGCTTGTTGAAATTTGAAAGAGTGCTACTCTCGTACCCGTGACCGAGAGCCTGAGCCCCGAGCGGATGACCGCTTGGCGCGCATACATCGAGGCGAGCCAGCGGCTGTTCACCCAGCTCGAGGAGGACCTGCGCGCGGACAGCGAGCTGAGCTTCGCCGATTACCACGTGCTGGTGCTGCTCTCCGAGGCGCCCGGCCAGCGACTGCGGATGGGTGAGCTGGCCAGCCGGCTGGTCTTCTCGCCGAGCCGGCTGACGTACCAGATCACCTCGATGCAGAAGCGCGGCCTGGTCGCCAAGGAGTCCTGTCCGGAGGACCGCCGCGGCAGCGAGGCGGTGCTCACCGCCGCCGGCCTCCTGACGCTGCGCGAGGCCGCACCGCACCACCTGCGCTCCGTGCGCGCCCACCTGATGGACGACCTCGACGACGCCGAGGTCGCCTGCCTCACCCGGGTCTTCGAGCGGCTCGGCCGGCGCCTGCGCGCCGACCGCGACGCGTCGTCCACCCCGGCTGACAAGTAAGGAGCCCGAGATGCCCGCGATCACCGTCGACGACGTCCTCGTCCTGCCCCGCCTGCCGAAGCTCGACGAGTCCACCACCTTCCGCCCGGTCCGCCGGCTGACCACCGCGCCGAGCGGCTACGAGGGCGAGGGCTTCCCGGTCCGCCGGGCCTTCGCCGGGGTCCCGCTGACCGACCTGGACCCGTTCATTCACCTCGACCAGATGGGCGAGGTCGACTACGCCCCGGGCGAGCCGAAGGGCACCCCGTGGCACCCGCACCGCGGCTTCGAGACGGTGACCTACATGATCGACGGGATCATGGACCACCAGGACTCGCAGGGCGGCGGCGGCACCATCACCGACGGCGACACCCAGTGGATGACGGCGGGCTCCGGCCTGCTGCACATCGAGGCGCCGCCGGAGCACCTGGTGATGAGCGGAGGCCTCTTCCACGGCCTGCAGCTCTGGGTCAACCTGCCCCGGGCGGCCAAGATGAACCCCCCGCGCTACCAGGACATCCGCGGCAAGGAGTCGGCGCTGCTCACCACCCCGGACGGCGGTGCGCTGATCCGGGTGATCGCCGGTGAGATCGCCGGGCACCGGGGGCCGGGTTCCACCCACACCCCGATCACCATCACGCACGTGACGCTGCAGCCCGGCGCGGAGCTGAACCTGCCCTGGCGGCCGGACTTCAACGCGCTGGTCTACGTGCTGGCCGGCCGCGGCACCGTCGGGACCGACCGGCGGCCGATCCACATCGGGCAGCTCGCGGTGCACGGCCCCGGCGACGCGCTGCGGGTCACCGCGGACGACCGGCAGGACGGCAACACCCCCGCCCTGGAGCTCTACATCATGGGCGGGCAGCCGATCCGGGAGCCGGTGGCGCACTACGGGCCATTCGTGATGAACACCCGGGCCGAGCTGATCCAGGCGGTCGAGGACTTCCAGGCCGGCCGGCTCGGCGTGATCCCGGCCGGGCGGCTGCCGCACACCGGTGGCGAGGGCGCCCGTCCCTGACCGGCCCGTACGCGCTGGGCGTCCCGGTTCGTCCGGGGCGCCCAGCCTGCGGTCACGCGGTCAGGAGACGGCGAAGATGCCGGCCACGCCGAGGATCACCATCACCAGGACCGCCAACAGCGCACCCCGTTCACCCTCGACCGCCTGCTCGCGGTACTCGGTCACGGTGTTCGTCGTCTCGGCGGGCATGGTGTGGCCTCCTCGGTTTCGTGTCTGGATGTCTGGCGGACCTCGCGCGGAAGCCGCCGGCCGGTGGGCCGGCATGCGTACCTGTCGCCGGGGTCCTACGGTGAGGACGTTGTCGACCTCGGGAGGCTGGCGTGGCGATGCAGGACTGGTTCCTCACCGCGCAGGAACGTGCCAACCCGGTGTCTGAGTTACCCGTCTGGACGAGCGGAAACCTCGCCGAGCCGTTGATTCACGGTGCCGCGTACTTCGACCGGCTGGTCCGCGAGGTCGAGGCGCTCAAGGCCGGCGACCACCTCTTCTTCACCGACTGGCGGGGCGACCCGGACGAGCGGATGCGCCCGGACGGCCCCACGGTGGTGCAGCTCTTCGCCCAGGCCGCCCAGCGCGGGGTGGTGGTCAAGGGCCTGATCTGGCGCTCCCACCTCGATGCGCTCTCCTACAGCGAGGCCGAGAACCGCAGCCTCAGCGAGGCGCTCTGCGCGGCCGGCGGCGAGGTCCTGCTGGACCAGCGGGTCCGGCGCGGCGGCTCGCACCACCAGAAGCTCGTGGTGCTGCGCCACCCGGACGCCCCCGAACGGGACATCGCCTTCGCCGGCGGGATCGACCTCTGCCACAGCCGACGGGACGACGCGGAGCACCGCGGCGACCCGCAGGCGGTCGCCATGTCGCCGAAGTACGGCGACCAGCCGCCCTGGCACGACGTGCAGCTCGCGGTCCGCGGCCCGGTGGTCGGCGCGCTCGACACCACGTTCCGGGAGCGGTGGACCGACCCGATGCCGCTGGACTCGGAGAACCCGTTGGCGTACCTGCGGGACCGGCTGCGCCACGCCGACCTGTCGCCCGACCCGCTGCCTGCGCAGCCCGCCGATCCCCCGCCCTGCGGCCCGCACCAGATCCAGGTGCTGCGCACCTACCCGGCGGTGCGGCCCCGGTACTCGTTCGCCCCGGACGGGGAGCGCACCGTGGCGCGGGGCTACTCCAAGGCGGTCCGCCGGGCCCGTCGGCTGATCTACGTGGAGGACCAGTACCTCTGGTCCACCGAGGTGGCCGAGCTCTTCGCCCGGGCGTTGCGGGAGCAGCCGGAGCTGCACCTGGTGGCCGTGGTGCCCCGCCATCCCGACGTCGACGGCCGGCTGGCGCTGCCGCCGAACATGGTGGGCCGGGAGCAGGCGCTCTCGCTCTGCCAGAAGGCGGCGCCGGACCGGGTGCACGTCTTCGACGTGGAGAACCACGACGGCACTCCGGTCTACGTCCACGCCAAGGTCTGTGTGGTCGACGACGTCTGGGTCAGCGTCGGCAGCGACAACTTCAACCGCCGGTCCTGGACCCACGACAGCGAGCTCTCCTGCGCGGTACTGGACGAGACCCGCGACGAGCGGGCCCCCACCGATCCGGGTGGCCTGGGCGACGGTGCCCGAGTCTTCGCCCGGGACCTGCGGCTGCGGCTGTGGCGGGAGCACCTGGACCGGGACCCGGACGGCGGAGAGGATCACGATCTGCTCGACCCGGCCTCGGCCGTCGCGGCGATCACCTCGGCGGCGGACGCGCTGCAACGCTGGCACGACTCGGGCCGGGTCGGCCCCCGCCCATCGGGCCGGCTGCGCCCGCACCAGCCCGAGCGGCTGCCCTGGCGCACCCGCATCTGGGCGCTGCCGGCGTACCGGTTGATCTACGACCCGGACGGCAGGCCGCTGCGGGCCCGGCGCGCGGGCACCTGGTGAGCGCGCCCTACGCGGGCTCGGCGACCGGCGTCCCGTCGAGGGCGTGCGGACCGGCCGGGTACGCGAACGACACCCGCGGGGAGTAGAAGCCCCAGCCGATGGTGAGCGGGTTGGCCGGCCGCAGCGGGTAGACGGGGTGCTCGGGGACGAGGAACTCCACCGACTCGATCTCGAACGGCGCCACCGGCTCGGCGACGTACGGGTAGTCGGCGCTGATCAGCTCCCCGTCCCGGGCGGTCACATAGCGGTGGTGGCCGCTGCGGATCACGTGACCGGTGTCGCCGACCCGGGCCACGGTCCGGATGAGTGGTCGCCCGTCGACCCGGGTCTCGGCGGTGAGCTGCTCGCCCCGCACGTTGACGCTGGTCTGCCCGGCCGACACCGGAACGCCCCGGACGGCCGCGTACTCGCGTACCCGAGGGCTGGAGGCGAGGTAGTGGGTCCACCACCCGCCCGGCACGTCGCCCTCCGGCGGGTCCATGCCCACCAGCGAGACCCCGAGGTACGTCAGCGAGTACGCCCCGAAGCCGGAGGTCTGGCTCTCGTCGTCCACCACGTACTGGCAGAGGAAGACCTGACGGTCGGGGCGGGGCCGCAGCCCGTCCGGCACCAGGGCCGCGACCGCGTCGGGGTCCGCCGGCAGCCAGCTGAACAGCAGCAGGCGGGCGTTGACGACGAGTTGCGGGGCGGCGGAATCGAGCACGGTGCCTCCGTAGACGTGTACTCACGGACGCTACGGGCGGTCTCACCGACGGGACAACGACGGAACGTCGCCAATGCGAACCGTTTGCCGGTTTTCCGCTGACCGGTTGGCGGAGGCAGATCGCCGACCGTCCATCCGTCACCGGCGTCCGGCCGGTAAGAACGATCACAAGCCGCCGAAGTTATGTCTGCTAACAGGCTTTCATGTCGGAAATTCCCTTAAGTACATCGTACTTTCGGCTAGATTTCGCAGAGACGATCAGGTTAAGGTGAGTCCCGAACGGCCCATCTGAAGCTAAACCAAAGCGTCACGTCATTTACTCGCGGACGAGGTGCAGGGAGGACCACCCATGACCGCGCAAACGACCAGCGAGCAGGCGACCACACCGCCGTCCACCACCGAGAAGCTCGATCCGCGCGCCCTCACCGACAGCGCCGCCGATCTGCTCAACGCGATGGCCGCGCTGCCCGCCAACCACCCGTCGCGCGCTTCGATGCGCGACAAGGCGATCGAGGCCTGGCTGCCGCTCGCCAACCACCTCGCCCACCGCTACAGCGGTCGCGGCGAGCCCACCGACGACCTGGCGCAGACCGCCGCCGTCGGCCTGATCAAGGCGATCGACAAGTTCGACCCCTCCCGGGGCGTCGACTTCGCCGGCTACGCCATCCCGACCATCATCGGCGAGCTCAAGCGCCACTTCCGCGACCGCACCTGGGACATCCGGGTGCCGCGTCGCCTCCAGGAGCTGCGACTCGCGATCTCCGACGCCAACAGCTCGCTGCTGCAGACCCTCGGCCGCTCACCGACGGTCGCCGACATCGCCGCCCACCTCAAGCTGACCGAGGAAGAGGTCCTGGAGGGCCTGGAGGGCGCCCGCGCGTACAACGCGGTCTCGCTGTCCACCCCGACCGGCGACGGCGACCGGGCGACCGAGCTGGGCGACATGCTCGGCGGCGAGGACAACGAGTTCGAGCTGGCCGAGCTGCGGGTCGCCCTCGGCCCGGCGCTCGCCACGCTCGACGAGCGCGAGCAGAAGATCCTCACGCTGCGCTTCTACGGCAACCTGACCCAGTCGCAGATCGCCGACCAGATCGGCGTGTCGCAGATGCACGTGTCCCGGCTGCTGGCCCGGGCGCTGACGAAGCTGCGGGGGCAGCTCGACGGAACGTACTAGGGGGTGGGGACGGTGGCCGGGTCGGCGGGCCCGGCCATCGTCGTGTCCCGGGCCCGGTCGGCGGTCTGCCGGCCGGGCCTTTCCCTGCTCAGCGCAGCACCAGCAGGTCCATCGAGTCGACCACCGGCGCGTCCGGGGTTCGCTCGGCCGCGGCGCGCATCCGGCGCAGCCCGCGCGCGTAGTCGGCGTCGTCGAGGAGCAGCAGCGGGGTGTGCGCGGACCGGCGCAGTCCGTCGGCGGCCTCCCGCAGTGACCGGGCGCTGATCTGGGGCACCGACTCCAGCGCCGCCGGCGCGAAGCCGACCTCCTCGAACGCGGCGCACACCTCGGCCACCGAGGGGTAGCTCTCCACCACCCGCAGCGCCTCCGGGAACCAGCGGAACAGGGTGATTCCCCCGCCCCGCCCGGCGAAGACCGAGCGGACCAGCACGGGTGCGCCGGGCCGCAGCACCCGGCGCAGCTCGGCGGCGACCGCCGGCAGGTCCGGCAGGTGGTGGATCACGGTGGAGATCCACGTAGAGTCCACGCTGGCCGCCGCGAGCGGCAGGGCCTCCGCCGCACCGGCCACCATCCCCGGGTACACCGAACGGGCCCGCATGGCGGCCGACGGTTCGACCGCCACCACGTCCACGCCGTACCAGTCGCGGAAGGCGGCCGCCCAGGTGCCGGTGCCGGCGCCGAGGTCGAGCAGTCGGGCACCGGCGGTCGTCGGCAGGTGCCGCGCCACGGCGGCCCGCCAGCTCGCCAGCCCGTCGGCGTCGAGGTGCCGGGTCGCGGTGAACGCTGCCGCGCTGCTGTCGTCGTACGCGATCCGTGCCATGACCCTCACCCAACGCAACGGAATGGGCGAAGGTCAATGTGAGATGTGGAACAGCTCGGCCGCGGCGGGCGTCATCCAGGCCCCGAGCAGCGGATGCGAGAGTGGGAGCGTGCTCTCCGACGTACCCCTCGACCTGCCGGTCCGGCCGGTACTGCCCGCGCTGACCGAGGCGCTGCGGGCGGCCGGCGCCGCGGTCCTGGTGGCGCCGCCCGGCACCGGCAAGACCACCCTCGCCCCGCTCGCGGTGGCCGACGAGGTCGCCGGTCGGGTGCTGAT
>NZ_QGGF01000461.1 GCF_003857015.1 Micromonospora globispora | reverse complement strand
GTCCAGCCCGCGTCGGCGCCCCCGGTGCCCGGCCAGTACGCCCCGGGCGCGGCCCCGGTCTCCGGCCCGTCGTACACCACGCCGATGTCGGCCCCGCCGATGTCCGCCCCGCCGGTCTCCGGTCCGGGCTTCAACCAGCCGATGTCCGCCCCGCCCGGTTCCGTCCCGCCCTACGGGGCTCCGGTGGCCGGTGCCGGCAAGGGCAGGACCACGCTGATCCTCGCCGTCGTCGCCGGGCTGCTCTTCGTGCTGGGCGGCGTGATGACCGGCCTGTTCATCACCAAGAACAACGAGCTGAACCGCACCGAGAAGAACCTCACCGCGCAGGTCAGCGAGCGGGACGGCACCATCGCGGCGAACAAGCAGGAGATGGACAAGCTCAAGGCCGACCTGCAGACGGTGCGGGACAAGCTGGCCGACACCCAGCAGGACCTGACCGGTACCAAGAACGACCGGGACGAGCAGGCCCGGCAGAAGAAGGTCATCGCCACCTGCCTGGACAAGCTGACCACCGCCATGGCGGCCGCGTCGGCCGGCGACCGGGCCGCCTTCGACAAGGCCAACAAGGGCCTGAACAAGATCTGCGACGAGGCCGAGAACTACCTCTGATCCACCGGTCAGCAGCACGGGCCGCTCCGGGCAGCCGGGGCGGCCCGTCGCCGTCGAGGGGATCAGGCGGCGCCGGCGGCCCGGCGCGACGGCAGGGCCGTGACGCCG
>NZ_QGGF01000763.1 GCF_003857015.1 Micromonospora globispora | reverse complement strand
GATCGGCGTGGCAGCGCTCGCCCGGGCGGCCCGGGCGGCCGTCTCAGCCCGTTCCAGGCGGGCCCGGGCGCCCATGGTGCGGCCCGGCAGGCGGACGTCGCCACGGGAGAGCTGCGCGACGAACCAGGCGGGCAGGTAGCCCTCGATGGGCAGCCCCGGGTTGACCGCCAGCCACCACTCGTGGTTGGGCCAGTCGGCCGCCAGGTCGGCGTACGGGACGCGCCGGCTGGTGCCGGCGTTCTCGCCGAGGCAGGCGCGCATCGCCGTGGGGGAGGTGAATGCCAGCACGTGCGTCCGCCCGGCGGTGGTCCAGGTCCCCCAGCCCATCGGGGCCTGCCCGGCGAGGGCCTCCGCGGAGACCGGCAGCAGCAGGTCGGTGCGGGTCAGGATGCGGAAATAGAGCTGCTGGTCCTGCGCGCGCAGCGCGTCCCGCATCGCCACCTCGGCCTCGGTGGCCGGCTCCCATGCGGTCACGGCCACCCCTCCTCCCGCGAACAGCCCACAGGCCTCGCGTACAACCTACAAGGTGGTATCAAGATCACAATGGCTGGCTCGCGGCGGTCCACCGCCCGGCGCGGCAGGGCGCTAACATCGCGTTCCGGAGTCGCCACGATACGGAGGCGGTCGATGTTCCGGCCCACCGCGCGCCCGGCCCTGGCCGCCCTGGCGGCGATCCTCGCCGCCGTCCTGCCGGCCACCCCGGCCGCCGCGAGGGCCACGCCGGGCCGGCGACCGGGCGGGACGGTGCGGGCG
>NZ_QGGF01000761.1 GCF_003857015.1 Micromonospora globispora | reverse complement strand
GTCCGGGGCCGCCGTCCGGGCGGGCGCGACGAGTTGGCCGCCGACCAGGCCGGCGGCGAGGATGTCCGGCCCATCGCGCCAGGCCACCTGCCGCCCGTCGGTCGCCACCGCGATCGCGTCGGCGCCGGCGAGCAGCACCTGCGGGGAACTGCCGTTGGGCGGCACCCACCAGAGCGTACGGCCGGCCACGGTGGGCGCCGACGTGATCAGCCAGCCGCCGTAGTCGGGGACACGCTGAGCCCGCTCGACCGGGCCGACCCCGACCAGCTCGCGCCGCTCGCCACCGCTGGTGTGGATCCAGGAGCCGATGATCAGGTCCAGCTCGGCGCGCACCGGCCCACTCGTCGGCGCCGGCGCGGACGGGTTCGGCAGCGGCGACGGAGATCCTTGCGGGTCGCCGAGCACCACCGTCGGACTCCCCTGGTGGCCCGGCTCGTCACGGAGTTGCGCCATGCCGGTGGTGACGACGACGGTGGCCACCGCGGCGAGGGCCAGCCCCGCCAGCGCCCGAGTCCGTACCGTCCGGTTGGCCCGCCGGATCGCCACACCGGCCGGGTCGACGGCGAGCGGCTGTGGCGCGGCGACCCGACGGGCGAAGGTCTCCCGCAGCGCGCGCTCCAGCTCGTCTTCCGTCACGGGGATTGAACGCTCCGAACCGTCCGTCCGGTTGTCGCAGGGGTGGGGCAACCGGCTCATCGGGTCTCCGCCGCGACGGTGGGGGCGGGTACAGGGATGCCGCTGGTCAACGTGATCCG
>NZ_QGGF01000465.1 GCF_003857015.1 Micromonospora globispora | reverse complement strand
GGCCGGCGCGGTGCTGGCCGCGGCCGCCGTCGGCACCGCCCGAGCCCCCGGCCGGGTGCAACCGCCGCGGCCGGAAACGCCCGGGAGCGCGCCGGACACAGAGCACAGTACGTCAAGGCGGGAAGGGTGACGCACCGATGACCACCGACACGTCGACGGAAACCATGACGAACGGAGCCCACCACGACCCGGTGACCGTCATGAGACGCGCGGTCGCCGCGCTGCACGCGGAACTGACCAGGTACGGCCTGGTCGCCTGGACCGCCGGAAACGTCTCCGGCCGGGTGCGCCGACCGGAGGCCTCCGGCGACCTCGTCGTGATCAAGCCGAGCGGTGTGTCGTACGACGAGCTGACGCCCGAGTCCATGGTGGTGTGCGACCTGTACGGCCGGGTGCTCGACGGCGGGCTGGCGCCGTCCAGCGACGTCGCGGCGCACTGCCACATCTACCGGGAAATGCCGCAGGTGGGCGGCGTCGTCCACACGCACTCCCCGTACGCCTCGGCGTGGGCGGCCCGGGGAGAGGCGATACCCTGCGTCCTCACGGCGATGGCCGACGAGTTCGGCGGCCCGATCCCGGTGGGACCGTTCGCCCTGATCGGAGGCGACGAGATCGGGCGGGGCGTGGTGGCAACGCTGCGCGATTCCCGGTCGCCCGCCGTCCTCATGCGCAACCACGGCGTCTTCTCCATCGGTGCGACGCCGCGGGACGCGGTAAAGGCGGCGGTGATGTGCGAGGACGTGGCACGCACGGTCCACATCGCCCGGCAGCTCGGCACACCGGTACCCATCGCCGCAGAGCACATCGATCAGCTCTACGACAGGTACCAGAACGTCTACGGGCAGCGGTGAGCGGCCCGCGGCTGTCACGGGCGGCTGGCGTGCCGGTCCGGGGGCGCACCGTACCCGGCGGGGGTCCGGTAGCCCACGTTGTCCGACAGGCGCGCCGCACCGTCTCGGACGAGATCCATCAGCTTGGCGCGGCTGCCGTCGCTCCACCGGGTGGTGGGGACGGAGATGCTCATGGCGGCGACCATCGCGCCGGTGTGGTCGCGTACGCCGGCGGCGACGCACCGCACATCCTCGCTCGACTCCGCGTCGTCGAAGGCCAGCCCCTCCTGCCGTACCTGTTTGAGGACGGACTTCAGCCGGGCCGCCGAGGTGATGCTGTTGGGCGTCATCGAGGCGAGCCGGGTGCTGGGCGGGTACAGGGAGTCGAACTGGTCGGGCGAGAGGTCGGAGAGCAGCATCTTGCCGACGCCGGTGCAGTGCGCGGGCAGCCGCCGGCCGACGGCGGAGACCATCCGCACCGGATGGGTGCTGTCCACTCGGGCGATGTAGATGACGTCCCGGCCCTCCCGCACGGCGACGTGGACGGTCTCGTCGCAGGCGATTGCGACGTCGTTGGCGACGAGCTGCGCCTCGCGCGCCAGGTCGACCTGCTCGGCAAAGACGCTGCCGAGCTGGAAGACCCGCACGCCCAGCCGGTAACGCAGCGGCTGGCCGGGGACCTGCACCAGGTACCGGCGGTCCACGAGCGTGACCAGCAGCTCGTGCACGGTCGTGCGGGGCAGGCCGAGCCGGGCCACCACGTCGGCGGCGGACAACAGGGGCTGCTGCAGGAACAGCTCCAGGATGTCGAGGGCCCGACTCACGGCGGGGACGTTACGACCCATCGCTACCCGCTCACCTTCCAGTCGACTGTGGCGTCTGCGGGTCGATCCGACCGGTGGACCTTTGACAGGACCGGCATCCGCCACTACGTTGATTTCGAAATTACGAACCATGTTCAGTATACCGAACATACCTCATCGCGGGGCGGGACGTCACGCCTCCGTCGCAATCACAGCGATCATCATGCCGTGGGGGTGCCATGCGTGGGCTTCGGGGAAAGCGCGTACTGATCGCCGGCGGCAGCAGCGGCATCGGCGAGGCCACCGCCCGGCGCTTCCTTGAGGAGGGTGCCCGCGTACACCTGGGCGGCCTCAACCCTGACGAGGTAGCCGCGGCGGTCGACCGGCTGCGCCACTACGGCGAGGTGTCCGCCACGGCCGCCGACGTCAGCGACGAGGCAGGCGTGCAGCGGCTGCTCCAGCAGGCCCAGGAGGCCCTCGGTGGCATCGACGCCCTTGCCAACAACGCGGGTACGGCATGGCGGGAGGGCTTCCTCGACATCACCCCCGCGCACTGGGACGCCATGATGGCGGTCAACCTCCGCGGCATGTTCCTCGTCGCGCAGGCGGTCGCCCGGGTGCTGGTGGCGCAGGGCACCGGCGGATCGATCGTCAACATGTCCTCCATCAACGGCATGGCCGGCGAGGCGGAGTACACCCACTACAACGCGTCGAAGGCCGGAATCCTCATGCTCACCCGCACGATGGCGGTGGAACTCGGCGTGCACCGGATCCGGGTCAACGCCCTCTGCCCCGGCTACATCGAGACCCCGTTGAACGCGCAGATCTCCGCGTCCCTCGGCGAGGACTTCGTGGCCGCCTACGCCCGGGACAAGATCCCGCTGCGCCGCACCGGTCAACCGGACGAGGTCGCCGCCACGTACGCGTTCCTCGCCTCGGACGACGCGTCCTTCATCACCGGCACCGAGATCGTCGTGGACGGTGGGCAGCTCACCGCGATGTGACGCCCTCCGACCCGACCCGACCCTGTCCCCCCTCGTCACACAGGAGAACGGATGAGCCACCAGAGCCTCGTCGCCGACAGCCTTCCCCCGCCCGGCGGCGCGTACAGCCACGTCACCGCCATGGACGGTCTCGTGTTCACCGCCGGTTTCGGCCCACACGACCCGGAGACCGGGCGGATACCCGACGGCATCGAGGCGCAGACCGAGGCGACCCTGGCCAACGTCGCCCGGGCGCTGGGCGCGGTCGGGCTCGACCTGTCCCACGTGCTGAAGGTGACGGTTCACCTGGCCGACCTGCACCGGAACTTCTCCGCCTTCAACGAGACCTACGCCCGCATCCTCCCCCAGCCCTATCCCGTCCGGACCACCGTCGGCTCACAACTGCTCGGCATCCTCGTCGAAATTGACGTCGTCGCCGGGACTCCGCGGCCGTGAGCGGGACGACGGCGAGCGGCCTGATGCGAGCTCTGGTCTTCACCGGCCCCGGGGCGGTCGAGCTCCAGGACGTGGCGCCACCCGAACCGGCCGCCGACGGCGTGCTGCTGGACGTGCGCGCCTGCGGCATCTGCGGCAGCGAGTTGCACGGCTTCCGCCAGGTGGGCTTCCGCAAGCCACCGCTGATTATGGGGCACGAGATCGCCGGCACGACACCGGACGGCCGACGTGTGGTGGTCAACCCGCTGGTCAGCTGCGGGACCTGTGATCTGTGCCGGGACGGGCAACCGCAGATCTGCCGCAGCCGCGAACTGCTCGGCGTGCAGCGGCCCGGTGGGTTCGCCGAGAAGGTGGTCGTCCCCGCAGGGTCGCTGCACGACCTGCCCGATGACATGACATGGCAGACCGCCGCGATGGTCGAGCCGCTCGCCAACGCGGTGCACGCCTGGCACCGCGTGGACCTCGCGAGTGTCCGCCGGACGGCCATCGTGGGGGCCGGCACGATCGGACTGGTCTGCCTGCTGGTGGCACGCCAGCGCGGGCTGGGCGACATCACCGTGGTGGACCGCTCGCCCACGCGGCTGGCGCTCGCCGAGCACCTGGGCGCCACGACCTGCGCGACCGAACTCACCGGGGAGTACGACGTTGTGGTGGACGCGGTGGGGTCGCAGGCCACCCGCAGGGCCGGCATCGACAGCCTGCGACCCGGGGGCACCTGTGTGTGGATCGGGCTGGCCGAGCCGCAGCCGGGCTTTGACGGCAACGCGCTTGTCCGGACCGAGAAACGGGTGGTGGGTTCCTTCGCGTACGCGCCGGAGGAGTTCGCCGCCGCCCTGACTCTCGCCCCGGAGCTGGACCTCGACTGGGCGACCCCGGTCGCCCTCGAGCAGTCGCGGGACGTCTTCATGTCTCTGGCCGAGGGGTCGATGGAGCCGGTCAAGGCGGTGATCGTGCGGTGACTCTCCTCGGAGAGCTGGACGTGCTGATCCCGGGGGCGGGCGAGCTCTGCGAGGGACCGTGCTGGGACGTCCGGACGGCACGCCTGTACTTCGTGGACATCCTGGCCGGACAGGTCCATGCCGTGGACACGGACACGGGCGCCCGCCGGACCTGGCAGCTCGGCGTACCGGTCGGCGCGGTCGCGCCGCGCCAGGCCGGCGGCTGGATCGCCGCGGTGGAACGCGGCTTCACGGTCTTCGACGACGAGTGGAACCGGGTGGGCCCGGTCACGCCGGCGCCCGGGCAGCAGGACGGTACCCGGTTCAACGACGGGCGCTGCGACCCAGCGGGGCGATTCTGGGCCGGCACGCTGTCCTACGACGGGAGCCCGGAGCGCGCAGCGCTGTACCGCCTCGACGCCGACGGCCTGGTCACACCGATGCTGTCCGGGGTCACCAACTCCAACGGGCTCGGATGGTCCGCGTCCGGCGCGGAGATGTACTACGTGGACACGGGCAAGGCAACGATCGACCGGTTCATGTTCGACCCGGGGCGCGGCACGATCGAAGACCGCCGCACCCTGGTGGCGTTCGGAACCGACGAGGGGCTCCCGGACGGGCTCACCGTCGACAGCGAGGGCTTCCTGTGGGTGGCGCTCTGGGGCGGCGGCTGCGTCCGGCGCTACTCGCCGGCCGGAGAGCTCGACGGTGAGACCCGACTGCCGGTGTCGCAGGTGACCAGCATCGCCTTCGGCGGTGCGGACCTGGGCGAGCTCTTCATCACCACCGCGGCGGAGGGCCTCAGCGCCGCAGAACGCCGCGACCAGCCGCTGGCCGGTTCGGTGTTCCGCCACCGACCCGGTGTTACCGGGCTACCCCCGGCGACCTTCGCGGGATAGTCCGCCCGCCGCGCGTCCGCTGCTGATCGTGGCATTGACGCGATCGGCGCACCTCGTTAGCGTTGTTCGACCACTCGATATGAGTTCGAGATTTCGAACAGGAAAGGTGGGTACGTCGAGATGATCACCGGCGATATCCCGCTGTCGCGCTACCGCCCCCGGCAGCGCCTCGTCCTGCCCGAGCATCACGTGCCGGCCGCCCGGTTCCCGGCGGTCGACGCGCACACCCACCTGGGCCGGTGGCTCAGCGCGTGGGCCGGACGCGAAGGCAGCTGGCTCGTCGAGGACGTCACCCGGTTCCTGGAGGCCATGACGGCGTACAACGTCCACGGCTTCGTCAACCTCGACGGCCGGTGGGGCGATGAGCTGCGCGCGAACCTGGAACGGTTCGACGAGCGACACCCGGGCCGGGTCGCCACCTTCTGCCACGTGGACTGGTCGCTGCTCGACTCCGCCGGCCCCGACGCGTTGGTCGCCAACCTTGCCGATTCGGTGGCCGCCGGGGCCGCCGGCGTCAAGGTGTGGAAGGACCTCGGGCTCGAGGTCGAGGACACCGACGGCGCGCTCGTGCTGCCCGACGACGAGCGGCTCGACCCGTTGTGGTCCGCGGCCGGGGAGCTGGGCATCCCGGTGTGGTGGCACATCGCCGACCCGGTGGCGTTCTTCGACCCGGTCGACGAGCGCAACGAGTTCCTGGAGCTGCTCGGCGAGCGCCCGGACTGGTCCTTCCACGGTGGCCGCTTCCCCACCTTCGACCGACTGATGGAGGCGATGGAGGCGGTGGTCGCCGCGCATCCGGGAACCACGTTCGTCGGCGTGCACGCCGGCAACTTCGCCGAGAACCTCGGCTGGGTCGACCGGATGCTCAGCACCTACCCCAACCTGCACATCGATATCGCCGCCCGCATCGCGCAGCTCGGCCGGCAGCCGCGCGCCGCCCGCGAGCTGTGCCTGCGGCACCCCGATCGGGTGCTGTTCGGCACCGACGAGGTCCCCCACACCGGCGAGAGCTACCCCACGCACTTCCGGTTCCTGGAGACGGCGGACGAGTGCTTTCCGCACACCGACGACGACCCGCCGATGTTCGGCCGGTGGCCGATCTCCGGGCTGCACCTGCCTGACGACGTGCTCCTGCAGGTGTACGCCGACAACGTCCGGCGGCTGGTGCCGCGCCTGGCCACCGCGGCCGGGATCGCCACGCCGACGACCGACGGAGGAGAGGCATGACGAGGATCGCCATCATCGGCGCGGGGGGCTACGAGTTCCCCCTGCAGCTGATGAACGACTTCCTGTCCTTCGACAGCACGAGGGACGCCACGTACGCGCTGATGGACATCGACCCGGACTCGTTGCGGCGCACCGAACGGCTGTCCCGCCGACTGGTGGAGGCGCACGGGCTGCCCGCCCGGATCGAGCCGACCACCGACCGCAAGGAGGCGCTGCGCGGCGCCGACTTCGTGGTGGTGTGCTTCCAGGTCGGCGGCCGCGACGCCTACGCCGTGGACATGGAGATCCCCCGGCGGTACGGCATCGACCAGACCGTCGGTGACACGCTGGGCCCGGGCGGGGTGTTCCGCGGGCTGCGCTCGATGAAGGCGCTCGACGAGATCGTCACCGACATGCGCGAGCTGTGCCCGGATGCGCTGCTGCTGAACTACGCCAACCCCATGTCCATCAACTGCTGGTTCGCCGCCACTGCGGGTGTGCGCATCACCGGGCTGTGCCACTCCGTGCAGCACACAGCCGACGAGCTCGCCAGCATCATGGGCTTCAAGCCGGGTGACTGGTCGTTCCAGGCGGCCGGCATCAACCATCAGGCGTGGATGCTGGACTTCCGGCACCGGGGCCGGGATGTCATGCCCGAGCTGCGGGCTGCGGTCAACGCCTATCACCGGGGAGAACGGAAGCCGGTACGCGAGCTGGACGAGTGGTATGCCGGCGGTCGGGAGAGCGTCCGCACGGCGATCATGAACCTCACCGGGTACTTCCAGACCGAGTCCAGTCACCACGCGTCCGAGTACTACCCGCACTTCCGGCGTAACCCGGAGGACGTCGCGGCGCTGCTGCCGCAGCGGTGGGACTACCTGGAGATCACCCGAGGCAACAACGAGGCCGAGCTGGAGCGGCTGGCCGACGACTTCGCGGCCGGCACGCTCGCCGTCAGCGAGGAGTACGCGGCGCGGATCGTCGACTCGGTGCTGACCAACACGCCGCGCGTCATCTATGGCAACGTGCCCAACACCGGCCTGATCACCAACCTGCCCGACGGGTGTTGCGTCGAGGTGCCCTGCCTGGTCGACCAGAACGGCGTGCAACCGACGTTCGTCGGTGACCTCCCCGCCCCGTGCGCCGGCATCAACCTCGCCTCGGTCGGCTACCAGCACACCGTCGTGGCGGCGTACCAGCAGCGGTCCCGCGACCTCATCTACTCGGCCGTCGCGCTGGACCGGCTCACGTCCGCGCTGCTGAGCCTGGACCAGATCCGGGCGATGTGCGACGAGATGATCGAGGCTCAGCGCCGGTGGCTGCCGGAGGTGAACTGATGAACGCTCCCGTGCCCGCCAGCGACCTGCTGCGGTGGTGCCGCGTACCGGCCGAGGAACTCGTCGATCATCCCGAGCGCCGCATGCCGCTGCGACTGTGTGCCGACAGCGCGGAGATGGGTGCGCTGATGGCCCGCGAGCTGGTCGACGAGATCGAGCGCAGCGCGCGACAGGGCCGCACCTTCCGGGTCATCGTGCCCTGCGGCCCGAGCTGCTGGTACGAGCCGTTCACCACACTGGTCAACGCCGAGCGCGTCAGCCTCTCCCACGTCGAGGTGTTCCACATGGACGAGTGCCTCGACTGGGAGGGCAAGCCGCTGCCGCGCAGCCACCCGTACAGCTTCCGGGGCTTCATGGAGCGCGAGTTCTACGGGCCGATCGCCCCCGAGCTGACCGTGCCCGAGCACCAGCGGCACTGGCCGGAGCCGAGCACCGTGCACGAGATCTCCCGCAGCCTGGCGGAGCGGCCGCCCGACCTGGTCTACGGCGGCTGGGGCCAGGACGGGCACGTCGCCTACAACCAGGCCCGCCGGCACCCGTACAGCCCGGTGACGGTGGAGCAGTTGCGGGCGTCGACGGCTCGGGTGCAGGACAACAACCTGGACACGGTCATCGCGCTCGCCCAGCGCACCTTCGGCGGCGCCTACCAGTTCGTCCCGCCGATGTCGGTCACCCTCGGGCTGAGCGAAATCCTGAGTGCGAAGCGGATCCGGCTGTTCAGCGACACCGGCCCGTGGAAGCAGACCGCGCTGCGGGTGGCGTTGTTCAGCCCGGTCACGCCGGAATACCCGATGACCCTGCTCCAGGAGCACCCGGACACGCTGCTGACCGCCACGCTGAACACCGCGCGGCACCCGGTCAGTGAGCACCCCGAGTGGGACCTCGGCGTCGCGCCATGAATCCCACGTACGACGTCGTGGTGGCGACCGGCGGCATCGGTTCGGGGATGTTCCTGGCGCTGCACGGCGACCGGACGCTGGGCCGGGAGGAGAGCCGCGCGGCGACCCTGCTGGACCAGCGGGACTACTGCAAGCAGCACATCGTCTGCCATTACGTGCAACGGCTGCTGGGCAGCGACGTCCGGGTCGTTCCCATCGGCAAGGTCGGTGACGACGCCCCCGGCCGCGACGCCGTGGCGGAGATGCGGGCGGTGGGCATGGACACCTCCTTCGTCACGGTGGCGCCCCGCCCCACCTTGTTCTCGGTGTGCTTCCTCTATCCGGACGGCGGCGGCGGCAACATCACCACCGCCGGCTCCGCGAGCGACTGCGTCGAACCCGACGACATCCGCCGGGCCGCTCCCGTCTTCGCCGAACACCAGGGCAGCGGGATCGCGGTCGCCCTGCCGGAGGTACCGCTGGCGGCGCGGGCCGCGCTGCTCGACCTGGCGACCGACGCCGGCTTCCGGCGCGTGGCGACCTTCGTGTCACAGGAGTGGGAGCCGGTGCTGGACGCGGGGCTGCTCACCGAGGTCGACGTCCTGGCGGTGAACCTGGACGAGGCGGCGGCGCTCGCGGACACATCGGCGGAGGGGGCGTCCGGTGCCGACGTGCTGGAGGCCGTGCGGCGCCGGCTGCGGTCGGTGAACCCCCGACTGTCAGTCGTGGTGACGGCCGGCCGGCAGGGCAGCTGGGCCTGGGACGGCCGAGAGGTCAGCCACGCGGCCGCCCTCGACGTCGACGTGGCCAGCACCGCGGGCGCGGGCGACGCCCACCTGGCCGGACTGGTGGTGGCCATCGCCCGCGGCCTGCCGCTGGCGACCGCCAACCGCTACGCCGCCCTCCTGTCCGGCCTGAAGGTGACGTCGCGGCACACCATCAACCCCGACGTCACGCCGGAGCGGGTACGCGAGGCGGCCCGGTCCGTGCGGTGGCCGCTCCCCGCCTCCCTGCCCGGCTGAGTCTCCGCCGGTGGTCGACGACAGCCCATCCACGAAGGAGTGGACAATCGTGCCGATTCCCGCCGCGCCGGCGGCCACCTACTTCGGCACGTTGCCGGACGGGCGAACCGTGGCGGCCTACCGGCTCACCAACCCGCTCGGCATGGCGGTCACCGTCCTGACGTACGGCGGGATCCTCCAGACCATCGAGGTCCCCGATCGGGGCGGCGAGGTCCGCAACGTGGCCCTGGGTTTCGGGCGACTGGACGACTACGTCGAGCGCAGCCCCTACTTCGGCGCCATCATCGGCCGCGTCGCCAACCGCATCGCCGACGGACGCTTCGAACTCGACGGCGTGACGTACTCGGTACCGGTGAACGACCCGCCCAGCAGCGTGCACGGCGGCACCCACGGCTTTCACACCAAGGTCTGGGCGGCACACGCGTGGGCGGACCCGTCCGGCGCCTCCGTTCGGTTGACGTACGTCAGCCCCGACGGCGATCAAGGGTTTCCCGGCACGCTGCACACCGAGGTGACCTATCACCTAGCGGCCGAAAGCAACACGCTGCGGTTCACGTACCGGGCCACCACCGACCGGACGACCGTGGTCAACCTGACCAACCACTCGTACCTCAACCTCGCCGGCGAGGGCTCGGGCAGCGTGCTCGACCACGAGGTGCAGATCTGGGCGGACCGCTACCTGCCGCTGCGGCCAGACCTCATCCCGACCGGTGAGCTGGCGCCGGTGGCCGGCACGCCGATGGACTTCACCACGCCACACCGCCTCGGCGAGCGGATCCGGTGCGGCTTCGAGCAACTGGTCGTCGCCCGCGGGTACGACCACAACTACGCCCTCGACCGGCCGGCCGGGTCCGAGCGTCGGCTGGTCCGGGCCGCCCGACTGCACGAGCCCGGCAGCGGCCGGTGTGTCGAGGTGTGGACCACCGAGCCGGGCATCGACTTCTACTCCGGCAACTTCCTCGACGGCACCCTGGTCGGGACCGGTGGTCGCGCCTACCGGCAGGGCGACGGGCTGGCCATCGAGCCCGAACACTTCTCCAACTCCCCCAACACTCCGCACTTCCCGTCGATCGTGCTGCGCCCCGGCGAGGTGTACGAGTCGACCACCGAGTTCCGCTTCAGCCCGTAACCACAACCGCTCCTACTAACGATCCGGGAGTACCTCGTGCAGCTCATGCGTCTCGGCCCGGCCGGACAGGAAAAGCCCGCCGTCCGCGTGGACGACAACACCTACATCGACGTCTCCGACATCGTGCCCGACTTTGACGAGCAGTTCTTCGCCGACGGCGGACCGTCGCTGCTGACCGATGTCGTCGCTGAGCGCCGCCGTGCCGGGACGACCAAGCCCTTCGCTGGTCAGCGGATCGGAGCGCCGATCGCGCGACCGCATCAGATCCTCTGCATCGGACTCAACTACAGCGACCACGCCGCGGAGACCGGCCAGGCCGTGCCCGACGAGCCGATCGTGTTCAACAAGGCCCCCAACACGCTGGTCGGACCCAACGACACGGTGCTCATCCCCCGCGGTTCCACCAAGCCCGACTGGGAGGTGGAACTCGGGATCGTGGTCGGACGCCGCTGCCGCTACCTGGCCGACGAGCAGGAGGCGGCCGCGGCGATCGCCGGCTACGTGCTGGTCAACGACGTGAGCGAGCGCGCCTTCCAGATGGAGCGCGGCGGGCAGTGGGTCAAGGGAAAGTCGGCGGAGACGTTCAACCCCTGCGGCCCGTACCTCGTGACTCCGGATGAGATCGAGGACGTCAGCAAGCTCGACATGTGGCTCCACGTCAACGGGGTGCGCCGCCAGACGGGCTCCACGGCGACCATGCTGTTCGGGGTCGCCTACCTGGTTCATTACCTGAGCCAGTTCATGGTCCTCGAGCCCGGGGACCTGATCAACACCGGCACCCCTCCCGGGGTCGGCATGGGCTTCAATCCTCCGATCTGGCTCCGGGCCGGCGACGTCATGGAACTGGGTATCGAACACCTCGGCAGCCAACGCCAGGCGGTGGAAGCGGCCCCCTGACCCCGGGGTAGGTGCCACCGCATGCCTCTCGGGCCACACTGCCGCGTGCCGGGCGCGGTACTCCTCGAGCCGTGACGGGTCGACCTGCAGGGTGAAGCAGACACGGGGCATCAGGGTCTCCGATCGGTTGGTGGAGCCCGAACTGGCCGGCGCGCTCAGCCCTTGCCCGCGCCGGCGGTGAGCCCTTGGACGATGTAACGGCTGGCGAAGGCGAAGAGGACATCCCGCAAGGACCGGGTGGCGAGGCGCGACGATGCTCGTCGGATCGGGTGGCGCCGCCGCGACCGTGCTGAGCGCGTCAGCAAGCCGGGGATGTGGGTCCCCGCCGTGCAGCAGACGCAGCAATTTCGGATCCGCGCGAGGATCCCCGGCGCAGCCCAGGGCCCATCGCGCCCGTAGCCAGCAGATTCGGTTCGACCAGCATCCGTGTGAGCTGATCAGCGGCCGGATGTGGTGTGGGGAGGCTATCGGCGCTGACGGCGGTGGTCGGTGTGAACTTTAGCGACCGCCACATGCTCCCGAACCATCTGTCGGCGAGGCGTGAATCCCGATTTTACCGTCGTTGACACCATCGGCCGCCGGCTCCCTTTCGAGGAGTCGGCGGCACGGCCCTGGTGCTATGTAGGCTGTGCTGCTGCCCGTGCCTCGGCCACCATTCGGTTACACCGGGAGGCGCTGTACTTCGCGGCCCGCATCGACGCCTCCCGTCGGGCGAAGTCCCGGCTCTCCACCTCCTGGTGGGCAGTGGAGTAAAGCTGGAGGCCTGGAATCCGGCCGTCGCGGACCGTCACGGCTTCTTCCGGCTCCGCCATGTTGCTGGCCTCTTGCTCGGCGAGTAGCCCCAACGTCTGCATCGGCGGTCCGGGGACGACCTCGAGGCCGGCCGACAGTGGGTCGGCGGCAACTGCGGCGCGCACAGCGGCGGGGGGGCCACTGCTGTGGTGTTCTAGTGTCGTGCAGGTAGCGGAGCTGCCAGACCCAGACTTGGCCGGGCTGCCACTGCCAGCACACCAGGTCCGGACCACCATGACGCTTCACGTCTGCCGCTATCAGCAGCTCCGGCCGAGCCGTGGCAAGCAGGTGGGCCCGCAAGGCCAGGGCGGTGCCTTCGGCGAGGGAGTTGGGACCGTAGTCGAGGTCGTCCACGACAGCCTCCTTCACGTTAAGTTTTGAGGCCATTCCCCGCTGGCAAAGAATCTGGTCAGCGCAGCCCAGTGGCACCTGGATGAAGTCCTGGATACGCACATCACCGCCCAGCTGCGAGTGGATCGATATCAAGCCGCGCCTTAGCCCTCAGGGAACTACAGCATGCGGAGAAGCCCGTGTGTCGCGGCGAAGTGCGCGTGGTTGCTCGGTGGTGTCCGGCGCAGCAGCCGTTTGGCGTCGCGGTTGCGGCGCTCGCTGCCGAGGCCGAAGCCGACATGTTCGAGTGTCGGGTGACCGGCGAAGGGTACGAACGCATCGACCGGCAGCCGTGACTCGGTGACCAGCAGCTCGCGCAGTTGGGGCGCGGCCGCTAGGCCCTGGAGGGATGCGGGGTGCCGAAGGTGGCGCATCTGGGTGCAGTCGGCACGCAGCAGTGTGCTGGAGGAGCCGAAGTCGGGAAGTCGGTCCAGGGTGAGCGCGTCCAACCACAGCCATTGCAGTGCGGGCAAGCGCGTTACCGCGTTCAGGTCGGTGAGGTTGCGAACCGCGCGAAGCGCGAGGTAGCGGAGAGTAGGCACCTGGGTGAGCCATTCCCCACGCGCTAACGAGCCGAGGGTCAGCGCCAGTGACTGCAGGTCGGGCAGCGCTATGACGGGAAGGACCTGGTCGACCGGGACTCGCCACAGCGCGAGTCCCTGCAGGCCGGGGTTGGCGTTGAGCAGCTCCGGAAGACCGCGGCGGTGCGCGACAATCCGCAATTGGTGCAGGCCGTGGAAGGCAGTGACCGGGGCGAGGTTGAGAGGCTTGTGGGTCTCGCCGATGTCGAGGCACTCGACGTCGGCGTCCAGTTGGTGCAGCGGCGCCAACTCCGTCAGGTTGTGCAGGCCGGCGACGCTGAAGCGACGCAGGCGTGGGAACCAGCGCAGGAACCGCAGCGTAGCGAGTTCCTCATCGAACCCGTACGCCCGCAATGTGACTGTCGGATGGTCCGTCAATAGCGCGCCAAGCGACCGGTACTCTGCCTCGGCCAGCGGCTGGCTGAACTGAACAACCGCGGCGTCCCGGATCCTGACGTCGAGCTGGTGGACGTTCATCGGGCTCGACACCTCCACCACACGGCTCATGCCGCCAATCCTCCAGCCCGAGGTCACCATCGTCGAAATGGAGACAGCAGGAACGCTCTTGGTCGATGAACACCGGACCGGGCAGGCCTTAGCAGTCTGGAGAGCCGGCCGGCGCCTGTGCTTCAGGGAAGTCTTCGCGTCCGTCCAGCCAGCCGAAGAGCCGTTCAGCCAGAGTGAAGTCTTCGGGGAACAGTGCGTGTTTAAGGCAGCGGACGTTCGGATCCCAGCCCCACATGCGGCCCTCCGCCGTGCCGTAATCGACCAGGGACCGGATCGCGCACCCCCAGCTCAACAGGGGAACGACTGAGGCAGGGTGGTTGGGCCGCTCGCGCCATCTCAAGTACTCCACCAACAGCCGATCGCTGTCGCTGAAGCTGTAGGTCGTATCGGTGAGGGACAAAGCCTCGCCCCCGCGGCCGAATCCGCCGTCGGCAACATCGAGATAGATCCGCTTGAGCAGCGCAGGCATCGGATGCCCGACCGCGGCTTCCAGCTCCGCCACGGCCTCAGGCGGTGCCGGTGGCGGCAGCTCACCGGCTGGAGCCTGTTCGCGGATCCGCTGGATGATCTCGTCGTCGGTCATCACGGCATTGATAGCAGCTACCACCGTCATCAAGGCAGCCAGCGCATCCACACCCCTGGCCACTGCCTGTATATCAAGGGCCTCGGCTATTCCTGCAGCTGGGCGATCGCCTGCTCGATCTTCTTTGCAGCTGTCGGCTTCACCCGTCCTGTGACTCGAACCAGCACTGTCCCGTCGCTGCTGCGGTAGTGGTACTCGGTGCCCAAAATCGGCGCGTTCTTCAGCAGCCCCTGGATGTACGTCGAGCGTCGATCTGCGTCGCCGGCGGAGGAAAAGACCTCGATCACGACGCCCCGGTCGATGCTGTACTTGTCGCCGGTGGTGTCGCCACCGGGCAGGTCGGCAGACGCCCGCGAGGTGTAGCCGTTGGGTCGTCCGAGCAGGTTGTTCGGATCGGTGTCCTCGTCCTGCACGGCGCTGTGGGAAAGTCCGATTCGTGCCGCAGTCAGCTTTGCGAGCACCGCCTTGGCGTCGAGCTTGACGGCGGGCGCCGTCGGGTTGGGACTCGGAGCGGGGGCGCTGCTGGCCGGAGGACGGGCGGAGCTTGTGTTCGCGCCTGTTTCGTCGCTACTGGCGCAGCCAGTCAAGCCGAGGGTGGGCGGCTACGACGAAGGTGATGATGCCGGATCGGATACGCACTCGACAAATGATGGTGTTCACCGGCACCGGCCGCTGCCCGCCAACGCCCTGCGAGCTGTCGCATCGCCGACATTAAGCCGTCCGCGGCACCGACCCTCCCCAGTCGGTAGTGCCGTGCTTGTAGAAGCGGCTCGCTCCACGTCGGGGAAAGGTGGTGGTCTTGAAGTCAGTCGGAGGGCAGCCAGGGCTTGCGTCACTTCGTCCTCTCAACCTGCCGCCTGGCGACGCCACCAACCGCCGGGTGCTCCGGTCCTGCCCTACTTCGGCATCCGGCCCTCGATGCGCTGAACGGGGTTGCGAACATAAACGATCTTCGACGACACTCCCCTGGCCGTCCCGCCGGAAGCCGGCGGGCCTGACCGCGCAGGGGATCCCATGCAGCCGTTGCACCCGGAGCTGACCTCACGGCGCCCGGTCTGGATGTGGGCCGGCGCTGCTGCGGGGCTCGGACTCGCCCTCACCATGTTCCTCAACAACAGCGGACCGCACACCAGCGCCGCGGCGAGCCAGCCGACCACCGGTACCTTCGTGGTCTCCGGCGCGGTGGTGCTCGGCGACGGCGCATCCTTCACCAGGGACGACCACGGCGGCTGCGCCGGCACCGGCGCCCACGCCGACGTCATCGACGGTGCCCCGGTGCTCATCACGACCACAGATGGGTTGGCCACCGGGAGGCTGACCGACCCACGGGCGCTCACTGACGGCACCTGCCGATTCTGGTTCTCCGTCCGCGGGGTGCCGACCGGGCAGGACGCCTACCTGCTCATGGTCGCCGACCGAGACCCCCGCCAGTACGCCGAACAGGAGCTGACCGGCGCGCTGGTGAGCCTGCGCGTCGACTGAAACCGGTCAGTTCAGCGGCCTCAGGTAGGTGGCCAGTTTCAGGAACCGTTCCCACAGGTCAGAGACGAGCCGTCGGGCGGACAGGTCCAGCAGGCCGCCGGCTCCGATCACAGTGGCCTGGCTGCACTCGGGTGGGTGAAGTCCCGCACGGTCTCGGAACGTCCTGCCTTGGCGCCGCACAGGATGGTGCTCGGCCCGGACGGTCGTACCGTGCTGACCGTCGACCACCCCAACGGTCCGATGCGCATGTGGGCATTGCTCCGCCACAAAAGCGCTGGCCTAAGCTTCCCCCGTTTTCCCGGCTGCTCTCCCGTGACGGTCACGCTGCGGCGCTCGAGCTGCCTCGAACTGCAGAACGACTCGTCGAGGTACCCGGGTTCTTGCACGGCGCCGGGTGCTGCGGGCGGCATGAACGCGCTACTGCGCCAAGCGCCGGACCTCGATTCGCGCCCCCGGTGCTTCGCCCTCGCGTACGGTGCGTTTGCTGGCCTCCAGATGGTCGACCCGATCATCGGCGGCTTGTGCAGCCCCACGCCACGGGCGAAGCCCAAAGACCGCCTCCATCGCATCCAGCGTCGGTTTGATCAGGTTGTCGAGGTCCCAAACCTCGTTGCGTTGCCGTCGGGGCGCATGCCGTCCGGTGCCGTTGAGTGCCGTTAAACGCCGTTCAGTACGCCCGACTGCTCCCAACCCGCTCCCCGCACCACACGGACCCACACGGTAAGCCGGGACTATGCCTAACGCAGGGCCGTCCGCCCCACGTTCTACCGCGTAGGTGGGCGGTCGAACGCATGTTCGGCTGGCTGGTGCGCAACCGGCGGCTGGCCCATGGCCACGAGCGTGACCGCCAACTCCGAGGCCATGATCACGATCGCGATGATGCGACTCGTGACGATACGTCTGGCCGGTCGGACGATCCGCTGAAGCAACGCCGTCGCGCGCAAAGCCACCGGACAAGCAACGCCGAACGGGTCCTCGCACCCTAGGCGCCCGTTCCCGACACGCTGACTGATCCTCACCCCATCGGTACGTTTCGGGCCGCCGTCAACGGGTAGCACGCCCCATGCCTGGCCTGTCACTGGTGACCGTCGGCGTCAGCCTCGTGCTCGCCGATCCGGCGCAGCTGCTGCCGGCGCGCGAGCAGATGGCCTTCACGCTCGGCTTCCACATCATCCTGGTGCCGTTCGGGGTGGCCTTCACATTCCTGATGCTGATCGCGAACGCCCGCGGCATTCGCCAGAACGACGAGAGTGCGCTGCTGCTGGCCCGGCGCTGGTCTCAGGTGGCGGCGGTGCTGTTCGCCGTCGGCGCGGTGTCCGGCACGATGCTGTCGTTCGAGCTCGGGCTGCTCTGGCCACGAATGATGGGCACCTACGGCCCGGCGTTCGGCATCCCGTTCGCGGTCGAGGGTCTGTTCTTCTTCCTGGAGGCGATCTTCGTCGCCATCTACGTCTACGGGTGGCGGCGGATGCGCCCGTGGCCGCACTTCTGGACCGGGGTGCCGGTGGTGCTGTCCGGAGTCGGCGGCACGCTGTCGGTGGTCGCGGCGAACGCCTGGATGAACCGGCCGGGAGGGTTCACCATGCGGGACGGCAAGATCGTGCAGGTCCGCCCGCTGGAGGTGATCTTCAACGGCGCGTTCTGGTATGAAGCCATCCACATGCTGCTGGCCGCGTACATGGTCGCCGGGTTCGTCGTCGCCGGCGTGTACGCGGCCGGGATGCTGCGCGGCCGCCGCGACCGGTACCACCGGCTAGGCCTGGCGATACCGCTGACCGTCGCGGCGCTGGCCACCCCGCTGCAGATCTTCGTCGGCGACGTCGCCGCGCGCGAGGTCTACCGGAACGAGCCGGCGAAGTTCGCCACGATCGAGGCCCACCCGACCACGGGCACCCACGTGCCGGAGGTGCTGGGCGGCTACTACGCGAACGGGGAGGTGCACGGCGGCCTCAAGGTTCCCTCGGGGGCCTCGCTGCTGTCTGGTTACTCGCCGTCCACCCGCATCCAGGGCCTGGACGCCATGCCCGCCGAGGTGCGGCCGCCGGACCGCCTGGTCACGATCGTCCACCTGAGCTTCGACGTCATGGTCGGTATCGGCTCCGCGCTGCTGGCCCTCTCCGCCTGGTACGCCCTGGCCTGGTGGCGCCGCCGTGACCTGCCGCGCAGCAGATGGTTCCTGCGGGCGACCACGATCAGTGGCGTGCTCGCGGTGGTGGCGCTGGAGGCGGGCTGGGTGGTCACCGAGGTCGGCCGGCAGCCGTGGACCGTCGTCGGTCACCTCCTCACCCGGGACGCGGTCGCCACGTCCGGCAACCTGTGGCTGTTCTTCGCCGCCACCGTCGCGCTGTATGCAGCAGTCGGCGCCGCCACCGTGTACGTCCTGCGGCTGCTGCGCCGCCGCTGGCGCGACCAGGGCGGGGCTACCGAGACGGACGTGCCCTACGGCCCGCCCCGGGCCTCGGAGTCCACGCCGGCGGCAGGTAAAGCGTGAGTACCTTCGCCGCCGTCGTGTTGTTCATCGGCGTCACCGCCTACGCCGTGCTCGGCGGCGCGGACTACGGTGCAGGCTTCTGGGACCTCACCGCCGGTGCTGCGCGACGCGGGCAGGCCCCGCGGCACCTGATCGACCACACGCTGGCACCGGTGTGGGAGGCCAACCACGTGTGGCTGATCTTCTGCCTGGTGATGCTCTGGACCGGCTTCCCGTCCGCGTTCGCCGCGATCATGACCACGCTCTACATCCCGCTGGGCCTCACCGCGCTGGGCATCGTGGTCCGCGGCAGCGGATTCGCCTTCCGGAAGGTGGTGGTGAAGACCGACCAACAACGGGCGACCGGGGCGGCGTTCGCCACCTCGTCGGTGATCACACCGTTCTTCCTCGGCACGGTCGTCGGCGGAATCGCCTCCGGACGGGTGCCCGCCGACGGACACGGCAACCCCGTGACCAGCTGGGTCAACCCGACGTCGCTGCTCGGCGGGGTGCTCGCGGTTGGGGTGTGCGCGTTCGTCGCCGCGGTGTTCCTCACCGCCGAGGCCCGTACCTACGCCGACGCCGGCCTGGAACGCTGGTTCCGCCGTCGGGCCCAGGCCACCGCCGTGGCGACCGGCGCCGTGGCGCTGGCGGGCATCGCCATCCTGCACGCCGACGCCGGGCGCCTGTTCTACGGGCTCACCGGCCGCGGCCTGCCGCTGGTGCTGATCTCCGCGGCATGCGGGCTGGCCAGCATCGCCCTGCTGCACCGGGCGGCGCCCCGGTTGCTGCAGGCGCTCGCCGTCACCGCAGCCGGCACGGTAGTGGTCGGCTGGGGCGTCGCGCAGTACCCGTACCTGCTGGGCACCCACCTACGCATCGACGAGGCCGCGGCTCCCGACGCCACCCTGGCGTCGCTCACCCTCGTCGCCGCCGCGGCGCTCCTGCTGGTCGTGCCGGCCATGGCGCTGCTGTTCGTTCTGCACCAGCGCGGTCGTCTGGACACCGCCTGAATCCGTTCACGCCGGCACCGTGCCGGACCGCGGCCAGCCGTCCAGTCCATCCGGCAGCGTCGGTCAACCCCACCCGCCTGCTGTCGTCACGCGTCGCCTGCAGGCGGCACGTTCGATGCTTCCTTGCTGCATTCGGAAATGATCGAGCCAACAGAGGCATCGACTCCGCCCTGAACCCTGGGCCTTCTCCCTCGTCGTTGTTCAGGATCGTCGAAGAGGTCACCCGGCAGGAGGCGCTGGTCAGGGCGTTGCCGATGGGATACGAGTCTCAGCTGTCGGAAGCCACATCGACGCCAGCATGGCGGAGCGCAGAGCCTTACGTCGATGGAGGAAAGTCCTCTTGGATGGCGTCAAGGGCAGGCCATGAAGGGCGTGCCCTTGGTCGGCCGGACGATGAGTCTCGTCGCGCACCTGCTCGAGGAGAGAACCGACCCCATGGGCTTCGGTCTGGCGGCGGCTGCCGAACAGGCCGTTGAACACCTTCAGCCGGTGCGCTCGTAATCCGCACTACGAGCGGGCACCCCGCGCCTGGTGGTGCGGAAGTTTTGTATGCCGCACGTACGCCGCGGAGTCAGGTCAGGTGGGCCCGCGACGTCAGCTGCGGACTTCCCTCAGGCAGTTCCCGGGTACCCCAGATAGCTGTCACCGGCCCAACCGATACCCCCGGGCGGTTGCTTCCACTCGCTGGCGCGCCTCTTGGAGATCGACAGGTTAGGCCATCGCTTGCGTGCCGCTTGCCGGCTGGCGCCTACCGCTGCGCCAAGCTCCGGATACCCCGCACCGTGCTGCACCGCTTCATCTGCGCTGGCGGACACGAGGTCAGCGAGAAGGGTACGCATCTGCTCACCCGCCGCCATGCGCGCGAGGTGAGTCCGCATCCTCTCCGCGGAGTTCGGCTCGTGGTCTGCTCTGCGCCGGCCATCCAGATCGGAGTCCTTCAGCCGCAGTGCCCAGTCTGCAGCAACCGCACTTAGCTCCCGCCGTAGTTCCTGCCGCTCGTCCGGCGTTAGGTCCCGCATGACCCGGCCCCCTTGCTAGTGCTCTGACCACAAACGTTGGCGGTGTTGGTGACACGCCGGCCTGAGTGAAGGGCTGGGCCGGCGTGGGGCCGTCAGGCTGTCGGGGTGGCAGAGCCGGTTCGGGTACGTCGATTAAGTGAT
>NZ_QGGF01000618.1 GCF_003857015.1 Micromonospora globispora | reverse complement strand
CCCGCCGCCCCGGCCACGTCCAGCGCCGACCCGCCCAGTACGCCGCCGATGGCGGCGGCCACGCCGGTGCCCGCCATCGCGGCCCGGATCGTCGGGTAGATGCCGAACAGCCGCATCAGGCCGCCCCAGGGCTGCAGCAGGGCGAACCAGACGAGTGCCGCGCCGGCCAGGGCGAGGATGGTGAGCGGGCTGTTGATCAGCGTCTCGATGTTCGAGGTGCTGGAGCGGTGCATGGTGAGCCCGCCGGTGCCGTCGCCGAGCGCGGCCAGGAATCGGCCCAGGCTGCCCCGCTCGGCGGCCGGCCGGCGCAGGTCGACCACGGCGAAGCCGATGGTGACCGCCAGCCCCGCCATGGTGGCCCAGGCCAGCCGGCTGACGGTCAACCAGCCGCCGCTGCAGATCGCCGCGGCGATGCTCAGCCCGGCGGTCAGCGCGATCGCGCCGATCGAGTCCGACCCGAAGTACGGGCTGCCGACGACGACCACCGCGGCGCCGCCGACGGCCACCATCACCATCGGGCGCCAGGCCCGGCGGACCTGCTGGGCCAGCCAGCCCCCGCTGAGCAGGGAACCGGCGATGAACACCCCGAGGCCCACCGTGCCCAGCCCGGCGTACCGGCCGCCCTCCAGCGCCGAGTACCCCACCACGCCGTTGAACTGCAGCCGCGAGCCGGTGAGCACGTCCGCCCCCACCACCAGGGTGGCCAGGCCGGCGACCGCACCCTCGGCCCGCTCGGCGCGGTCGTGTCCCGGGGTGAAC
>NZ_QGGF01000766.1 GCF_003857015.1 Micromonospora globispora | reverse complement strand
TGTGCGGATCGGCGTGACGGGCGGCGATCTGCACGTCGCGCAGGCTCAGGCCAGCGTCGAGCATGGTGGTGACGAAGGTGTGGCGCAGCATGTGCGGGTGCATCCTCGGCATCCGGATCCCGGCGCTGACCGCGAGGTGCTTGAGCCGGCGGGTTGCGGCATGCCGGTCCATCCGCGCCCCGAGGGTGTTGCGCAGGACCGGACCATCGATGCGGCCGTCGACCGCCCGGTCCACGGCCCTGGCCACGGCGGGCGGCAGCGGGATGAGGACGACCTTGCCGCCCTTGCCGCGCACCCGCAGGACGCGGTGGCCGTGTTCCTCGCCGAGGTCGCCGATGTTGGCGCCGCAGGCTTCGAAGATCCGCAGCCCGAGCAGGCCGAGCATGGCGATCAGGGCGAAGTCGTTCGGGTTGTCCGACAGCCGTGCGGCGGTGATCAGGGCTTCGAACTGTAGGTGGCCCAGCCCGAGGGTGGGTGATTCGGGTGGTACGACCGGTCGGCGGACCTAGTCGGCGGAGAGTGCGGGAGGATGCCGTCGATGATGCAGACGCGGTAGAAGCCGACCACCACTGACAGGCGACGGGAGACGGTCGAGGGCTGGAAGCGGCGTACGTCCTGGAGCCAACGCACGTACCGCTCGATGTCCACGCGTGCGGCCGACAGCGGCTTCAGGTCGTGGTGGGCGCACCAGGTCAGGAAGACGCGCAGGTCGGACTCGGTGTGCAGCCGCGAGTCACCGCGGTAGCGACCGAGATAGGCAGAAACCGCCGCG
>NZ_QGGF01000439.1 GCF_003857015.1 Micromonospora globispora | reverse complement strand
GGCTCAGGTGGCGGTGGCGGTCGACGCGCCGCTGGTGAGCGAGCACATCGCCTTCGTACGTGCCGGGGGGCTGGAGGCCGGTCACCTGCTGCCACTGCCGCGCACCCGGGAGGCGGTCGCCGCGGTGGTGGCGAACGTCCGGCGGGCGCAGGCGGAGCTGCCGGTGCCGATCGCGCTGGAACCCATCGCGGCGCTCTTCGACTGGCCGGACGACGAGCTGGACGAGGCCGCCTTCCTGACCGAGATCCTGGACGCCACCGGGGCGCTGCTGCTGCTGGACGTCGCGAACGTGCACGCCAACGCCCGCAACGGAGGCGCCGACCCGCTCGCGCTGCTCGACCGGCTGCCGCTGGAGCGGGTGGCCTACCTGCACGTCGCGGGCGGGGCCGAGCAGGGCGGCTTCTACCACGACACGCACACCGACCCGGTGCCCACCGAGGTACTCGACCTGGTGGCCGAGCTGTGCGCGCGGCACCGGCCACCGGCGCTGCTGCTGGAGCGCGACGGCCACTACCCGCCGGCCGCCGAGCTGCGCGGCGAGCTGGACGCGCTCGCCGCGGCCTCCGGTTTCCCGGTGGTCACGTGAGCACCGGTCGGCTCGGCGACCGGGGTGCTCCTGGTGGCGGCCGCGATGCCACCCGGCCGGGACCGGGCACCCCCGCTGGTGGGGACCTCGCCTCGCGCCAGGCGGCGCTGGTCGGGGCGCTGGTCGCCGGCGGTCCGCTGCCGCCCGGCTTCGACCCGGTGCCGGTGACGGCCGCCCGCCGGGCGC
>NZ_QGGF01000757.1 GCF_003857015.1 Micromonospora globispora | reverse complement strand
CGACGACGGCCACGGGCCGGCGGCGTACGGCAGCAGACAGGACCCTCATGCTCGCCGATCGCACCCGCCAGCGGCGAACCGCACTCACCCGCGTCCCGGCGCGAGGGCGGTGGCCGCGGACCGGGAGACGGCGCGGGACGCCGCGGCCAGCACCGGGGCGGTGAGATCGGGTACGTCGACCGCCCGGAGCCGGGTGAGCCGGGTCACCCGCTCGGCCCGGGCCAGCCAGGAGCGGCAGCCCGGGCAGGAGTCGGTGTGCGCGTCCAGCGCCGCCGACGGCAACCGCGGGTCCTCCCCGTCCAGCCGCGCCGACAGCGCCACGCGTACGTCGTCGCAGTTCATGAGCAGGTAGTCGGGATCGGGGGCGGAAAAGTTCCCGACGTGGGCGGCGCCATAGAAAGGGCCGAAGGACCCTGCCCCGCGCAGCTACGCCGCGTAACCTCGTCTGTCGTGATCCCCGCCCCGCGCGACACCACCGCCGGCCGCCACGAGGCGGGAAGTGACGCTGCCCGGGATCCCGCGACGCACTGGGCGCTGGTCGCCCGCGACGGCGATCCGGTCGCGCAGGCCGCCTTCGTCCGGGCCACCCAGGCCGAGGTGTGGCGGTTCGCCGCCGCGCTGGTCGACCCGGACAGCGCCGACGACCTCACCCAGGAGACGTACCTGCGGGCGTTCCGGGCGCTGCCGGGGTTCGAGGCGCGGTCCAGCGCGCGTACCTGGCTGCTCGGCATCGCGCGCCGGGCCTGCGCCGACCACCTGCGGACGGTGGTGCGC
>NZ_QGGF01000106.1 GCF_003857015.1 Micromonospora globispora | reverse complement strand
GCGCCGGGCCAGCAACGCCTCGGCCTGCCGCAGGCGGGAGTACGCCGCCGGGTAGGGATGGTTGCGCCGGTCCCACTCGGCCGCCGAGCGGGCCCACAGCTCCGGGTCGCCCTTGCCGTCCAGCCGGCTCACCTCGGCGTCGCACAGGGCGAGGAACCCGTCGACGATGTAGCGCACCGGGCCGGCGGCGTGCCCGCTCTTGCGGGTGACCCGGTCGACGACCTCCCGCAGCCGGCGGACCGCCGTCTGGTCGACCTCGATGGTGCGGCTGGCGTACGCCTCCGCCTCGGCCCGCAACCCGTGCCAGGCCAGGGTGGCCAGCACGATCACGTCGTCGGAGCGACTCTCGGTCAGGCCGCGCTGCACTGCCTGCCGGGCCAGGTCGTGCCGCCCCTCCCACATGGCCAGCCCGGCGCGGAGGATCAGCATCGGCAGCACGTGCCGGGCCCCGCCGCCGGCCAGCACGGTGGCCACCGCCTCCAGGTCCCGGTCGGAGGCCTCGATGTCGCCGTACCCGACGGAGAGCCGGCAGCGGGCGAGCAGCAGCTCGACCGCGTCGGCGCCGGACGGGCGGTGCCGCAGCGCCGCCGCGACCACCTTCTCCGCCTCGGACCACTGCCCGACCCGGAACAGCCCGTTGGTGGCGATGGCCAGCAGCCGGGTCTCCCAGGTACGCCCCAGCCCCAGCTCGGCGACCCGCTCGGCTTCAGCGAGGCGTTCCTGGAGGACCCGGACGGCGGGCTGGCGGTGATGCGGGAGGCGGTGGAGATTGCCGAGC
>NZ_QGGF01000756.1 GCF_003857015.1 Micromonospora globispora | reverse complement strand
CGGCTCACGCTTTTGGCAGTGTCGATCTGTTCATTGATGCTCAAGCCTACAATAAACCCAATCGTTATAAAATCGGCGACAGCATTGATTATCTGGATGATGAAATCCAGCATAACTTTAAAGCTTCGGTGATGCTGACCCATGCGGTGTTAAACTTCCTTAAAAACCGCAAGCGCGGCCGTATTCTTTATCTTTTGAATGAAGTTTACCCGGATCCGATTCTGGCGGGTTCCCGCGGGGCGCTGGTGCCGTTTGCACAAAGTCTGTCCAAACAGGTGGCTGAACACAACATTACCGTGAATGTACTGAAGCTGGGTTTGACTGAAGAATTCATTCTGGCGATGCACCCGGAAGCCAAATCCATCAAAGAAGCGGTTGAAAATCTGAAGGTGAAAGAACCACACTTGCGCATCACGGAACCCGAGAAAATCACCAACACCGTGACCTATCTGGTTAGTCAGTTTGGTGCGGCGGTGAATGGTCAGGTTATTTCTTTAAGTTAGGTTATTAAAATGCAGGCAACCGGTAAAATCACAATCACCCCTCATTCTCCGATGTTTCAGTGGTGGGATTTCATCCCGCACTACACCCTGAAGGACTATTGGAACAAGGCTCCTCTGGAGCTGGATCTTTCCGAAGTGAAGGCCATTTACAAGCGCGGTCCGGCATATCTGTGCGCCTGCGAAAGAAACGGCGTGGACTATGTGGTTTACATGGCGTCGGTT
>NZ_QGGF01000214.1 GCF_003857015.1 Micromonospora globispora | reverse complement strand
CGAACACTTCTGTCGACCGCATGAAACAAAAGTCCCTTATAGTTCTGAGTTCCGATAAGCCCCCCTCATCCTTGCAAAAATGTGAGCTCTACATGGAATGTCAAGGTGCCTGCTTTTAAAAAACTAAATCGCTTAACCGAAAGCCCTGCCTAAAGGGTGCTCGGGGCATGGCTTTCCGGTTGACCATATCCTGACAAGTATCTAATTCTACAAGACAATGCGGCATAACCACTTTTCAAAGCCCCGAGGAGCGTGATGCGACGAGCCCCACTCCCCACCGCAAACCCAGAACCCCAGCGAGTTTCAAGCAAAGCGCGAAACAAGCCAGACAAACCCCGGAGCGAACGATGAAACACAAAACCCTCTCCATAGTCCACCCCAACGGAACCCGCATCGCCAACGGCGAAAAAATCATCGAAGTCCGCCGCTGGCTTCCCCCTGCCGACCTCACCGGCGACCTGCTCATCGTAGAAAACAAAAACTTCCTCTTCAACGAAGGCGAAACCGACATCGGCATCCCGGTAGCAATCGTAAAAATCAAATCCGTCCGCCCCTTCGAAGAAAAAGACATCCCCGCAGCCTGCGCCACAAGATGGGAACCCGGCTACTACTCCTGGGAACTCACCGAAGTAAGAAAACTAAACTCCACCCAGGAAGTCCTCGCCGCCCGAGGCATCTACGAACTGGATTTAGACCTCTAAATAAAAGACGACAGAAGCTCCCGAGCCCACGAGAC
>NZ_QGGF01000201.1 GCF_003857015.1 Micromonospora globispora | reverse complement strand
GCCCGCCGCCCGTGTCGCCCGGTGTGGAGGACGGCGCACCGGTCTGCGGCGTCAGCGCCGAACCGGACGGCACCGGCTTCAGCGCCGAGGCGGAGGCGGTCGGCGACGACCCCGGCTTCGCCGTGCCGCCGGTGTTGCGCCCAGGATCGCTGCAGGAATAGAGCAGGACAATCAGGAAGAGAAGCCCCGCTCCGAGTACGACGGCGCGACGCCGCCAGTAAACGGCGGGTGGCAGGGGGCCGACCGTCAGACGCATGATGCGTTCACGGTAGCGGCGCCCGGCGCGAGGCGCGTCACGACGCGCCGGGAGGTTGCTGCCACGCCGGCCGCTCACTCCATACTCGACGGTGTCAGCTGGATTGCGATCACCGAGCGGACCCGGATCGGTACGCTGCGCCACGGGCGAGCACCTGGCCCGGCTCCCCCGCATGGGGCGGGCCGCCGCCGCGACCGGCACGCCGGCCCAGAATCGCTACGGCGACACACCGCCGCCCGGGTCCCCACCGCCACGATCGGCCGGGGCGGCCCCGCCGCACGGCACCCCACGCCGGGGCGGCCGCCCAGGCCGTGCGAGACACCCGGGACCTTCGACCCTGGTCGATGTGTGCTCCCAGCCTTGACCATGACATCGAACACGGGTGACCCTTTTTGATAACGGCTCGCGGCCTGAGGAGGTCCCGATGCACCTGACAGATCGAGAGTGGTGGGGGCTCATCCACGGGATGGGCTTCGGCGCGGTGTTTCTGCTGGCCTTCGCCGGTGGTCTGGCCGGCCTGTACAGCCTGCGCGCCGGCCTGGTCACCCCTGAGGGGGTGGTGGAGCGCATGCGCCGCCTGAAGATTGGCGTGGTGGCGATGGCGATCTCCGCGTGGGGCACCGTCCTCACCGGAACCTGGGTGGTCTACCCCTGGTACCGCGCTACCGGCAAGACGAGCCCCAAGTCGGTCCTGCTGGCCGATCCCGCGACCGAGGGATGGCACGAGTTCGGGATGGAGTGGAAGGAGCACATCGCCTGGCTCAGTCCGATTCTGGCCACCGTGGTGGCATTCATCGTCCTTTACTACGGCACCAATCTGATCCGCCATGACCGGGTCCGCAGGACCGCCATCACCCTGTTCGTGCTCGCTTTCGGCTTCGCCGCCGTCGCCGGCACGCTGGGCGCCCTGATCACCAAGGTCGCACCGGTCCATTAGGAGGACACCGATGAGCACTGTCACCGACCGGCCCTCAGGCACCGCCGAGTTTGACGGCATCCACTACCCCGACAGGCCCGAAGGCCCGATCGCCGCGGCGATTCTGGCCGGCGGCGTGGGCGCGCTCGCCCTCGGCGTGGTCACCACCCTTTCCGAGGCCAGCACCGGATTCAAGGATGCGCTGAACTGGAACAACGCGGTCGGCCCGCTGTCCGGCAAGACCATCGTCACCGTACTGGTCTGGCTGGCCGCCTGGGTGGTTCTGCATCTCGTCTACCGCAACAAGCCGTACGAGACCCGACGTGCGCTGACCATCGCCCTGATCCTCATCGGGCTCGGCGTCGTCGGCACGTTCCCCACCTTCTTCCAGGCGTTCGGCGGCTAGACCAAGCCGGTGCGCACCGACAGCGTCCCTGCGCCGGGTCACCGGCGCAGGGACCAGACGGCATCCCGCGGAGGGCGGCCACCGCGCGAGTGGCGAACCCGCCGGAACGGTGCGGGCGTGGAACGGCCCGGCCCGACAGCCGTCAGAGGTAGACCTTGCGCTGGTAGATGGCGTGGGCGCCGGCGACCCGGTCGAGGAAGAGCAGACCGGCGCAGTGGTCGATCTCGTGCTGGAGCGCCCGGGCCTCAAAGCCGTCGGTGACCAGCCGGACCGGTCGACCCGTACCCGGCAGGACGCCCTCCACCACCAGCCGGCCGGCCCGCTTGACGTCGCCGGTCAGGTCGGGCACCGACATGCAGCCCTCCCGCCCGGCCTTCCACCGGCTCGCCTCGACCACCTTGGCGTTGCAGAGCACGAACGTGCCGTGCACGGTGACCGCCTTCGGGTGACCGGTGACGTCCACCGCGAACACCTGGGCGCTCACTCCCACCTGCGGCGCGGCGAGACCCACACAGCCCGGGGAGACCTGCATCGTGGCGACCAGGTCGGCGGCGAGGCGGACCACCTCGTCCGAGGTCGGGTCCACCTCCGGCCCGGGGCGGCTGAGCACCGGGTCGGGGGCGGAGACCACCGGGCGTACCTCGCCCGGCACCGACAGCGTCTCGACGGTCCAGTCACCCAGGCCCACGTACTCCGCCGTCACAGCAGGTCCGTGTCCGCCGGGCGGAGGCTGACCCCGACGCCGAGGTCCGCGGCGGTACGCGCCAACCGGCCGGCCACCTCGTCCGAGCTGCCCGGCGGCAGCTCCACCTCGGCGACGACCACGTAGAGCGAGCCGGTCAGCCGGGTGCTCAGGTCGGTGACGTTGCCCCCGGCATCGGCGAGTACCCGGGTCATCGCGGCCACGATGCCCATCCGGTCCGCGCCGTGCACCGCCATCACGTACGGCTCGCCGGTTGGAGCGGTCTGCCCGTCCGGCGTGACCGCGCGTACGGTCGCCAGCAGCTGGCCGTCGGCGGCGAGCGGGGCCAGCGCGGCCTCCACGTCGGCGGTGGCCGGGCCGACGCAGATCAGGGTCATCGCGAAGTGTCCCCGCAACCGGGTCATCGTCGAGTCGGTGAGGTTCGCGCCGAGCCGGGCGAGCGCCTCGGCGACGTCGGCCACGATGCCCGGCCGGTCCCGACCGATGACGGTGATCGCGAGTTCGTTCATCCGGACATTCTGCCCCGCTCGCGGAGGCCATCCGCGGCGGCCCGGCCCGGCCGCCCAACCTGCGGGAAAGCGCCCCGTGACATCATCGGCAGCGCGATGTCTGAGCCCACTTTCGCCGCCGTGGTCAGCCGGTGGTACCAGGAGAACGCCCGCGACCTGCCCTGGCGGAAGCCCGGCACCAGCGCGTGGGCGATCCTGGTCAGCGAGGTCATGCTCCAGCAGACGCCGGTGGTACGGGTGCTGCCGGCCTGGGAGGCGTGGCTGACCCGCTGGCCGGCGCCGGCCGCGCTGGCCGAGGACACGCCGGCCGAGGCGATCCGCATGTGGGGGCGGCTCGGCTATCCCCGTCGGGCGGTACGGCTGCGGGAGTGCGCGGTGGCGATCGTGGAGCGGCACGGGGGCGAGGTGCCGGACCGGCTGGACCAGTTGCTGGCGTTGCCCGGCGTCGGGACGTACACGGCCCGGGCGGTGGCGGCGTTCGCGTACGGGCAGCGGCACCCGGTGGTGGACACCAACGTGCGCCGGGTGGTCTGCCGGGCGATCGGCGGGGAACCGGACGCCGGTCCGGTAACCCGCCCGGCCGACCTGGTCGCCACCGAGGAACTGCTCCCGGTCGAGCCGGCCGCCGCCGCGCTGGCCAGCGCCGCCTTCATGGAACTCGGCGCGGTGGTCTGCACCGCCCGCTCTCCCCGTTGCCCAGCCTGCCCGGTGGAGTCGGTGTGCGCCTGGCGCGCCTCCGGCCAGTCCGCCCCGGCCGGCCCGACCCGCCGCCCGCAGCGGTACGCCGGCACCGACCGCCAGGTCCGCGGCCTGCTGCTCGGAGTGCTCCGCGAGGCCACCGGCCCGGTGCCCCACCAGCGCCTCGACCAGGTGTGGCACGACGACGTGCAGCGCGCCCGGGCGCTGGCCGGCCTGGTCACCGACGGCCTCGTCGAGCCGGTCGGCGAGGCCGCCTTCCGCCTGGTAGGCGACGGCCCCCCGGGGGCGATGGCTCCTCCATGTCGATCAAGCCCACGCGGCCGGCGAGGCTGGCCCCGTTGGCCGGGCAGGCATGGAAAAGGCGACGGCCCCGGTGGCTTTCGCCTACCGGGGCCGTCGCCCTGCGCGATGTTCCTTACTCGTCCGCGCCTGCGGTGGCGGCGCCACCCAGGTCGGCCGGGACGGCGTCCGGAACCTCCACCGGCTTGTCCGCGCCACGGAAGACGAGCTTGGACTTGTCGATGTTCTCCGGGTCGCCCTCGCAGTCCACCACCACGATCTGACCCGGGGTCAGCTCGTTGAAGAGGATCCGCTCCGAGAGGTTGTCCTCGATGTCGCGCTGGATCGTGCGACGCAGCGGCCGCGCACCCAGCACCGGGTCGAAGCCCTTCTTCGCCAGGTACTTCTTGGCGTTGTCGGTCAGCTCCAGGCCCATGTCCTTGTTCCGCAGCTGCGTCTCGATCCGCTGGATCATGATGTCCACGATCGAGAGGATCTCGTTCTCGCGCAGCTGGTGGAAGACGATGGTGTCGTCGATCCGGTTCAGGAACTCAGGCCGGAAGTGCTGCTTGAGCTCGTCGTTGACCTTCTGCTTCATCCGGTCGTAGTTCGACTCGGAGTCCTCAGAGGCCTGGAAGCCCAGCGAGACCGCCTTGGCGACGTCCCGGGTACCGAGGTTGGTGGTCAGGATGATGACCGTGTTCTTGAAGTCCACGATCCGACCCTGACCGTCGGTCAGCCGCCCGTCCTCCAGGATCTGGAGCAGCGTGTTGAACACGTCCGGGTGGGCCTTCTCGATCTCGTCGAAGAGGACCACCGAGAACGGCCGACGCCGCACCTTCTCGGTCAGCTGCCCGCCCTCGTCGTAGCCGACGTAGCCGGGAGGGGCACCCACCAGCCGGGACACCGTGTACCGGTCGTGGAACTCGGACATGTCCAGCTGGATGAGGGCGTCCTCGCTGCCGAAGAGGAACTCGGCGAGCGCCTTGGAGAGCTCGGTCTTACCGACACCGGACGGGCCGGCGAAGATGAACGAGCCCGACGGGCGCTTCGGGTCCTTCAGGCCGGCCCGGGTACGCCGGATCGCCTTCGAGACCGCCTTGACCGCGTCCTCCTGGCCGATGACGCGCTTGTGCAGCTCGTCCTCCATGCGCAGCAGGCGCGAGGTCTCCTCCTCGGTCAGCTTGTAGACCGGGATGCCGGTCCAGTTGCCGAGCACCTCGGCGATCTGCTCGTCGTCGACCTCGCTGACGACGTCCAGGTCACCGGCCTTCCACTCCTTCTCCCGCTGCGCCTTCTGGCCGAGGAGCTGCTTCTCCTTGTCGCGGAGCTGGGCAGCCCGCTCGAAGTCCTGCGCGTCGATCGCGGACTCCTTGTCGCGGCGGACCTGGGCGATCCGCTCGTCGAAGTCGCGCAGGTCTGGCGGCGCGGTCATCCGGCGGATGCGCATCCGGGCACCGGCCTCGTCGATCAGGTCGATCGCCTTGTCCGGCAGGAAGCGGTCGGAGATGTACCGGTCGGCGAGCGTCGCCGCCGCCACCAGCGCGGCGTCGGTGATGCTCACTCGGTGGTGCGCCTCGTACCGGTCACGCAGGCCCTTGAGGATCTCGATGGTGTGGGCCAGCGAGGGCTCACCCACCTGGATCGGCTGGAACCGGCGCTCGAGAGCGGCGTCCTTCTCCAGGTGCTTGCGGTACTCGTCGAGGGTGGTAGCGCCGATGGTCTGCAGCTCGCCACGGGCCAGCATCGGCTTGAGGATGCTCGCCGCGTCGATCGCGCCCTCGGCGGCACCCGCACCCACCAGGGTGTGGATCTCGTCGATGAACAGGATGATGTCGCCGCGGGTGCGGATCTCCTTGAGCACCTTCTTGAGGCGCTCCTCGAAGTCACCGCGGTAGCGGGAACCGGCGACCAGGGCGCCGAGGTCCAGCGTGTAGAGCTGCTTGTCCTTCAGCGTCTCGGGCACCTCGCCCTTGATGATCTTCTGGGACAGGCCCTCCACCACGGCGGTCTTACCGACGCCGGGCTCACCGATCAGGACCGGGTTGTTCTTGGTACGGCGGGAGAGCACCTGCATGACCCGCTCGATTTCCTTCTCGCGCCCGATCACCGGGTCGAGCTTGCCCTCGCGGGCGGCCTGGGTCAGGTTACGGCCGAACTGGTCCAGCACGAGGCTGGTCGACGGCGCGGCCTCACCCGGCGCGGCGCCCGCCGCGGCCGGCTCCTTGCCCTGGTAGCCGGAGAGCAGCTGGATCACCTGCTGGCGGACCCGGTTGAGGTCCGCGCCGAGCTTGACCAGCACCTGGGCGGCGACGCCCTCACCCTCGCGGATCAGACCGAGCAGGATGTGCTCCGTGCCGATGTAGTTGTGGCCGAGCTGCAGCGCCTCGCGCAGCGACAGCTCCAGCACCTTCTTGGCCCGCGGCGTGAACGGGATGTGCCCGCTCGGCGCCTGCTGGCCCTGGCCGATGATCTCCTCGACCTGCTGGCGGACGCCCTCGAGGGAGATGCCGAGGCTCTCCAGGGCCTTTGCCGCGACGCCTTCACCCTCGTGGATGAGGCCCAGCAGGATGTGCTCCGTACCGATGTAGTTGTGGTTGAGCATCCGGGCCTCTTCTTGGGCCAGGACGACAACCCGTCGCGCTCGGTCGGTGAACCGCTCGAACATGCCCTCGTGCTCCTCACGTGCCGTGCGCCTTGATGGTCAAGATCTTGGCGGGGCCGGTGCATGAACGTCCGGGACGGGCGTCCATGCCTCATTACTCTATCGCCGCGGACCGACTCCGCTGAGGTCGTGTGTCCTCGTGGAGAGCCGATTACGCGTCGTTTCTGACAACCGTCCGCGCTCAGGAGGTGTTCCGGTACCCCTGCCTGTACGCGCAGAGCGAAATTCGGATGGAGCCGCGAGCCGCGGCCGAACGCCGCGCGCTCGTACCCGGGTCACCCCCGGGGACGTCTTTCCACAGGCTGTGGATGGGATCTCCACCTGTTGTGGACAACGCCTACCCCAATCCGATTCTTCCCGCCCCGGGCACGGGTTCGCAGCGGGTCCGTACGACACGCCGGGCCCGGACGGCACGGACCGGACAGACGGCCATCGTGGGCGGAAAACGCCGACGCCGGCCCGGAGTCGCACTCCGGTCCGGCGTCGGTGTCGCCCGGTCGAGGACAGGCCCTCAGTGACCCGCCTTCGAGTGGTACTCGTCGACGATCTCCTGCGGGATGCGGCCGCGGTCGGAGATGTCCTTGCCGGCCTTCTTGGCCCAGGCGCGGATCGCCTTGTTCTGCTCGCGGTCGGCGGTGGCGCCGCCCCGGCCACGCGCGGCCCGGCCGCCCACCACCACGCCACCCCGGCCGGCCTTGGTGCCGTGCGCGATGTACGTCGCGAATACGTCGCGCAATTTCTCGGCGTTCGCCGCGGACAAGTCGATCTCGTACTGAACGCCGTCGAGCGCGAACTTGACAGTCTCGTCAGCGTCCCCGCCGTCCAGGTCATCGACCAGCTTGTGAATGATCTGCTTGGCCACGTCCCACATTCCTTTCGAGCAGGGTTGCTCCTGCAAAGAATCCAGGAGCACAGTAACCCGCCCGATGGTTGCCGCGTCAATAGGACGCGGTAACGACACGGAGAAGGTCGTGTGCTACTCGGGTCGGACCAACGGGAACAGGATGGTTTCCCGAATTCCGAGGCCGGTCAGCGCCATCAAGAGCCGGTCGATTCCCATTCCCATACCCCCGGCCGGCGGCATTCCGTACTCCATCGCCCGGAGAAAGTCCTCGTCCAGTCGCATGGCCTCGTCGTCGCCGCGCGCCGCGAGCTGCGCCTGGGCCACCAGCCGCTCCCGCTGCACCACCGGGTCGACCAGCTCGGAGTACGCCGTGCCAAGCTCGAAGCCGAGCACGTAGAGGTCCCACTTCTCGGCCAGCCCCGGCTCGCTGCGGTGCGCCCGGGTCAACGGGCTGGTCTCCTCCGGGTAGTCGCGCACGAAGGTGGGCGCCTGCAGGCCCGGAACGACAAGTTCCTCGAAGAGTTCCTCGGCCAGCTTCCCCGGCCCCCACTTCGGGTCGACGTCGAGACCGACCTTGTCCGCGTACTCGACCAGGCGGGCCCGTTCGGTGCGTACGGTGACCTCTTCGCCGAGCGCCTCGGAAAGAACGCCGAAGAGCGTCACCGAGCGCCACTCGCCGCCCAGATCGAACTCGCGCCCGTCGGCGTGGGTGACCACCGTCGAGCCACTGACCGCGATCGCCGCCTGCTGCACCAGATTACGGGTCAGCTTGGCCATCGTGTCGTAGTCGCCGTACGCCTGGTAGGTCTCCAGCATCGCGAACTCGGGAGAGTGTGACGAGTCAACTCCCTCATTACGGAAGTTGCGGTTGATCTCGAAGACCCGGTCGACACCACCGACCACGGCACGCTTGAGAAACAGTTCCGGCGCGATTCGGAGATACAGATCGGTGCTGAGCGCATTGCTGTGGGTCACGAATGGGCGGGCCGCGGCGCCACCGTGCAGCAACTGGAGCATCGGGGTTTCCACCTCGATGAAGCCCTGGCCGTGCAGCGAATCGCGCAGGCTGCGCACCGCGGCCGCCCGGGTACGCACCATCTGCCGCGCCTGCGGGCGGACGATCAGGTCCACGTACCGCTGGCGGACCCGGGCCTCCTCGCTCAGCGGCTTGTGCGCCACCGGCAGCGGGCGCAGCGCCTTGGCGGTGACCGCCCACTCCTCGGCCAGCACCGAGAGCTCGCCCCGGCGGCTGGTGATCACCTCACCGGTGACCCCGACGTGGTCACCGAGGTCGACCAGCCGCTTCCAGTCGTCCAGCCGCTCCGCGCCGACCCGGTCCAGCGAGAGCATCGCCTGCAACTCGGTGCCGTCACCGTCCCGCAGGGTGGCGAAGCAGAGCTTGCCGGTGTTCCGGATGAAGATCACCCGGCCGGTGACCGAGACCCGGTCGCCGGTGGCGGTGTCGGTGGGCAGGTCGGCGTACTGCTCACGGATCTTCGCCAGCGTGCTGGTCCGGGGGAATCCGACAGGGTACGGCTCGACGCCCTCGGCGAGCATCCGCTCCCGCTTCTCCCGGCGGACCTTCAGCTGCTCGGGAAGGTCGTCGGCGGGGTCGACTGGCACGGCGTTCTGCTCGGTCACGGCACGCTTCCTCAGAAGGGAGATATCGGCGGGGTCAGGCCCCGAGCGTACTCAAGCCCTCAGGTGGTCGTTACCGGATAACCTGCCGGCCATGACCGACCCCACTCACGCCCTCTCCTTCGGCACGGCAGCGGCGGAGTACGACCGGTTCCGACCCCGCTACCCCGAGGAGGCGGTCCGCTGGGCACTGGACGGGCTGCCCGCGCCCGCCCGGGTGGTCGACCTGGGTGCCGGCACCGGCATCCTGACCCGTGCGGCGCTCGCCCTCGGCCACGAGGTCGTACCGGTGGAGCCGGACCCCGGGATGCGAGCCGAGCTGGACCGGGTGACCCCGGGCACGACGGCGCGGGCCGGCAGCGCCGAGTCGATTCCGCTGACGGACGGGGCGGCGGACGCGGTGCTGGTGGGCCAGGCGTACCACTGGTTCGACAGGGAGGCCGCGCACGCGGAGATCGCCCGGGTGCTCCGCCCGGGCGGGACGTTCGCCCCGATGTGGAACAGCCGGGACGACAGCGTCGAGTGGGTGGCGGAGCTGAGCCGGGTCTCCGGAACCGGGGACAACACCGGTCACCTGATCGACAAGTACGGTGACTTCGGCGATGCGTTCGGGACGGTGGAGCTGGCCGAGTTCCGGCACCGGGCCAGGCTGAGCCGGGCAGTGCTGGGCGGCATGGTCCGCACCCGTTCGCCCTACCTGACCGCGGGACCCGAGGAGCAGCAGGAGGTCGACCGAAGGGTCCGGGAACTGCTCAGCACCCACCCGGACCTGGCCGGGCGGGACGAAATCGAGCTGCCGTACGTCACCGTCGCCTTCCGGGCCCGACGACACTGAGTCACCGCGGTGGGTGTTTGCCCCCCGGCGCGGCGGCCCGCGGCGCCCTCCGTTCGACAACAAGCGGATTTTCCCTGGTCACCCTGGATGTCGGATTTCACATGAGAAGTAGCTCTCCCGGGCCGTCCACCCTTTTCGGGCGCCTCTGACGGCCGTCACAATCCGTGCAGGGACAGCGCCGTCTCTCAGACACGCGGGGTGGCGCTACGGGCACGTGCCCGACCCCCTGGGGCTGCGGGAGCAGGTACGTCCCGCCCGGCTGGCAGGCGGACCACAAGCCGAGCGGCCGCACCCGCGCCAACGGGGGGCTCGTGGATGACTTCGCACCCGAATCAGTACGTCTTCGTCGACCCGACGGGCCGCCGCTGGCGGCGGCTGCGCGTACTGCTGATCCTCGCCACGGCCCTCACCGTCCTCGCCACCGTGCTGTCCTGGCGGGAGATCCACAGCGTGTCGGGCCGAGCGGTCAGCCAGGCCACGCTCCGGGTGGTCAACCCGGCCGACGTCCCCGAGCAGCCGCCCGTCATCGGCACCGGCCCCTTGGTACGGGCCGTCCGCATCGAGCAGCGGGGCTCCGGCAGAGTCGCGGTCGACCCCGGCTCCGGAAAGGTCGTCCGCACGCTCGCCCCCGAGGAGACCGCCGAGCTCAACGGGGCCCGGTTCGCCCTGGACCGCTACGGGTACAGCACCGCCGCCCACCACACCATTTCGTTGACCTTCGATGACGGTCCGGACCCGACCTGGACCCCGCTGATCCTCGACCTGCTGGCCCGGCAGCACGTCCAGGCGACGTTCTTCGTCGTCGGGTCGGCCGTGGTGCGCCACCCCGAGATCGTTGCCCGGATGATTCGCGAGGGGCACGCGGTCGGCAACCACACCTTCACCCACCCGTACATCACCCGGGCCAACGCCCAGCGCCAGCTGCTCCTCACCGACCGGGTCATCCGGGCCGCCACCGGGGTCGACACCACGCTGTTCCGGCTGCCGTTCAACGGCGACACGGACAAGCAGAGCGGCGGCGGGATCAACGCCGTTCTCACCGTGCAGCAGCTCGGGTACCTTGTCTCGCTCGACGACTTCGACACCAACGACTGGCGCTACGGCGACCCGGAGACCGAGCCGGCCACGCCGATCCCGTTCCCGGTCTTCGACCAGGACAACCTGACGATCCTGCTGCACGACGGCGGCGGGAACCGGGCCGCCACCCTCAACTATCTGGAACAGCTCATCCCGTGGGCGATCGGCAACGGCTACACCTTCCACTCCCTGCCCCAGGTGAGCCAGGAGGTCAGGAACGGCACCCGGAAGGTGGGGCCGAGCGTGTGGGACCGCGAGACGTACCTGGCCTACCGCATCCGCTGGTACGGAGCGAACGCCCTCCTACGTCTGCTGTTCCTGCTCGCCGTCGCGTTCGTCGTGGTCGGCGGCCTGGTCAACGTCGGCATCGCGCTGGTTCGCCGGCATCGGTACCGGCGCAGGTTCACCGATCTGCCCCGGGACTTCGCGGGTCCGACCGTGTCGCTGGTGATCCCGGCGTACAACGAGGAGCGGGTCATCGACAAGACGCTCCGCCCGCTGCTGCGCTCCCGATACGGCAACATCGTCGAGTACCTGGTCGTCGACGACGGGTCCACCGACGACACCGCCGAGATCGTCGGCCGGCTGGCCGATCGGGACGGCCGGATCCGGCTGTTGCGTCAGGAGAACGGCGGCAAGGCGTCCGCCCTCAACCAGGGCTTCCAGCATTCCCGCGGCCAGGTGGTGGTGACCCTCGACGCGGACACCGTATTCACTGCGACCACGGTGGGAAACCTCGTCCGGCACTTCACCATCAACCAGCAACGCCGCCGCCGGCTCGGCGCCGTCTGTGGCGTCATCCGGGTCGGCAACCTGCGCAACCTGATCACGCGCTGGCAGGCGCTGGAGGTGGTCACCCAGCTCGGCGTCGAACGGAGCAGCCAGGATCTCATGCGGGGCATCATGGTCGTGCCCGGTGCGTGCGCGGCCTGGCTACGCGACGCGGTGCTGAGCGCCGGCGGCTTCTCGCCCGCCACCCTCACGGAGGACTGCGACATGGCCCTGGCGCTGCAGCGCCTCGGCTATCGGGTGACGCAGGACGACGAGGCCGTCTGCTACACCGAGGTGCCGGAGACTCTGCGGGCGTTGAGCCGGCAGCGGTTCCGCTGGATGTACGGCAATCTGCAGGCGCTCTGGAAGCACCGGCGCATGGTCCTCAACCCCCGGTACGGCTGGCTCGGTCTGGTCACCCTCCCGCAGGCCGTCCTGTCGGTGGTGCTGCCGGTGCTCTTCGTACCGTTCGTCTTCGCGATGGCGTTGATCGCCATCCAGGGCGGGGGCTTCGCCGTGCTCCTGCTCTACAGCGCCCTGTTCCTGCTGGTCCGGCTGCTCATGGCCGTGGTCGGCATCTGGCTGACCCGGGAACGGGCAGTGCACCTGCTGATGGTGCCGGTCTACCCGCTGATCTTCGAACCGCTGCGCGCCTATCTGCTCTACCGCTCGCTCTACCTGATCCTGCGCGGCACCCGGCTCGGCTGGAACAAGCTGCAACGCACCGGTCACGTGCTGGTGCCGGCCCTCGACGACCGGATCGAGGTGAACCCGTGAGGCGGAACTCGGTGCCCGCTCGTCCCGCCGAGCTCGCCGCGGTGGACACCTCAACCCCGGCCGTGGTGCTCAAACTCGACCGAAACGTGTTCCATCACGGCGGTCTCGGAGTCATCCGCAGCCTTGGTCGGCTCGGGGTGCCCGTGCACACCGTCTGCGAGGACCCGCTCGCACCCGCCGCCGCCTCCCGGTACGTGTGCGGCCGGTGGCGGTGGAACCCGGGCGTCGACGACCCGCACCGGATCGCGGCCGGGCTCGCCCTGATGGCCCAGCGCATCGGCCGTCGCGCGGTGCTGATACCCACCGACGACGCCGGCGCACTCTTTCTCGCCGAGCACGGGGCGCCCTTGCGACAGTGGTTCCTGTTCCCGGCGCCTCCGCCCGACCTGCCCCGCCGGGTCGCCGACAAGTACGAGCTGCACCTGCTCTGCCGGGAGTGGGACGTGTCCACCCCACAGACCATGGTGCCGACCTCCCCATCCGAGGCGCGGGACTTCGCAAGCCAGGTCGGCTTCCCGCTGGTGGTGAAGCAGATCCGCCCCTGGTGTCCCACGTACCCCGCGGGAAGCCCCAGCACGAGGCTGGTGCGTACCCCCGAACAGTTCGCCGCCCTGATGGCCGGCTGGCCGGACGGACCTGGCTGCCGCGGCACCCCTGGGCTGATGTTGCAGGAGTACGTGCCCGGCGATGCGGGGGCGGACTGGTTCTTCCACGGCTACTGCGCGCGTGACTCCGCCTGCCGGCCCGGCTTCACCGGCGTCAAACTGCGCTCGTACCCCCCGCACGCGGGACTGACCAGTCTCGGCCGTGCGGTGGACAACGAACCCCTGCGCCGCGAGGTCGGCCGCCTGCTCACCGGGCTGTCCTACCGCGGTCTGCTCGACCTCGACCTGCGCCGCGACGCCCGTGACGATCGGTACCGCATGCTCGACTTCAACCCACGCCTCGGCGCGCAGTTCCGGGTCTTCGAGGACGCCGCCGGCCTGGACGTGGTCCGCGCCGCCTACCTCGACCTGACCGGGCAGCCCGTACCTGAGGAGCAACCCTGCCCCGATCGTCGGCTGGTCGTGGAGAACTACGACCTGCTCGCGGCCCTCGGTTACCGCCGGCGCGGTGAGCTCGACCTGCGCGGGTGGGTCCGCTCTCTGCGCCGGATGGACGAGACAGCCTGGTTCGCCCGGGACGACCTGGCTCCCTTCGGGCTGATGTGGCTGCGCAGCGGCTGGCGAGCGTTCCGCCGCCCCTTCCGTCCGGCGGCCCGCGACCCGGTCGGCACCGCACCCCGCTACCGACCCGGACCCGCCAGGAACCGGATCCCCGCTCCGCGAGCCGTCACCGGTCAGCACCGCCCCATCGACACCACCACATCGGACGGGAAGTGAGCATGACCAGAGAAACCGTGGACGTCGCCGTCATAGGAGCTGGACCGTTCGGTCTGTCGCTCGCCGCGCACCTGCGTGCCGCCGACGTGCCACATCGCGTGTTCGGACGACCGATGGAGCTCTGGCGATCGCACATGCCCGCTGGCATGTACCTCAAGTCGCAGGGCTTCGCCTCCAACCTGTCCAGCCCGCAGCCCGGCCACACCCTGGCCGACTTCTGCCGGGCGACGGGCCGTCCGTACGCCTCGTACGGCCGGCCCGTCGCACTCGACACCTTCCTGGCCTACGGCGAGTGGTTCCAGCAGTCCCAGGTGCCGCACCTGGAGAACGTCCTGGTGTCCGAGATGACTCCGGACGGCGGCGGGTACGCGCTCACCCTGGCCGACGGCACTACCCTGTGGGCGCGGCGGGTGGTGGTCGCCGTCGGGGTCCAGCACTTCGCGAACGTGCCGGACGCGCTGAGGGAGCTGCCGCCCGAACTCCACTCGCACGCCTCGGAGCACACCGACCTGAGCCGTTTCGCCGGCCGGGAGGTCGTCGTGGTGGGCGCCGGACAGTCGGCCCTGGAGTCGGCGGCCCTGCTGCACGAGGCCGGCGCCTCCGTGCGTGTTGTGGCCCGCTGCTCGAAGCTGCAGTGGAACGGCGAGCCGTTGGCGCAGGAGCGCCCGGTGTGGCGGCGACTGCGCGAGCCCGAGGCCGGCCTCGGCTCGGGATGGGCCACCTGGTTCTACTCCAACCGTCCAGATCTGTTCCGTCACCTGCCGGCCCTGGAGCGCGCCAGGCGCGCCCGCACCGCCCTCGGCCCCGCCGGATCCACCTGGCTGCGGCCGCGCGTGGAGAACGTGGTCCCGGTCCACCTCGGCCACATCGTGGTCGGTGCGAAGGCCGTCCCGGGCCGGGCCCGCCTGTCGATCCGCACCCTCGACGGCGACGCTCTGGAGATGCTGCCCGAGCACATCATCTCCGCCACGGGATACCGCCCCGACCTGGGCCACCTCACGTTCCTCGACCAGCGGCTGCGCAGCCGCCTGCGCACCATCGGTGGGACGCCGCAGGTCGGAAAGACGTTCTGCTCGTCGGCGCCGGGACTGCACTTCGTCGGGCCGGCCGTGGCGCCCACGTTCGGGCCGGTCATGCGCTTCGTCTACGGCACCGAGTTCGCGTCCCGAGTGCTGGGCCGCCACCTGAGCGGCACCGGGAACCGATACCGCGCGACCCTGGCCGGTGCCCTGCTGCGATCGTCGGCGAGGGGCGGCTCGCGGCGCTGGCGGGTGCCGACATGACCCCATACCCGCACCGGCCCGCTCCCGCAGCGGCCGACGCGCTGCCCCGGCGGGCCCCGCTCGTGCTCATGTACCACCGCGTGGCCTCGGTCGCGTTCGACCCCAACCGGCTGGCCGTCACGCCCCGGCGCTTCAGCCGGCAGATGGCCTGGCTGCATCGGTGGGGACTGCGCGGGGTGGCGGTCGGCGAACTGGTGGCCGCGATGCGCTCGGGTGAGCACCGAGGCCTGGTCGGGATCACCTTCGACGACGGGTACGCCGACCTCATCGAGCACGTGCCGGCGGTGGTGGACCGGTACCGGTTCACCGCCACGGTCTTCGTCGTCAGCGGACGGCTCGGCGGGGTCAACGACTGGGACCGGGGCACCCCGTGGCCGCTGGTCGACGCCGACGGCGTCCGCCGGCTCGCCGAGGCGGGACTGGAGATCGGCGCGCACGGCCGGCAGCACGTGGCGCTCGCCGGCACCGAACCGGAGGTGCTGCGAGCGGAGACGTACGGCAGCCGCGCCGACCTCGAGGCGCTGCTCGCCGCGCCGGTGAGCGGCTTCGCCTACCCGTACGGATCGATGGACGTCGCCGCGCGCGCGGCCGTCCGGGCGGCTGGCTACGCGTATGGGTGCGCGGTCTTCGCCAAGCGCGCCGAGCAGGGCCTGATGGCGCTGCCCCGCATGTACGCGGGCGAGCGGGACACCGCGTTTCGACTCGCCGCCAAACGCCTGCTGCACCGCCGGCACGTCACCAGATGAGGAGTTGTTTTGAAAGTTCTGCACATCATCACCGGCCTCGGCATCGGCGGAGCGGAACTCCAGCTCGAACTGCTGGTGCGACACACTGGCCACGATCCCGAGGTCGTCACCCTCTACAACGCGGGCACCGTCGCGGACTCGATGGAGCGGGCTGGCGTACGGGTCCGGGATCTCGGCATGACCCGCAACACGGAGGTCTCCGCGCTGCGGCGGCTGCACCGGATCGTCCGCGCCGGGCGCTACGAGGTGGTGCATACCCACCTCTACCGCTCACAGGTCTACGGTCACCTGGCGGCGCGCCTCGCCGGCATCCCGGTGGTCGTCACCACCGAGCACTCCGTCGGCGAGACCCACATCGAGCGCCGCCGGATGAGCACGCCGATACGCGCCCTGTACCTGGCGGCCAACCGCCTTTCGGGAGCCACCATCGCGGTATCCGACGTCGTACGGGACCGGCTGGTCGACTGGGGCGTCCCACGAGACAAGATCAGCGTGATCCCGAACGCGGTGGACTTCTCCCGGGTCGCGTACGACCCGGTGGCCGGTGCCGAGGTGCGCCGCCAACTGAGGGTCGCGCCGCACGTGAAGGTGATCAGGGTGCTCGGCCGGCTGGACCCGAACAAGCGGGACCGCCCGGGACGCCGGCGTGGCGGAGCACGTGGTGTTCGCCGGGGAGCGCCGTGACGTCGGTCCGGTGCTGTCGTCGTTCGACCTGCTGGTCGCCGCCTCGGCGCAGGAGACGTTCGGGCTGGCCATGCTCGAGGCGCTGGGTACTGGGCTGCCGTTGCTCTACACCACGTGTCCGGCCCTGGACGGCATCGTGACCGACCTCGCGCGTCAGGTACCCGGCGAGGAGGCAGCGCTGCGCCGGGCACTGGCCGTGGAACTGGACCGTCCCAGCGGTCCGCGCCTTCCGGTCGAGGCGCTCGCCGATCGGTACGGAATCGATCGGGTCGCCGCCCGCATCGCCAGCCTCTACGACCGGCTGCGGAACCTCCGCCGGACGGCGGAGGGCACCCGCGGGGAAGAGCAGAGCAAGAATGAGTTCCCCGTCGGGTGACCCAGGGCGGCGGTGACTCAGAGGTTGCGCTCGTAGACCATCCGCAGGCCGATCAGGGTGATCATCGGCTCGTGGTGGGTGATGGTGCGGCACTCGTTGATCACCAGCGGGGCGAGCCCGCCGGTGGCGATCACGGCCTTCACCTCGCCCAACTCCTCGACCATCCGCTCGACGATCCGGTCCACCTGCCCGGCGAAGCCGAAGTAGAGGCCCGCCTGGAGGCACTCCACCGTGTTCTTGCCGATCACCGAGCGCGGCTTCGTCGCCTCCACCTTGCGCAGCTGGGCGGCGCGGGCGGCGAGCGCGTCGAAGGAGATCTCGATCCCCGGGGCGAACGCCCCGCCGAGGAACTCGCCCCGGCCACTGATCACGTCGAAGTTCGTGGTGGTGCCGAAGTCGACCACAATCGACGGCCCGCCGTAGAGGGTGTACGCGGCCAGGGTGTTCACCACCCGGTCCGCCCCGACCTCCTTGGGGTTGTCGATGGCCAGCTGCACACCGGTACGCACCCCGGGCTCGACGATCACGCTCGGCAGGTCGGCGTAGTAGCGGGCCAGCATGGTACGCAGCGAGCGCAGCGCGGCCGGCACCGTCGAGCAGGCGGCCACCCCGGTGATCTCCACGGCGTCACCGGCCAGCAGCCCCCGGAACATCAGACCCAGCTCGTCCGCGGTGGAACGGGCGTCGGTCTTGATCCGCCAGGAGTGCACCAGCTTGTCGCCGTCGAAGGTCGCCAGCACGGTGTTGGTGTTTCCGATGTCGATGCAGAGAAGCACGCTGGCAGCCTAGACGCTCATTCCTCGCGCAGATCCAGGGCGATGTCCAGGATGGGCGAGGAGTGGGTCAGCGCGCCCACCGACAGGTAGTCCACCCCGGTGGCGCCGTACTCGGCGGCCACCGGCAGGGTCAGCCCGCCGGTCGCCTCCAGCTCGGCCCGGTCCCCCACCGCCGCGACCACCTCGCGGAGCTGCGCCGGCGTCATGTTGTCCAGCAGCAGGAAGTTCGCCCCGGCCTCGACGGCCTCCACCGCCTCGGCCAGCGTGTCCACCTCCACCTGCACCGGCACGTCCGGGAAGGTCTCCCGGACGCGGCGGTACGCGGCGGCGATGCCGCCGGCGGCCAGCTTGTGGTTGTCCTTGATCATCGCGACGTCGTGCAGGCCCATCCGCTTGTTGGTGCCACCGCCCGCGCGGACCGCGTACTTTTCCAGGGCGCGCAGGCCCGGGGTGGTCTTTCGGGTGTCCAGCACCATCGCCTTCGTGCCGGCCAGCGCGTCGGCCCAGGCCCGGGTGTGGGTGGCCACCCCGGACATCCGGCACAGCAGGTTGAGCGCCGTCCGCTCGGCGGTGAGCAGCAGCCGGGTCGGGCCGGTCACCGTGGCCAGCACGTCGCCGCGCGCCACCCGCTGCCCGTCGTGGGCCACCAGCGACACCTCGACCGTACGGTCCGACCCAGTCATTTCGCCGACCAGCTCGAACACCGCGGCGGCCACCGCCAGCCCGGCGACCACGCCGTCGGCGCGGGCGACCAGGTCAGCGGTGTCGTTCTGCTCGGCCGGGATGGTGGCGACGCTGGTGACGTCGAGGAAGTCCAGACCCAGGTCCTCGGCGAGCGCGTTGGTGATCACCTGCCGTACCTGCGCCGGGTCCAGGCCACCGGCCCGCAGCGCCTGCTCCGTCGACTCCCTCATCGGGTCTCCTCCCACCGCTCGGTCAACCGGCTCTCCGCCCCGATCCCGGCGACGATGTGGCCCAGCCACCGCTCGTCGGCCGTCGGGTAGTCCTCCCGCCAGTGGCAACCGCGGGTCTCCTGGCGCGCGTGAGCGGCGGCGACCAGGGCCGATGCCACCGTGATGAGGTTGGTCGCCTCCCAGTCGGCGGTCCGCGGGGTGCCCCGGTTGGTGGCGATCTCCCCGAGCGTCGTCGTCGTCTGAGCGAGGGTCGCCGCCGAGCGGAGCACGCCGGCGCCCCGGGTCATCGCCCGTTGCAGGGCCGACGTCCCTCCGGCCGGCACCACCCAGCCCGCGCCGCCCACCCAGGCGCCGGTCTCCGCCGGCTTCGCCTGCTCGGGCAGCCCGGCGGCGATGTCCTCGGCGATCCGCCGGGAGAAGACCAGACCCTCCAGGAGCGAGTTGCTGGCCAGCCGGTTCGCACCGTGCACGCCGGTGCAGGCCACCTCGCCGCAGGCGTACAGGCCGGGGATGGAGGTGCGGCCGTGCAGGTCGGTACGGACGCCGCCGGAGGCGTAGTGGGCGGCCGGGGCGACCGGGATCAGGTCCTCGGCCGGGTCGACGCCGATGGCCAGGCAGGACGCGACGATGGTCGGGAAACGGCCGGCCAGGTAGTCCCCACCGAGGTGCCGGGCGTCGAGGTAGACGTGGTCCGCGCCGGTGGCGAGCAGCACCCGGTGGATGCCCTTGGCCACCACGTCCCGGGGGGCCAGCTCGGCCAGCTCGTGCTGGCCGACCATGAACCGCTTGCCGTCGCCGTCCACCAGGTGGGCGCCCTCGCCGCGCAGCGCCTCGGAGACCAGCGGCTGCTGGGCCCGGGTGGCGCCGGGCACGTTCGCGCCGGCCGGGGTGATCAGCGCGGTCGGGTGGAACTGCACGAACTCCACGTCGGTGACCGCGGCGCCGGCCCGCATGGCGAGGGCGACCCCGTCGCCGGTGGAGACGGCCGGGTTCGTGGTGGCCGAGTAGATCTGCCCCATCCCGCCGGTGGCCAACACCACCGCCCGGGCCAGGATCGCCCCGACGCCGTCCTCACTGCCCTCGCCGAGCACGTGCAGGGTGATCCCGCAGGCCGGCCCGAGCCCACCGGGGCCGTCGCCGGGGGCCCGGAGCAGGTCCAGCACCAGGGCGTGCTCGACCAGCCGGATCCACGGGTCCCGGCGCACCGCCGTGTGCAGCGCCCGCTGCACCTCCGCCCCGGTGGCGTCGCCGCCCGCGTGCACGATCCGGTCGGCCCGGTGCCCGCCCTCCCGGGTGAGCATCAACGAGCCGTCCGGGTTCCGGTCGAACTCGGCGCCGATCCGCATCAGCTCCCGCAGTCGGGTCGGGCCCTCCTCGACCAGGACGCGGACCGCCGCCGGGTCGCAGAGGCCGACGCCGGCGATCTCGGTGTCCGAGGCGTGCGCGGCCGGGGTGTCCGCCGGGTCCAGCACGGCGGCGATGCCGCCCTGCGCCCAGCGGGTGGAGCCGTCGTCGATGTTGACCTTGGTGACCACGGTGACGTGCAGTCCCGTCTCGCGCAGGTGCAGCGCGGCGGTGAGGCCGGCGACCCCGGAGCCGACGACGATCACGTCCGTGGTCTCCACCCAGCCCGGTGCGGGCGCGGCCAGCAGTCTGGGCAGGGCCGGCAGGTCGACGGTGGGAAGGTCCATGAGCACAGTCAACCCGAACGTCCCTCATCCCGGGCGCCGGGGGCGCGACGAGTGGTTTGGGCTACCACGTCCATTCCCCCGGGACCGGAGATCAACGGGCGGCGGCCAGGGGGTTGGGGACTGCCCCTTATACACATCTCCGAGCCCACGAGACCGG
>NZ_QGGF01000755.1 GCF_003857015.1 Micromonospora globispora | reverse complement strand
CTGCTGGCCACCGACCCGCACCCGCTGCTCGGCGTCCGGTCACCGCGCCCCCGCCGCGACCACGAGCTCTTCCTCGACCGCGGCTCCATGCTGGTGCTCTACACCGACGGGCTGATCGAGCGACGGCACCACCCGCTCGACGAGGGGCTGGATCGGCTGCAGAAGGCCGCCGGCGGGCTGGCCCACCTGCCCGTGGAGGAGTTCTGCGACGCGTTGCTGGCCGAGCTGGTCGAGGTGCCGAGCGACGACATCGCCCTGCTGGCGCTCCGGGTCACCGACTGACCGGGGTCACCGCTTCGGCAGGGTGGCGGCGAACGCGGCCACCCGGGCGGCCAGCGGCGTCGAGGCCCGCACCCAGCTGAAGTGGTCCAGCGGAGCGCCCGCCTCGGCGGCCGTGTACCGCTGTCGGGTCACCGGCGCGGCGGCGAGCTTGCCGCAGAGGTGGTCCAGGGTCTGGTGCGGGGTGTACCGGTCGTCGTCCACGCTGACCGCCAGCACCGGGGTGCGGACCGACCGCACCGCCGCCTCGGCGTCCACCCCGTCGAGCACCGGGAACCGGCCGGTCCGCGAGGTGTACGCCCAGTCCCGGATCACGCCGCGCGCCTGCCGCCCGCCGAACCCCCAGCCGGGCCACACCCCGAGCAGCCCGGTCGTCGCCGCGATCCCCTGGGTGTACGGCAGCACGCCCCAGCCGCGCAGCCCCGGGTAGCCGCGCCACCAGGGCACGCCGACGGCGACCAGGGCCAGCCCGTCCACCGCGTCGGGGTCGTGCAGGGCCTGGTGCAGCAGCGCGATCTGCC
>NZ_QGGF01000754.1 GCF_003857015.1 Micromonospora globispora | reverse complement strand
GAACTGGTCGCCTCGGCACCCGCCGCCGCCCCGTCCAGCGCCGAGGCGACCAGTTCCTGGCAGCGCGCCTCGTCGCCGGCGACGGCGGCCAGCACCGCCTGGACGGCGAGCAGTTGGCTGACCCAGAGCGGCTGGCCGGCGTCCCGGGCGACGCGTACCGCCTCGTCGAGGCTGACCGCGGCGTCCCGGTGCCGGCCGTGGAAGAACTCCGCCTCGGCGAGGAAGAACAGCAGGGTGGGCAGCAGCCCGACGATGCCCTCCGCTCGGCACCGGGCGACCAGGCCGGCCGCCAGCTCGTACGTCTCGGCGTCCTGGCCGGCGACGAAGCCGAGCCCGCAGAGCTGCACCCGGTCGCGGGGCTCGGTGCTGATCTGGGCGGCGGTGCCGGCCAGGCTGAGCGGGCGGCCGCGTACGGCGGCGACCTGGTAGCGGGCCACCGGGTGGTCGAGCGCGGCGAGCTGGTCGAGGCAGTCGCCCAGGTACGGCTCGCCGAGGTACCAGGCCGGGTGGAAGGCGGCCACCAGCAGCGCGTCCCGCCGCTTTGGGTCGAGCTTCGCGCCGGCGGTCATCAGGTCGTACGCGGTCTGGTGGCCGCCCTGCCAGAACCAGGCGTGCCCCTCGACCCAGGCGACCCGGGCATGGAAGGTCGGATCGGTCACCAGGCCGGCCGCCCGCTCGGCGAGCCGGACGGCATCGTCGAGGTGCCCGGACTGCAGACCGCTGTCGGCGGCCAGCAGCAGCCGGCGTGCCCTGGCCGCGGCGTCCGCGCTCAGCTCGGCGGCGCGTTCGAACGCGGCCAGGGCGGCGC
>NZ_QGGF01000234.1 GCF_003857015.1 Micromonospora globispora | reverse complement strand
TGAAGCAGCGTTCCACGACGTTGCGCTTCTTGTAGATCACGGTGTCGAAGGCTGGTGGTCTGCCGCCGGCGCTGCCCTTGGCCGCCCGGCGGGCGACCTGGTCGGACCGTTCCGGGATGACGTGGCGGATCCCACGCTGCCGCAGCGCCCGGCGGGTGGAGTCGTGCGCGTAGCCCTTGTCGGCGATCAGCACGTCGGGGCGCTTGCGGGGCCGTCCGGGTCCGGGCTCGTTCACGGCGATGGCGTCGAGCAGGGCCAGTAGCTGGGGGTTGTCGCCGGCCTGGCCGGGGGTGAGTAGGATCGACAGCGGCCGGCCGCGCCCGTCGACGGCGAGGTGGATCTTCGTGCTCAGTCCGCCGCGGGATCGGCCGATGGCCTCGCCATCTTGCGCACCAGGCGTCGCCGGACTTGTTGGGGAGCCCCCTTTTTGCGGGCGCCAGCGGTATGCTGGTGTGCCCGCACGATCGACGAGTCGATGCTGATCGTCCACTGCACCGGTGTGCCGTCGTCGTGGACCTGCGCCGCTGCCAGGATCCGATCCCACGTGCCGTCCGCCGTCCAGCGGCGCAGGCGTTCGTGGCAGGTCTTCCACGGCCCGAAGCGTTCTGGCAGGTCACGCCACGGTGCGCCGGTGCGCAGCTTCCACAGAATCCCGTTGATGACCTGCCGGTGATCCCGCCACCGCCCCCGAGAACTCCCCGGTTCGGGCAGCAGCGGCGCGATCACCGCCCATGCTTCATCGGTTAATTCACCACGACGCACCACCGGCACATCGTCAACGATCAACCACTACAAGATCGGCAGGACACGCCCTAA
>NZ_QGGF01000342.1 GCF_003857015.1 Micromonospora globispora | reverse complement strand
ACGGGGGAGTCCGTCGGGCGGTCGTCCTGGCCGGGTCCGGCCGCCGGCGAGGTGAGCGCCGGTGGGGGGGTGCCATCGCGTCGGACGCCGCCTCGTCGGGCGGGCACGGACCCGGGTCGGATCGACAGGGCCACCGCGCAGAGGAGGAAGCCCAGCACGGCCGCGACGTTCGCCACTCCTGCCCAGCGCCACACCGACTCGACGCCGAGGCCGTCGCCGACCGCCACCCGCAGCAGCAACGAGGCGTGCAGCAGGGCCAGTGGCGCGTACAGCAGCGGCCGGTAGGGCAGCGGGCGGCGGAGTACCGCCGGCAGGATCACCGGGGCGTGCACGAAGATCATCGACATGGTGAAGCCCAGGAAGACCGCGTGCAGGACCGCGTCGTAGCGGGCCCCGGCCACGGTCGCGCCGGCACCGGCCCAGAGCAGCCCGGCCAGGCTGAGCCAGGCGTACCCGGTGAGGAGCCCGACCGCCACGTAGCGGGGCAGGCCGCGACCGCGGACGGTCCGCCGTGCGACGTCGAAGACGGCGAGCCAGGCGGTCACCACCAGCAGGCTCACGCCGAAGAGGTGGGCGCCGGCGCCGGGCCAGAGCACGGTGGCCGTCGCGCCGGCGATCAGGGCCGCCAGCGCCGCCAGGCACCAGCGGGGGCCGGCCGGTGACAGGGCCACGTGCGCGAGTTCGAGCCGCTCCCCCAGGATCGTGGCGACGACGAAGGTGACGAGCCACGGCACCGTCTGGGCCACCGGGAAACCGGCCAGCCAGAGCAGCGTGGCCGCGTACCAGCCGAACGCCCCGGCCGCCTGGGCCAGCAGGG
>NZ_QGGF01000752.1 GCF_003857015.1 Micromonospora globispora | reverse complement strand
AAGAAGGCGCTCGGGCAGGGCCGGTTCGGCACCGACCGCGACGGCTACCAGGCCATGCTCGCCGCCGGTCGCAAGCACAAGGACCGCCTGTGGGCGGTCGAGGGCTGCAACGGCATCGGCCGGCATATCGCTCAACACCTGGTCTCCGACGGCGAAACCGTCGTGGACGTTCCCGCGAAGCTGTCCGCCCGGGCCCGGGTGTTCGCCACCGGCCAGGGCCGCAAGACCGACCCGGTCGACGCCCGCAGCGTCGCTGTGGTCGCCCTGCGCACCGAAGGTCTGCGGCAGGTCGTCACCGACGACACCACAGTCGCGTTACGGCTGCTGGTCGACCGCCGTGACCAGCTCGGCCGCGCCCGCACCGACGTGGTCTCCCGGCTGCACCACCTGCTACTCGAACTGGTGCCCGGCGGCGCGAAGAAGGACCTGTCCGCCCAGCAGGCCCGCGCCCTGCTGGGCACCGTGCGCCCGCGCGACGTGGTCGGCAAGACCCGCCGCCGGCTGGCCTCCGAGCTGATCGGCGAACTCGTCGTCATCGACAAGAAGATCAAAATCGCGAAACAGGAGCTCACCGACCTGGTCAACAGCACCGGAAGCCGGCTGATGGACCTGACCGGCATCGGACCGTCCGGCGCCGCCCGCCTGATCGGCGACATCGCAGACATCGCCCGGTTCACCAGCCGCGCCCACTTCGCCTCGTGGAACGGCACCGCACCGATCGACGCCTCGTCCGGCGACCAGAACCGGCACCGGCTCTCCAGAGCCGGGAACCGGCGCATCAACCGGGCGCTGCACATCATGGCCATCGCCCAGCTCCGCCGTGACACCGAAGGGCGCCGCCACTACCGGCGCAGACTGACC
>NZ_QGGF01000205.1 GCF_003857015.1 Micromonospora globispora | reverse complement strand
GCTGCCGGCCGGGCCGGCCGTCGCGGCGCCCGCGCCCCGGCCCGATCTGAAGCTCAACCTCACCGTCACGCCCACCACGATGATCCGGAACGGGGAGAACCTCGCCATCGTCCTCGCGACCGTCGACAACGTCGGTGCGGCGACCGTCGAGGACGTCACCGTCTCCTTCAAGTTCCCGCCCGGCGGCGAGATCGTCGGCGATCCCGCCTGGCAGTGCGACTACACCACCTTCGTCTGCACCAACATCTACGGCCCGGTGCCGCCGGGCGGCACCGCGGAGCCGCTGCGCGTCTACGTCGGCCTCCCGGACGCCCCCGCCGGCACCGTCGCGACGATCGAGGCGACCGCCGCCACCAGCACCCGCGAGGTGACCCGGACCAACAACTCCGGCCAGGTCCAGACCACCTACGGGTACGTCGCCGACCTCTCCCTGTACGGCAACGCAGACCCCAGCGGGACGTACGAGGTTGACCTTCCGACCAGCGGTGGGGACGTCTCCCCGACCTTCACCGCCGAGAACATCGGCAGCGCCGACGCCGACGACCTGCGCCTGGTGGTCGACGTGCCGGCCGGCTTCACCGTCGGCCAGCCGTACGAGCAGCCCACCAATCCGAGCCCGTGGCTGTGTGACGTCACGGCCACTCAGGTGGTGTGCACGGCCGGGCCGCTCGCCGTGGGGGCGACGTCCACGGTGACCGTGCCGATGACCGCCCCGGCGGGCGTGAACGACGACCGTTTCACCATCCACGGCGAGCTCAGCACCTCGAGCGAGGAGTGGCGCCCCTGGGACAACGGCGCCGACGCCCTCTACCACTACGTGGAGCCGGCGGTCTGACGTCGTGACCGGCTGGTCCTCGGGTGGCCTCGGCTACTTGAGGATCAGCCGGTTGGTCTGCTCGAAGACGTCCAGGTCGGCCAGGGTCTCGGCGACGCTGGGGGAGAGCGGGCCGGGCAGCTCGTCCCGGTGGAAGAAGCCGGCGCCGGTGGTTTCGTCGGTGACCCGGAGCAGCTCGCCGTCCCACTCGTCGACCCGAAACGCGGTGGTGAAGACCTGGTACGTGTGGCCGTACATGTTGGTGTGGGTGCGGTCCGGCCCGGTGTAGAGGGCGAACGCGCTGACGCGCAGGGCGCGCAGTCCGGTCTCCTCGCGGACCTCCCGGACGGCGCAGTCGGCGATCGACTCGCCCAGCTCCATCGCGCCGGCGGGCAACGCCCACTGGCCGTTGTCCGAGCGCTCGATCAGCAGCACGCGGGCGGCGTTGTCCCGGACCACGGCCCGGGCGCCGACGAACATCAGGGTGCGGTCACCGGCCAGGGCGCGGAGCTGCCCCACGTACGAGTCGGCCCAGGAGATGCTCACTCGGACAATTTACGGGTGTTCGCCGAGGTCGACGGGCATTCCGGGGTTCCCAAGGTGTGACCGGCGACACTAGCTTGTTACCCATGCGTAGCACGATGATGGACGCCCCCCTCCAGATCGCGCGGATCCTCGATCACGGCTCCACCGTGCATGGCACGGCGGAGGTCGTCACCTGGACCGGTGCCGAGCCCCGTCGGATGTCGTACGCCGAGGTCGGGCGGGTGGCCGCCCGGCTGGCCCACGCCCTGCGAGACGACTGCGGGGTGACCGGCGACGAGCGAGTCGCCACCTTCATGTGGAACAACAACGAGCACCTGGTGGCCTACTTCGCCGTGCCGAGCATGGGCGCGGTGCTGCACACCCTCAACATCCGGCTCTTCCCCGACCAGGTGGCCTACATCGCCAACCACGCCGAGGACCGGGTGGTGCTGGTCGACTCCACGCTGATCCCGCTGCTGGCTCGGGTGCTCGGGGAGATGACCACGGTCCGGCACGTGATCGTGGTCGGCGGGGGTGACCCGGCACCCCTGGTGGCCGCCGCCGGCGACCGGATCGCCGTACATCACTGGGACGCCCTGCTGGCCGACAAGCCGGACACCTACGACTGGCCCGAGGTGGACGAGCGGGACGCCGCCGCCCTCTGCTACACCTCCGGGACCACCGGCAACCCCAAGGGGGTCGCCTACTCCCACCGCTCCATCTACCTGCACTCGCTCCAGGTCTGCATGCCGGAGGCCTTCGGTCTCGGGCCGGCCGACCGCGAGCTGGCCATCGTGCCGATGTTCCACGCGATGTCCTGGGGCCTGCCGTACGCGGCGTTCCTCTCCGGGGCGTCTTTGCTCATGCCGGATCGGTTCCTGCAGGCCGAGCCGATCGCCGCGATGATCGCTGCCGAGCGGCCCACCCTGGCCGGTGCGGTGCCGACCATCTGGACGGACCTGCTGGCCTACCTGGACAGTCACGACGTGGACACCTCCTCGCTCACGGAGGTGATCGTCGGCGGGTCGGCCTGCCCGCCGGCGCTGATGCACGCGTTCCACGAGCGGCACCAGATCGAGGTGATCCACGCCTGGGGGATGACCGAGATGTCCCCGCTCGGCTCGGTCTCACGGGCGCCGGCGGGGGCGACCGGCGACGAGGCCTGGCGCTACCGCTACACGCAGGGCCGCGTGCCGGCCGGGGTCGAGGCGCGGATCGTCGGCCCGCTGGGTGAGCCGCTGCCCGCCGACGGGACCTCCGTCGGCGAGCTGGAGGTCCGCGGGCCGTGGGTGACCGCCCGGTACGTCGGGGACGAGATCCCGGACGAGGAGAAGTTCCGCGACGGCTGGCTGCGGACGGGCGACATCGGCACGCTCTCGCCGGACGGCTACATCACCCTCAGCGACCGCGCCAAGGACGTGATCAAGTCGGGCGGGGAGTGGATCTCCTCGGTCGAGCTGGAGAACGCCCTGATGGCGCACCCGGCGGTGCTGGAGGCGTGCGTGGTGGGCGTGCCGGACCAGCGCTGGGACGAGCGACCGCTGGCCACGGTGGTGGTCCGCGAGGGCGCCTCGGTGACCGCGGAGGAGCTGCGGGACTTCCTGGCGAAGTCGGTGGCCCGTTGGCAGTTGCCCGAGCGGTGGGCGTTCATCGACGCGGTGCCGAAGACCAGCGTCGGCAAGTTCGACAAGAAGGTGGTCCGCTCCCGGTACGCCGAGGGTGGACTGGAGGTACGGGAACTGACCGCGCCGTAACACTTTTCGGCGTACCGTCGCCTGGATGGGTAGGGACGTGCCTCCTCTGTGAAGACATCCCTCCCCAGAGGGCGGCCCCGGCGTTCGCACCGCGCCGGGGCCGCCCGTCCATGCGGGGCGGCCCGCACCCTTATTGTCGCGAAACTTGCTCGTCTCTGTCTCGATGACGGGGAAATCCGTTTCGCGGCTTCTACGTCTCACTCGTGGTGATGAGCACCTTGCCGACCACGCCGTTCTCGACCGCCTCGTGCGCCGCCTGGGCCGCGGTGAGGTGGTGGTGGCGCAGGGGCAACCCGGCCTCCTCGCCGACCCGGATCGCGCCCTGCGCCACCGCCGCCGCGATGTCGGTCACCGCCTGCGCCTTGCGGGCCTTCGGCGCGGTGTAGATCAGCACGAACTGCCAGCGGGCGTTCGGCATCATCAGCGGCCGGATCGGCAGGGTCACCTCGCTACCGCCGTCGTCGGCGTACACGCAGACCGCGCCGCCGTTGCGGAGCATCTGGACGTCGGCGGCGGCGTTGCGCGCCGCGGAGACCTCGACGATCGTGTGCACCCCGTCGGGAGCGATCTTGCGGACCTCCTCGACCACGTCCTGCTCCCGGTAGTTGATCACGTGGGAGGCGCCGGCCGCCGCCGCGAGCTGCGCCTTCTCCGCGCTGCTCACGGTGGTGATGACGCAGGCGTCCGCCCAGCTGGCGAGCTGGATCGCGGCGTTGCCCACCGCGCCCGCCCCGCCCTGGACCAGCACCACGTGGCCGCTCAGCGCGCCGGCGTGCAGCTTGTCCGGCATGTACTCGCCGGCGGTCAGGCACCGGTGCGCGGTCATGAACGGGATGCCCAGACAGGCGCCCAGCTCGAACGAGGCGGAGCCGAGCCGCACGGTGTGCCGCACCGGCACCACCGTGTACTCCGTGGCCGTGCCCCAGGGCCGCTGCCAAGCGGCCTCCCAGAGCCACACCCGCGCGCCGATCAGGATCTGGTCGACCCCCTCGCCGACCGCCTCGACCACCCCGGCGCCGTCCTGCCCCGGGATCTGCCAGCCCGCGGGGAGCGGCCACTGCCGGCGCGCCTTCCAGTCCGTCGGGTTCACCCCGGAGACGGCCATCCGCACCAGCACCTCGCCCGGGCCGGGCTCCGGCACCGGCCGGTCGACCAGTTGCAGCACCGACGGGTCGCCGCTGCGCTCGTACACGATCGCCTTCATCGCCGTCTCCTCACCGCCGGGCACCGCGGCCTGCCCTACCCGGCCGATGCCTGTCCATTCCGATCCGGTCCGCCCCGGAAACCGTACAACCGGGTAGTCGGTGACAGGAGGGTGCCGGCCGAGCCGGCCGGAACGGGTTGCGGCGGGCCGGAGCGGCCCGCCGACGAACCGGAACCCGAGCCGTCCCCCTGCGCGGCCCTTCCTGCCCCGGTCCAGCCGCACCCGCGCACTCTGAGCGCTGCCGGTACGCGCCGCCCAGCCGTCCGCTCAAGGCGGCTTCATCTCACCGACGGTAGGCGGGGCGGCACCCGGCCGGTGCCGGTTCAGCCGAGCCGGTCCACGACCTCCGGGGTGAGCGCGTCGATCGTCGGGAGCAGCGCGGCCGCGAGCGCCTCCGCATCCGGGTCCAGCGGGTACGACCCGTGCGGCACCGCGATCACCCGCATCCCGGCGGCGGCCGCGGAGCGGACCCCGTTGGAGGAGTCCTCGATCGCCACGCAGCGGGCCGGGTCGACGCCGAGCCGCGCAGCGACCGCCAGCCAGACGTCCGGGGCGGGCTTGCCCCGGGCCGTCTCCTCGGTCGACAGGGCCGCGCCGAAGGCGTCGGTGAGGCCGGTCGCGGCCAGCGCCGCCGCGATCAGCCGGGTGGGCGAGGAGCTGGCCAACCCCAGCGTCCACCGTGCGGCCATCCGGCGGACCACCGCGTCGGCGTCGTCGATCAGCGGTACGTGCTCCGCGTACCGGCGGGTCATCTCCGCCACCACCTCGGTGGCGACCTGCTCGGGGTTTCGGTCGACGCCGAGCTCACCGCTGAGGTACGCGGCCCACTCGCCGGTGCTCATCCCCATCAGCCGGCGCTGGGTGTCCGGCTGCCAGGTCCCGCCGTGCGCGGCGACGTACGCCCGCCGGACCTCCTCCCAGACCGGCTCGGAGTCCACGATCACGCCGTCCAGGTCGAAGAGCACCGCGTCCACCATGCGCCCATCCTGCCCGAACCGCCGCGTGCCCTCCCGTCGGCCGACCGGGGCGGCTCAGGTCAGGAAGGGGGCCCACTCCCGGACGGCGACCACCTCGACTCCGGGCGTGGTGAAGTACGGGTCCGCGGCGAGCAGGTCGTCCAGCGCCGCGCGGTCCGGCACGTCGAAGACGAGCACCGCGCCGGAGTCGTCGGCGAACGGGCCGGACATCCGCACCTTTCCCTCGGCGTGCAGGGCGGTGAGCAGTTGGCGGTGGGCGGGTCGGGCGGCGAACCGCTCGGGCGCGTCGGTGAAGGCCAGTTCCACGATCCACATGCCGGGCACGCTACCGCCGAACCGCAGCCTTGACGATCAGCTTGCCTGAGCCGCCGGCAGGCCGATCGGGCTCTGCCGGGGGATCACGGTGTGGCAGCGGCGGGCGATCGGTTCGAGCAGTTCCCGCAGCCGCTCGGTGCGCTCCGCGCCCAGCGCCCGCCACGGACCCATGGCGGCCCGGTCGGTGGCCTCCTCGACCGTCCGGAAGGTCGCGGTCGCGTACTCGGTCGGCTCCCGGTCGGCGGTCAGCCAGCCCCGCTCGACCAGCCGCTCCTCGGCGGCGGACCACTCCTCGTCGGTCCAACCCCGGGCCGGCTGGTGGAACTCGCGGGACTGGTCGGCCCGGCAGCGCCAGGCCACCACCTCGACCGGGTCCAGCCCGGTGGTCACCAGGGCCGCCACGTGCCCGTCGCCCCGGTGCTCGCGCAGTGTGGTGGCGGCCTGCCAGAGCCGGGCCAGCGGGTACTCCCCGCGAGGCAGCGCGGCGTTGACCGCGCCGAGCACCCGGCCGGCGATCTCCACCCGGCCGGCGGCCTCCTCCAGCAGGTCGGCCGCCTCAACCAGGTGCGACTCGGGAAGTTCGTAAGTGAACTCGGCCAGCGCCTGGACGGCGCCGGTGAGCCGGGCCCGCAGCGCCTCCTCCGGGGTGGCGAGCCGCCACACCGACGGCAGCGCCCGGGCCACCATCCGCGGGGCGAAGCTGAAGAACGCGGCGATCACCGGTGGGGCGGTGGTGGGGCCGAGCGGGGCGGCCCGGCCGGCGAAGTAGCCCCGCCAGTAGCCGCGCAACCCGACCGCCTCGTACGCCGTCCGGGCGCGCGGGTGGAAGTAGGTCACCGCGTGGACCGGCTCGAAGAGCGTCCACATCACCCGGGCGGTCCCGGGGTCGTCCAGCGCCGCCACGTGCACCTCCGCGTCGTTGGGAAGGTCGCCGTGGGCGGGGGACCGCCCACGGTGACCTTGAACCTACTGCGGGTACGCGACGCGGCGGAAGGTCAGTGTGCCCTACTGCGCGGCCAGCACGTCCACGACGAAGCGCAGCGGCCCACCCGGCCGGCCGCCGACGGACTCGTTGCCGTACGCCAGGTCACCCGGGATGTCGAGCTGCACCCGGCTGCCCACCGGCACCCCGACCAGGCCCTGGTCCCAGCCCTTGATGACCTGGCCGACGCCGATCGGGAAGGTGGCGGGCTGGCCCCGGTCCCAGGAGGAGTCGAACTGCTTGCCGTCCTTGTAGAAGACGCCGACGTAGTTCGTGGTGATCTGCTGGCCGGCCTTCACCTCGGGGCCCTTGCCCTTGACCAGGGTCGTCACCGCGAGCTTGGTCAGCTCGCCCTTGCCGGGGCCGACAGCCGGCTTGGTGGCCAGCGCCGGGTCGGTGCCTTCCGGAAGCTGCTGGGTGCCCGGCGCGGCGGCGGCCGGGGCGCTGGCGGACGGGGTGCCGGCGGCCGGCTTCTTGTCGTCGTCGCCGCCGTTCACCGCGACGAAGACGCCGATCAGCACCGCGACGACGGCGACACCGGCGAGCGCACCGAGCACCGACTGCCGGCGGCGCTTCTTCTCGGCGGCCTTCTTCGCCGCCAGCTGGGCGGCCAGCCGCCGCTCCGCCTTGGTGCCCGGGCCCTGGCCCGCCGACCGGTTCTGCACGCGCTCGCTCACGTCGACTCCCTGCTGGGTGGTGGGTGGCCCGGCGGCCGCTGCCGAGACCAGCGCACACGGTACCCGTCGCAACGCCCTCGGTGCCCCCTCGCCCGGGCAGGATCGGACAGGGGACGGGTCGATGGCCGTTTCCGGGAGTAGGTTCTCGACCATGGCGATCCTCACCGAAGAAGACGCGGCTCTGCTCTCCGAGCCGCAACTCGCGCACGTGGCGACCATCGAGGCCGACGGCACCCCGCACGTCACCCCGGTGTGGGTGGACACCGACGGGGAGCACATCGTGTTCAACACCGCGAAGGGCCGGCAGAAGTACGTCAACATGGCCCGCAACCCGGTGGTCGCGGTCTCCGTGGTGGACAAGGCGAACGACTTCCGTACCCTGTGGGTGAAGGGCACCGCCGAGTTCGTCACCGAGGGCGCCGACGAGCACATCGACAAGTTGGCAAAGAAGTACCTCGGGCAGGACACCTACCCGTTCCGGCGGCCGGGCGAGGAGCGCGTCATCGTCCGGATCACCCCGACGGAGAAGCTCGGCCGCGGCTGAGCGGTACCGGGAGGCGGTCAGGCGGTCTTGCGGGGGGCGGCCTTCTTCTCGGCCGCCTTCTTCGCGGGCGCCTTGGCCGCCTTCTTCTCCGCGGTCTTCTTCTCCGCCGCCTTCTTGGCCGGCTCGGCCTTCTTGGCGGCGGCCTTCTTCGCCGGGGCCTTCTTCTCGGCCGCCTTCTTCGCCGGCGCCTTCGCGGCCTTCGCCGCCTTCTGCGCCGAGCGGGCCGCCGAGATCGGGGTCGGCTCGCCGGCGCCGGCGGCGGGCTCCTCGCCCCGCGCGACCCGGGCCCGCTCGACGGAGGCCTTCAGCGCGGCCATCAGGTCCACGGCGGCGGCCGGGGCGGCCTCTACCTCCTCCGGCTGGACCACCTCGCGGCCTTCGACCTTGGCGTCGATGACCTCCTGCAGCGCGGCCCGGTAGTCGTCGGTGAAGGCGTCGGGCTGGAACTCGCCGGCCATCGAGTCGATCAGCGAGCTGGCCATCGCCAGCTCCGGGGGGCGGACCTTGAGGTCCTCGTCGAGGAAGCCGAAGTCGGGTTTGCGCACCTCGTCCGGCCAGAGCATGGTGTTGAGCAGCAGCACGCCCTCGCGTACCCGCAGGGTGGCGAGCTGTTCCCGCTGGCGCAGCGCCACCTTGACGATCGCCACCCGCTCGGAGTCGGCGAGCGCGTCCCGCAGCAGCACGTACGGCTTGGCCGCCGTGCCCTCCGGCTCCAGGAAGTACGCCTTGTTGTAGAGAATCGGGTCGACCTGCTCGGCCGGGACGAACTCCAGCACGTCGATCGCGTGCGAGGTGGTCAGCGGCAGGTCGGCGAAGTCCTCGTCGGTGAGGATCACCATCTCGCCGCCGCCGATGTCGTACCCCTTGGCGATGTCGTCGTAGGTGACCTCCTCGCCGCAGACCGAGCAGGTGCGCTTGTACCGGATGCGGCCGCCGTCGTCCCGGTGCACCTGGTGGAAACGGATGTCCTTCTCCTCGGTGGCCGAGTAGACCTTCACTCCGATCGACACCAGGCCGAACGACACCGCTCCTTTCCAGATCGCCCGCATCACGCGCTCCTCTCCCCGGTTCTGACCAGAATCGCAAATGATCGAACGGGGCGCACGCTCTTCCGTGTGCAACTACAGTCATGAGGTGGCCGGCGCGCCGTTGAAGCCGATGCTCGCGATGACCGGGCAGCTCCCGGCCGATGCCGGCTGGGCGTACGAGTTCAAGTGGGACGGGGTCCGCGCGCTCGCCGACATCACCAACCACCGCCAGCACCTGTACGCCCGCTCCGGCGTCGAGATCACCGTGGCGTACCCGGAGCTGATCACCCTGGCCGAGCAGGTCGACGACGCCCTGCTCGACGGCGAGGTGGTCCTCTTCAACGAGGCCGGGCTGCCGTCGTTCACCGCGCTGGCCGAGCGGATGCACGTCCGGGACCGGGCGAAGGCGGCCCGGCTGGCGGCCACCATGCCCGTCACGTACATGATCTTCGACCTGCTCCGGCTGCGCGGCGAGGACCTGACCGGGCGTCCCTACCGCGAGCGGCGCGCCATGCTGGAGTCGCTCGGCCTCGGCGCCGCCCGGTGGGCGGTGCCGCCGGCCTTCTCCGACGGGCCGGCCACCTACGAGGCGGCCGGCGAGCACGGGCTGGAGGGGGTGATGGCCAAGCGCATCGACTCGCTCTACCGGCCCGGCGTGCGCTCCCCGGACTGGGTGAAGGTCAAGCTGGAGGTCACCGGCGACTTCGTGGTGGGCGGCTGGCGGCCGGGCGCGCGGAAGATCGGCGGGCTGCTGGTGGGGGTGCCGCGGCCGGACGGTCGGCTCACCTTCCGCGGGCGGGTCGGCGGCGGGATCGGTGCGGCGCTGGAACGGGAACTGCTGCGCGAGCTGGAACCGCTGCGCTCCGGCGCGTCCCCGTTCGCCGACGACGTGCCGCGCGAGGATGCCCGGGGAGCGATCTGGGTAACTCCCCGGATCGTGGTGGAGGTGAAGTACGGTCAGCGCACCCCGGACGGGCGGCTGCGTTTCCCCCGGATCCTGCGCCTGCGCCCCGACAAGCCACCGGAGGAGGTCGACGATGCCAGCTGACCGGCTCAGGGTGGAGGTCGAGGGCCGCCCGCTGGAGGTGTCCAACCTGGACAAGGTCCTCTACCCGGCGGCCGGCTTCACCAAGGGCGAAGTGATCGACTATTACACCCGGATCGCCCCGGTGCTGCTGCCGCACCTGCAGGACCGGGCGCTGACCCGGATCCGCTTCCCGAACGGCGTGGAGGGCGGCTCGTTCTTCGAGAAGAACAAGCCCGCGTCGACGCCGGACTGGGTTCGCACCGAGACGCTGCCCGCGCCCGGGTCGGCCAAGGGCCGGGAGACCATCGACTACGTCGTCTGCGACGACCTGCCCACGCTGGTCTGGCTGGCCAACCTCGCCGCCCTTGAGCTGCACACGCCGCAGTGGAAGATCGGCGAGCACCCGGACATGATGGTCGTCGACCTGGACCCGGGCGCGCCGGCGGCGCTGAAGCAGTGCTGCCAGGTGGCGCTGCTGATGCGGGACCGGCTGGCCGAGGACGGCATCGACAGCTACCCGAAGACGTCGGGCAAGAAGGGTATGCAGCTCTGCTGCCCGATCGCCGGCACCCAGTCCTCGGATGACGTGTCGGCCTACGCGAAGCGGATCGCGCAGGAGCTGGAGAAGGCACACCCGAAGCTGATCGTGTCGAAGATGGCGAAGAACCTGCGGCCGGGGAAGGTCTTCATCGACTGGAGCCAGAACAACGCGGCGAAGACGACGGTGGCGCCGTACTCGCTGCGGGCCCAGTCGGTGCCGTCGGCGTCGACGCCGCTGAGCTGGGACGAGGTTTCCGCCGGCGCCGCCGGGAAGCGCCCGTCGTCGAAGCCGTACACGGCGACCGAGGTGCTCAAGCGGGTGGAGAAGTCGGGCGACCTGCTGGCCCCGCTCCTCGACGGCGGCCCCGAGCTGCCCGGGCCCTGAGCGGCCCGGGCAGCTCGGGCCCCGGGATCAGCGGCGGGCGGCGTCCCAGGCGGGGCTGCCGCGGAAGTACGTGTCGTACAGCTCCTGCACCTCCAGCAGGCTCTCCGGCGGCACCTTCCCGTAGGCGATCCGCTCCAGGTGGCGGAAGTACTCGAACCGCTCCACGCCTGGCGTGATGACGATGAGGATGTCGGCGTTCTCGCCCGGAGCGGCGGCGAACGCGTGCGCCACACCGGGCGGCACGATCACGAGGTCGCCGCGTTCGGCGGTGACGACCTGCTCGCCGGAGAGCAGTTGCGCGGTGCCGTCCAGCAGGTAGAACAGCTCGGCGGAGTTGGCGTGGTGGTGCGGTCGCGCGCCGTCCGCGCCGTCGGTCAGGGTGACCCGCTGGGTGGAGAGCGCGCCGCCGGTGGCGCTGCTGTCGGCGAGCAGCCGGATCGTGGTCGGCGCCCGGCCCACCACCTCGGCGTCTGCCGCGCGGACGATGACGGACGTGTCGAAGTCGGGCGTGATCAGGGACATCTGACGGCTCCTTCGCGGGGATCGGGGGTGGCTACAGGGCGAACAGCAGGGCGGCGTCGAGGAGTACGACCACGGAGGTGGCGAAGTGGATGCCGAAGGCGGCGGCCTTCGTGCCACCGTGCCGGAGCACGATGACGGTGTCGCCCAGCGGTTCGAGCGCGCCGATGAGCATGTACCAGGCGACCGCGGTGGGGGTGGCGAACGTGATCAGGGCGAGGCCGAGGAGGCCGTAGGCGAGGTCGCGCAGTCCCTTGATCGTGAGGTAGGCGCGGTCACCGTCCGGCTTGGCCGGGACGCCGTAACCGGCGGCGGCAGCCTCGGGCTGCAGGAGGAACCGGACGCCGATGAGGACGACGAGGAGGCTGATGAGGACGGCGAGCCCGTAGGCGAGGGGGCTGAGCATGTTCCGCTCCGATTCGCTAGCGCTGCTGGGTTCAAGAGCGACGCTAGCAGAGCGATGGCAGATTCGCTAGCGATGCTAGGATTGCGGTCATGTCGATTCAGGCGCGGCGTGAGCGTGAGCGGGCGGAACGGGAGCGGGCGATCGTCGCCGCAGCCCGGGAGCTGGCCGAGTCGGAGGGCTGGGACGCCGTCACCACCCGCCGTCTTGCGGCCGAGATCGAGTACAGCCAGCCCGTCCTGTACAGCCACTTCAAGGGCAAGGACGCCATCATGGCGGCCGTCGCCGTGGAGGGCTTCGTCGATCTGGCCGCGGACCTGGCCGCCGCCCGTACCGCCGCCATCGACGAGCGGCAGGCGGTGGCGGATGTCGCCGCGGCCTACGCCGCGTTCGCCGAGCGGCGGCCCGCGCTCTACGACGCGATGTTCACCCTCACGGTCTACCTGCCGTTCGCCAGCCAGGACGTCCCGGTCGACGTGGCCCGGGCCTTCGCCGAGCTGGCCGAGACCCTGCGGCCGGTCGCCGGCGGCGATGACCTGGAGACGTACACCGAGACCTTCTGGAGCGGGCTGCACGGCCTCGTCACGCTCATGCGCAGTGGCCGGCTCCGCCGTGCGGACCACGATCGGCGACTGGCGCTCCTGGTGGACCGGTTCGCCCGCTGAACCGTCCCGCCTGCCGCGGCGGCCGGGTGGTGCGTCTTCAGTCGTGCCGCTGTCCTGGCAGTACGACCACTTGCCCGCCCATGTCCGTCCGAGGGCGTTCCACCTCGACTGATCGGGGCAGCGGTACGAGGTTGCCCGGGGTTATTCTCCGGCCCTGACCAATTCACAGGGGTGGATCATGGTGATGCGGCAACGCGTCGGTGTCGCGGCCGCAGCCGCTGCGGCACTGCTTCTTGCGGCCTGCGCCGGCCAGGACACCCCAGCGACGACGGGAGCGGCACCCGCCACCACGGTGGTCGCGCAGCCCGCCGCGTCCCCGACCGCCCCAGCGGTGACGCTGCCGGACCGGTACGACCCGGAGCGGGACCCGGCCGCCGACCTGAAGGCCGCTCTCGCGCTGGCGAAGGCGGACGGCAAGGCGGTGCTGATCGACTTCGGCGCGGACTGGTGCCCGGACTGCCACGTGCTGCACGAGCTGTTCCAGTCGCCGGAGACCAAGCCGCTGCTGGAGCAGAACTACCACCTGCTGGCGGTGGACGTCGGCGAGTTCGACCACAACCTGAAGTTCGCCGCGAAGTACGTCAACCTGAACCGCAGCGGCATCCCCGCGCTGGTGGTGCTGACGCCGGACGGGAAGGTCCGGGTGGCCACCAACGACGGCTCCTTCGCCAACGCGCGCAGCATGGACAGCAAGCAGGTCAACGCGTTCCTCACCAAGTGGGCGCCGAAGCGTTGACCCGTCCGGGCAGACTGCTGGTCGCCGCGCTTGCCGGCGTACTCCTCGTCGGCGGATGCGCCCGCGCCGCCGCGCCGGCGCCTGTAGCCGAACACAGCGCCCGGCTCGAAGCCGGCGGCGTGACCGTCGAGGCTGTCCTCGCGGACGGGCAGGTGCAGGCGACCTTCCGCCCGCAGCGGCCCGGCTTTCACCTGTACAGCCTGGACCTGCCGCCCGACGGGGTGCAGGGGCTTGGCATCCCGACGGTCGTCGCCGTCCGCGGCAGCCTCGACGCGATCGGTGACCCCAGCGCGGACAAGCCGGTCAACGAGCTCCGGATCGAGGAGCTGGACGTGACGCTGCCCGTCTACCCGGACGGCCCGGTCACCGTCACGCTGCCGGTCCGGTCCATCGGGGACGGTCCGGCCGAGGTGGTGGTCACGTACGGCGCGTGCAGCGCGAGCACCTGCCTGCCACCCGTACGCGAGCGCGCGATGGCACTGACCTGAGCCCCGGTTGCCTTCACCGGCGGCTGACCCGGTTCAGGCCACCAAGGCAAGGGCCCGGCCCGGATCGCATGATCCTGGGCCGGGCCGGATTCGTCTGCCTCAGTCGAACGCGGCGGCGAACATGCCGGGCTGGTAGGAGCCGCCCTTCTGGTGCACGATCACGGCGAGCCGGTTGGCCGCGTTGATCAGGGCGACCAGGGAGACCAGCGCGGCGATCTGGTCGTCGTCGTAGTGCTTGCGCACCTGGGCCCAGGTCTCGTCGGAGACGCCCTCATAGGCGTCGGCGAGCCGGGTGCCCTCCTCGGCGAGCGCCAGCGCGGCCTGCTCGGCCTCGGTGAAGACGGTTGACTCGCGCCAGGCGGCGACCAGGTTGAGCCGCACCGCGCTTTCACCCCCGGCTGCGGCGTCCTTGGTGTGCATGTCGATGCACCAACCGCAGCCGTTGATCTGGCTGGCCCGCAGCGACACCAGCTCCTGCGTCGAGGTCGGCAGCGACGACTGTTGGATCACCATGCCGGCGTTGGCGAACCGCTTGAAGAACTTCATGGCGATCTCGTTGTCGAACATGTTGAATCGGGCGTCCATGGTTCCGTCCTTCACTCGTGGGGTTCAGTTGGACGAACATGAGATGCCGGCGATCAGAGCCCTGTGACGGCGCGGCGCGGTGACGACTGCCACAGCCTGCGGTGTCACAGAACGGCGGGCACCTGCATCTAATGGGGGACGCAGTCGAGAGCGAACAGGAGTCACCGATGGTGGGCACGCCGCAGACCGCAGCCGACGACCGCCCGGACCCCGCCACCGAGGCGTTCCTCACCCACCGCAACCTGCTCTTCACCGTCGCGTACGAGATGCTCGGCTCGGCCGCCGACGCGGAGGACGCCCTCCAGGAGACCTGGCTGCGGTGGGCGGGCGTCGATCTCGGCACGGTACGCGACCAGCGCGCCTACCTGGTCCGGATCACCACCCGACAGGCGCTCACCCGGCTGCGGACGCTCGGCCGCCGCAAGGAGTCCTACGTCGGCTCCTGGCTGCCGGAGCCGCTGCTCACCGCGCCCGACGTGGCCGAGGACGTCGCGCTGGCCGACAGCGTCTCGATGGCGATGCTGCTGGTGCTGGAGACCCTCGCGCCGACCGAACGCGCGGTGTTCGTGCTGCGCGAGGTGTTCGACCTCGGGTACGACGAGATCGCCGAAGCGGTCGACAAGAGCCCGGCTGCGGTCCGCCAGATCGCGCACCGGGCCCGGGCACACGTGGCGGCGCGCCGGCCGCGCCAGGTCGTGTCAGCCGCGGAGACCCGGGGCGCGCTCGACGCGTTCCAGCGGGCGGTCGAAACCGGCGACCTGCAGAGCCTGCTCGACATCCTCGCACCGGACGTGGTCCTCCTCGGCGACGGTGGCGGCGTCAAGCAGGCCGTCCCGCGGCCGATCGTGGGGGTCGACAAGGTGGCCCGCCTGCTGGTCGGCGGGTGGGGCAAGGTCCCCGGCGTCACGTCGCTGCGGCCGGCGCAGGTCAACGGTCACCCGGCGCTGGTCGTCCGGCTGGACGGCGAGCTCGACACCGTCCTGGCCCTGCGCATCGACGACGGCCTCATCAGCGGGATCTACGCCGTACGCAATCCCGAGAAGCTGTCGCACATGGAGCGGGAGACCGCCCTGAGCCGCTGAGTCGGGACCGCCAGTCCGCCCCGGGTTACCTCTTTGCGCCGCGCGAGCGCCGGACGGGGTCGGGGCTAGGGCCTGTCCGGCGGATCCGCCGGATGGAACCCGGCGGTGAGGCGCTCGGAAACCAGTGGCGCAGCGCCGCTGTGCGCCTTTACCGTGCTGCCGAACCAAGTCGTCTAGTCAAAGGACGTGCCGTTGTACACCCTGTGAGACCTCCCGAGCGCTGATTTGTCGCGCGTCGCGCATGTGCGCCGCGCTCCTTTTTGCTGCGGACTTCTCACTGAAACCGGTGTACTTCTGTGCTCAAAAACTGGATGGTCGTGCCCACCTGCCTGCCGCTCGTTCGCCGCCGTTGCCACGCGTGCGCGTCCGAGCGCTTCCAGGCAAGCGGTAAATTTCGCGTCAACGCAAACCACAAGCTCATCGACGCCTGGCTTCTCGCGCTCTGTACCGCTTGTGGGGAAACTGCAAAGCTCACGGTCCTGGAACGGATGACTGTGCGCTCCATACGACCTGAGCTGCTGGACCGGCTGCATGACAACGACCCTGGCCTGACAGCTGAGCTGCTCCAGGATCCGGTCATGCAGCGCCGTAATCGCATCGCCCTCGACTGGGACAACGCCTGGCGCCTCGACACCGGCGGATCGGATCACCTGGACCGCGAGGTGATCGACGTCTCGGTCCGCTTTGCGGCGCGGATCCCTGTCCGGCCGGTGCGACTGATCGCTGAAGGTTGCGGTCTTACGCGGGCCGAGGTCGAGAGACTGATCACGGAGGGGAAACTCGTTTCGGCAGTCCGGCTGAGCGGCAAGCTCTCCGGCGACTTCACCTTCACGCTCAAGCGCTGACCCCTCCTCGGGACCACGGGCCTGTCCGGCATGATCCGCCGGACAGGCCCTGGTCACCGGCGCCTGAGCCACGGCGGGCGCGGCGCGCAGCGTGCGGTGTGATCCACCGGCAGCGCGCAGCGGCCGCGGCCGTCCGGCAGCGGCCGGTCGCAGAAGACCCAATGGCGTACGCACTGCTCGTCCTCCGCCGACACGGTCACCCCGCCCGGCTCCACCCGGGCGCTGAGCTGCGCCAACAGCCGAGCGGCGGTACGCGCGAAGATGCGGGCGCGGTGCAGATCCGGTGCGGTGACCGGCAGGTGGATCACCCAGCGGTCGGTCACCGGTAGCGGGTGTTCGTCGACTGGGCGCTCTGCCAGGCGCGCAGCGCGTTCTTGATCCGTACGTTCTCCTCCTGCACCGCGACCAGGGCGGTCTGCGCGACGGCGAGTTCGTCGGCGACCTGGTGCAGGAAGGCGCGGATCTCGACGGGGTCGAGGCCGTGCCGGCGGACGTTGAAGCACCGGTCGCGGATCTGCCAGGGCCGAAGGGGCGGCCGATTCCGGGGTCGGCCGGCGTCCACCGTCGGACGTCGTTCATCGCGCCGGCTCGCCAGCCGGCGGATCAGGTTGCGCACGGGGTGACCGCCCTTCGTCGGATCGCGTCGAGGTGGAAGGGGCGGTCTCCGGCCGGTTCCGGTCGGCGAAGACCGCCCCGCCCTGCCACCGCAGCCTCGATCGGCGGGTACGACGGCAGGGCCGCGCCGGGGGAGCGCGCGGGAGTGAGGTCTCGGCGGCGATGCGAGACCGGTACGAGAGGCGCCAACCGACCGCAGCGGCACCGCATCACCGAAAGCGACGGTATTGCCACCGAGTCACCTATGTCAAGCAAGTCTCTGAGTCACTTGCCCACCTATGTCATCGGCTCTACATGCGTTGCCTGCGTCGAAGTGGCTGATCAATACTTGGTGCGCCAACCGACTGCAAGGGGCGCCACGTGCCTATTCCGCCCACGATGGACGAGCTGCTCGACGCTCTCCTGAAGAAGATCAAGGACGGGACCTACCCGCCCGGCTCACAGCTGCCCTCTGGGCGGGCGCTGGCGGCGGAGTATGACGTCTCTCAGTCCACCATCAGCAGGGCGGTGGCGACTCTGCGGGGGCAGGGTGTGCTGGTTGGCCGCCCAGGTCGCGGCGTCTTCGTTGCGGAGTCCAACCGACACTGATCCCATGCGTCGGCTTGCGGGAGCTGTGATCTTGATCCCGGCGACGCGACCCGTACTAGCCTGCCAGCCAGGGGCCTTCGAGAAGATCGTTAGCGCACCCGGCCCCCTGGCCGGGCCCGGAGAATCGGCGAAGCGCTGGCGGCTGAGTCGTTTACGACATCAAGTCTGTAGGGAGCACGAGGGACTCCGTCCCGGCGCGCTCTCCCCCTCGCTGGCGCAGGCTCGCCTGCGCCTCCGAGATGTGGCGGTGTCGGGGTGACCCGGACACCGCCACATCATCGAAGTGGAGCCTCGCGCTCTCACTGGAAGCGCCGGCCGGGCCTTCGAGAGCGTCCCGGTTTGCTGATGATGGAATCCCGGCGCCTGCGGCGCACCATGATTACTTTGGCCTTCCGCTTCAACCCCATGAAGATCCTGTCCTTCATCGCATGCCCCTCTTTCTTCGCGGGTTCCAGCCCGCGTACCCGAGGAGACGGCAGTGATTCGTCAGCGCCCGCCAAGGCCGCCTCGGTGACCGAAACGACCGGGTTCGTGACCGAGTTGGCGAAGCGCCGACGGCTGAGTCGTTTACGACATCAGGTCCAAAGCGAGCACGAGGGACAGTCGATAGCCACGCCCGGCATCAGCCGGGATCAGTCGAACGAGGGCAGCGAGGGGCCGAGGACGTCGTCGGCGTCCACGATGGTGTAGGCGTACCCCTGCTCGGCGAGGAAGCGCTGGCGGTGGGCGGCGTACTCGGTGTCGATGGTGTCCCGGGAGACCACCGTGTAGAAGTGCGCCTGCCGCCCGTCGGCCTTGGGTCGCAGCACCCGGCCGAGGCGCTGCGCCTCCTCCTGCCGCGAGCCGAACGTGCCGGACACCTGGATCGCCACCGCCGCCTCGGGCAGGTCGATGGAGAAGTTGCCGACCTTGGAGATGACGAGGGTGCGCAGCTCGCCGGAGCGGAACGCGTCGAAGAGCCGTTCCCGCTCCTTGTTGGTGGTCGAGCCCTGCACGATCGGCGCGTCGAGGTACTCGCCGAGCTGGTGCAGCTGGTCGATGTACGCGCCGATGACCAGCACCTGGTCGTCCGGGTGCCGGTCGACGAGCGCCTTGACCACGGGCAGCTTGGTCCGGGCGGTCGCCGCCATCCGGTAGCGCTCCTCGGACTCCGCCGTCGCGTACGTCATCCGCTCGGCGTCGGTCAGGGTGACCCGTACCTCGGTGCACTCGGCCGGGGCGATCCAGCCCTGCGACTCGATGTCCTTCCACGGCGCGTCGTACCGCTTGGGGCCGATCAGGCTGAACACGTCGCCCTCCCGGCCGTCCTCGCGGACCAGCGTCGCGGTCAGCCCTAGCCGGCGGCGGGCCTGGAGGTCCGCGGTGAACCGGAAGATCGGCGCGGGCAGCAGGTGCACCTCGTCGTAGATGACCAGGCCCCAGTCGCGGGCCCCGAACAGGTCCAGGTGGGTGAACGTGCCGCCGCGCCGCGAGGTGAGCACCTGGTACGTGGCGATGGTGACCGGTCGGATCTCCTTGCGCTCGCCCGAGTACTCACCGATCTCATCCTCGGTCAGCGACGTGCGGGCGATCAGCTCGCGCTTCCACTGCCGGCCGGCCACCGTGTTGGTGACCAGGATCAGCGTGGTCGCCTTCGCCTCGGCCATCGCCGCCGCCCCGACGAGGGTCTTGCCCGCGCCGCAGGGGAGCACCACCACGCCCGACCCGCCGGCCCAGAACGACTCCACGGCCTCCCGCTGGTACGACCGCAGCGTCCACGGCTTGCGGCCCTCCTTGCCGGCCTCGGCCAGCTCGATCTGGTGCGCCTCGCCGTCGACGTACCCGGCCAGGTCCTCCGCCGGCCAACCGAGCTTGAGCAGCGCCTGCTTGAGCCGGCCCCGCTCCGAGGGGTGCACCTGGATCGTGTCGTCGTCGATCTTCGCCCCGAACATGCCGGCGAGCTTCTTGCTCTTGGCGACCTCGACCAGCACCACCCGGTCCAGCGCGCGCAGCACCAGGCCGTGCGCCGGGTCGTTGGCGAGCTGGAGCCGGCCGTACCGGTCCATCGTCTCCGCCACGTCGACCAGCAGCGCGTGCGGGACCGGGTAGCGGGAGTACTTGATCAGGGCGTCCACCACGCCCTCGGCGTCGTGGCCGGCGGCCCGGGCGTTCCACAGGCCCAGCGGCGTGAGCCGGTAGGTGTGCACGTGCTCGGGGGAGCGCTCCAGCTCGGCGAAGGGGGCGATGGCCATCCGGCACGCCTGCGCGTCGGGGTGGTCGACCTCCAGCAGCAGGGTCTTGTCGGACTGCACGATCAGTGGTCCACCGCTCACGCCAGCGCCCTCTCCTTGCCGGATTTGTCGCCCGCCAGCCACCTGACCTGCCGGAGGCGGACCATCCAGTGTTGCACGCGCAGGACTGTTACCGAAAAGTCGCACAGCCGAGGCAACGCTCCCACCACTCCCGTACGTCTAGCAATGCGACAGCTGTCCACGGGGAGGGCCCATGAAGCGTGTCCGGTTGATCGCGCGGGTCGTCGCTCTGGCAGCGGTCATGTTGGTCGGCGTCGGCGCGTGCGCGCTCGATCCGCAGGGCGACGGTTCCGGTGCGGGGGCGCCGGCCCCCGTCGGCGTGACGGAACAGGCATCGGGGGCGAGCGCCACGCCCACGCCGGACCAGCGGACCAGCCCGGCATCCCCACCCACACACACACCGAAACCCAGCCGGACGGCTACGCCGAAACCGAGCGCCACGCCGAAGCCGAGCAGCTCGGGGTACCCAGGCTGCCCCCAGGGCCAGCACCAGCGGGCCGTCGAGGCGTACCTGGCCCGGCTGGGCGGTTTCGGCACGGTGACTGTGGACGGGCAGCAGTCCGCCGCCGACTGCAAGGCGATCAAGCGGTTCCAGCGCCGGTACGGCATCAGCCCCGCCGAGGGCCGCGCCGGCCCCACCACGTACGAGGTGGCGAAGCGGCTCGCCACCACCGACGTACGCCGCTGCCACGCCGGCTCCGGGCTGACCTTCTGCGTCGACCTGACCCGGCAGACGGTCTGGGCGATGCGGGACGGCACGGTGGTGATGGGCCCCACGGTCACCCGGACCGGCATGGCCGGGTACGCCACCCCGAGCGGCAGCTACCGGATCGGCGGCCGGAACCTGCGGGAGTGGTCCACCCCGTACGAGGTCTGGCTGCCGTACTGGCAGCAGTTCAACGGCGGGATCGGCTTCCACGAGACCACCACGTACCTGCACAACGGGTGGATCGGCTCACACGGCTGCGTCAACCTGCTGCACGCCGACGCGGTGCGGCTGTGGGAGCTGGGACGGATCGGCACCCGGGTGGTGGTGTTCGGCCGCCGCCCCGGCACCTGAGCCCGCCTCAGTCCTCCAGCACCGCCGCGGTGATCCGGTGCAGCGCAAAGGTGTGCAGCATCTCGGTCCGCTCGTCCTCGGCCCGCAGGTAACCCGCCCCCATCGACACCGGCCGGACCAGCCGCGACGCGGTCGCCCCGTGCGCGTCGACGTACCCGACCCAGACCAGCGCCCTGTCCCGGACCGCCTGCTGCAGCACGGCCAGCGCCTCGGTGTGGCTCGGCGCCGGCGCCGGGCC